>NZ_JAGPYZ010000002.1:0-418254 GCF_024454055.1 Corynebacterium sp. CCUG 70398
AGCGACCCACAGCCGGTGCGGCGCTGACGCGGTGAAGTCACGATTGACCAGATCAGGACGACAATCCGGGACATCAGTCCGAAGCGTTGTGATCGGAGTGCGGCCCCTTCTGCGGCCTTGGATGCCGGCGAGTTTCATCAACCGGGCGGTCTGATCACGACCGATGTCCCAGCCGGCGCGCTGCATGGCCTTCCACATCTTGCGTACCCCGTACACGCTGAAGTTGTCCTTGAAGACTTTCACCAATTCGGGGATAAGCAGCGCGTCTGACAAGCTCCTGGCTGACGGGGCTCGTGTTTTCGCTGCTCGGTAGCCGCGAGAGGTGATAAACCCACACTCTGTCTCTTTCAATGTGCGACAGATGGCCTCGACCCCGAAGCGATCGCGATACGTGTCGATGTATTCGATCATCTTCTGGTGGGACGGTCGAGTTCCGCTGCGAAAAAAGCTGACGCGGTCTTTAAGATCTCGTTTGACCTGCGCAGCTCTTTGTTCTCTTGCCGCAGACGCTTCAGTTCGTCGTCGACCGACTCGCCAGTGCTCCGCTGAACGTCGGGGGACGCTTTGACAGGTTTCAACCAGTTGTTGAGCGTGTGCGCCGAGACGCCGAGCTTCTCGCCGATCTCCTCCGCCGCCGCCCACTTCGAACACCCCTCAAGCTCAACGAGCTCCTCGGCTAACCGCACCGCCTTGTCCTTGAACTCGTCACTGAACTTCCTAGGCATGATCCAATCCTCCTCTAGAAACGATCGGAACTAAACCCAGGACACTTCACTAGTAGGCCAGTGACATAAAAGTACCCATCTAACGCCCTGATGAAGCGGCCTCCCGGCATCCCTCGAAAAGGGTATTCCTTGTACTGAAAACGGCCCCACTCATCCGAATATTCGTAACAATCTTCGCTATCGGGCCCTAGATCAGTACGCTTGAAGAGTTCAAATTGGAAGACAAGTTGCATGCCGAACGTATGAAGGAATGTTCTAACTTCTTCTGCACGGACTTCTACCGTCCAGCCGTCAACTCCAGCCTGGAACCGGGCCAGCTTTCTTTCCTCGCCACCGAGCGTTAAATACCTCCATTCATCCCCTACTTGATAGGCATCCCAAAACCAGAGGAATGGTTGAGCAAGGAATATCTGGTGTCGGTTAGCACCAGGGGGCTTATTGGCACCACAGAAGAATTCAAGTTTGTTATCGCCGACCTCTTCATTTAAACCCGATGAAACAGCTGTACCTTTTTGCAGATGAGTTATGGACACTTCTCCGAGTTGTCTGCCTACCCATCCGTGACCGAACTGCTGGTCTCGTTCGAATGAAGGTGGCGCCAGGACCGCGCTCACCCCACCCCAAATCCCCGTTCCCTGGTAGGGGATGTCCTCCCCTACGATCAACCAACCAATGGGCGCTCGGCCAGCCTCAGTGACTTTCTTGTGGGGAAGATAGCGTTTGAGCTCACGATCTAGCTCTTGCCACTCGAATTGCCTCGACTGTGAACCTGCAGTCATGTTTCTCCTTCATATAACTAATTGAATCGATGAAAGATGGGTAAGGGGATCGGGCCCGCCAAAACAAACGAATAGCTGAAGGCTAGCTGCCACGTCGTAGCCCCGCTGACGGCCTGAATTAAGAACTAGTAACCATCCCCTCAAACCGCGCATACGCCTCCCGCATATCCGCCTCCCGATCCAACTGCCTAAACGGATAGTCGTAGACGTACTCCACACCCGATTGCGGATGCACCCACGTCCGATCCGTCACCGACAACTCTTCACCCTCACGCAACTTCGCCTGCAACTTCAACACATCCTTCGGCAGCTTCCGGCCATTGGCATCAAAGCGATCCTCCTGGTCATAACGCCGCATCACCGGAAACTGCGTCCGATAAATCATGCACAGCTCATCCACCCTCACATCCAGCGACAACGCCACAATCGCATCAATCTCCACCTGCGCAGCCCGACGCTCCTCATCCTTTCGCAAAGGCTTATCGACGCCCCAGGGTTCCCCCATAATCTCCTCCCACAAAGGCGAATACGCTTCGGTAAGGCAGTTGAGCCGGAGGTAGTTCTCGAGGAGCTGATCTCTAGCCGCATGAACCCCTAGCGGTAGCCCCTCCACCAAGGGATAAGACATCTCACTTGCTCCGGTCGATCGAGCCCAGAAATCGCAAATAAGCGACGACATCGCAGCACCAATTACCGCTGTCTTCCTGGTGTTATTTACCACTGCCGCGGAATGCACCGGGTGGACATGTTTTGCCCCTGGTGGAATCAACGCCGGATAAAGAGTTCTGAACCCGGTAGTTGCAGCCATCCTGCGCCAAGCTATACGGAAGAACAGACCGGAGGATTTCCGGTCTGTTCCCGTGGACCATTTCGGATAATCCGCATCATAACTCGGTCGTGCCGTGCGATCTGGCTGATAGGCCGTCGCAGGAATGAAGTTGGCGGGCATCGCCTCGAGGTCGTTCTCGGACCAGTCTTGGTTGTGCTTCAACGTGGGGTTGGGTTGCTTAATCATCGGTGTCGATACGCCAAGATGCGGGCCTTGGAGGATGACATCGTCCCATGAATCGGGATGCACCCAGCCTGTATCGAAGTATCCGGCTTTCTTGTCGATCGACTCGTCCCAACCGCGGGAGAATTGAAGTCCGAGCTCGCGGATACGGGGTGCGGCGGCAAGCTTCTCGAGCACTGCCGCGGCTTCGGTGTTGACCGTGTAGGCCATGCGGGACTCGATAGCCGGAACGGAGTCATCCTCAAGTATCGAGTGCCACACCTCGAGCGCATTGAGATCAACCGTTTGGATCCGGTCACGGTGGGGCCGTAGATCCCAATTCCCGTTATCGTCTTTCAGGCCAGGAAGATTGCCAGATCCGTCATGGGGGAGCGACTCTTGCACGGTGGAGGGGTGGTACAACGAGGCGGCGTGGTCGAAGCTTGGCACCTCTTGCTGTGGCCCGTAAACGTGCACACCGTACGCGTTGTGGTGGTCAATGTCGAACAGCACCAACTCGTTGATGAACTGCCAGTGGCGCCGCAATCGCAAGTAGGCACCCCGCCGGAGAGATGCAGCCTTCTTCTCGGTGAAGTGGGACTCAGGGTGGATGAGGGAGGTTGCGCCATCCTCCGACGCGTTACCCCACGTCCGCTCCATGAACCCTCGGTAGAGATCGGGCTGCTGGCCCACGAGGTGTGGGTAGCGCGTCACGTCGGAGAGCACCGCTGCGGTTGCAACCGATTCACCGAGGCCTCGGTAGATAGCCTCGCGCGCAGCGAGATCAGCGTTCCATTGCTCGCGTCGGTCGTTCTTTGCAGCTTGGGTCGGCTTGTGGGCGAGGGAGAACCATGGGTCGGCCTCGGAGTACAGCGCATCAAGGTCCGTACGCGGCCGCACCCACGGCGGGTTGCCCACCTGTAGATCGAAGCCACCGCGCGCGAAGACAGCCGCGAAGTCGAGGTCCCAGTGGAAGAAGCCTTGGTCGGCAGAGACGGATTGGACTGTTTCGAGCCACGGATGGTTTGCCATCACGGTCTCGATCTTGCGGGCACCGGAGAGGCCGATCTCAGTGCGTTCCAGCTCCACCAGTTCGTCCCAGTTGGTAGCGCTGGCCAAGCGGATCTGGTTGGTGTCGCGGGCCTGGGTGTCAACGCCGAGGAGGTCCGTAAGTGTGGCGAGCCACTCGTCGAGGTCGGGAAGCTGGTCCACTTCGGTCAATGGCCAGAAGGTCAGCGCGTTCCATGCGTCCATAGCGACGCGGAGGCGGAGGTAGGCACCGTCGGCATCGTGAAGCAGTTCTTGCTCGATCTGCTCGCGGCGCACATTCTTCGCGCTGTGCTCGGTGTCGCGGCCCCAGAGGTCGATGTCGCGGCGGATCTGGTCCTCCGCGATGCGCATCTTGGACAGCGTGATGGCCCAGAGGGACTCCACGCGCGCGGCGAGGTTGGTCAGCTTCTTCGCCTGCTCTTTGGTAGGCACCTTGCCGGTGACGGATTTGCGCCACGCTTTCATGGCCTTGATGTCGTCGGCGGCGAGGGTCTTCAGGTCCTTGGCGTCGGCAGCAGCACCCCACGTTGCGGAGGGCAAGAGGAACTGGTGGATGCGGCCGGCGGCGTTGATGTCGCGGGGCTCTCCGGCATCGATAGCTTCGGCGAGGTTCTGGACGGACTCCCGGCGCGGGACGGCGCTGAGCCACTCGCGCTTCTTCAGCTGGGCTGTGGAGTAGGTAGAGCGCAGTGCGCCGATGAGTGAGTTACCGCGGCGCAGGTGAAGGCCGAACCACGGGGCCTTGAGCTGGCTGGTCATGGTGTCCAGCCACAGGGAGATTTCGGCGAGCTCCACCGCGGTGGGGTTCAGGTCCACGCCGTAGACCTGGTGCAGGGCGATGTAGGCCTTGACCTTTTGTAGTTCGATCGCGCGCTGCTCGGGTTCAACCTGGGTGTCCAGTTCGTCCTCGCGAAGCTTGAGATAGAGCTCCGCAAGTTGGCGTACGGCCTCCACGGCGAAGGCGCCGGAGCCCATGGCGGGCTCGCAGATGGTGAGGCTGAGCACGTCCTCAGAGGTTTCGATGCGGCCTTCCTCTTGGAGGACCTCGATGGCCTGGCCGACGGTGAACTCGGTGAGCACCTGCGGGGTGTAGAAGGACGCCGAACGTTCGCGGTCACGGCTGGACTGACGGAAGACGAAGGAGCCCTCGGGGTGCAGGCGACGGGTCTTAGCGGTGCCGCCTTCCTCCATCTCCTTCGTCTCCATGACGAAGCTGTCTTGAGGGACGGTATCGGCACGGTCGGTAGGAAGCACCCACGAGCCTTTGGAGGCATCGCCCTTCGGCGCTACCTCGTACAGGTCTTCTTGGGCGATGAAGCCGTGATAGGACATCAGGCCCTCGTACACCTGCCCCAGCTCGGTCACGCCGAGGGTGGCATAGGAGATGAATCCGCGGTCTTTGCCTGCGGAGACCTTGGACAAAAGGAGGTTCTGCAGCACTTGGGTGAGGGCGGCGTTGGAGAGCTTGGTGTCGTCGATAAGCGATGTGCTCTCGCGCTTGAATAGGTCGGCCTCGAGGTTGCGGAACGTCAGGCCCTCGTTCTGCGCGTCCTTGTCGGCGCCGGGAGTCTCCAGCGGATCGTGACCGTGGTTGACCTGGGTGAACAGGAGCTGCAGCGAGTCGTAGAGGTGTGTTCCGCGGCGTGCTTTATCGGTGACAGGTGGATTGAGGATCTGGTCGCGCAGTCGGTCTAGCCCATAACCATCGACGTACTCGGGCGCGCCGGTGGGCAAGATGGCAAGCTCCGGGGACGCTTCCGCGAAGAGCAGGAAGAGGATGCGGTAGAGGTAGCGCAGGGATTGGCGGGCCAGCTCGTTGCCGTCGAGGTCGTCGATGGGCAGGTTCTGTTCGCGGCGCCGGTCCAACACGTCGTTGCCGATGATCTCGATGGATTCGCGCACCGCGTCGCGCAGGTCGCCGGAGACTTTCACTGCGTGCTGCTGAGATTCCTCGCGGGTTTGAACCCACCATGTGGTGCCGTGGGCGGCGCGCTCGAGATTCTCGCGGGCGAGGATGACGGCAATGCGTTCCAGCTCGCCCGCCTTCTTCGTGTCATTGCGTTCGACGGCCAGTTGCAGATTAATCGCCAAGTAACGGCCGAGCGGCCACGATTCGCGCTCAGCGACAAGCACCCACGTTCCCGCGATGACCACGATGAATTCGGGCGCGTCCTGCGAGAGAAACAGATCACCGATGAGCTTGGACACTGTGACTGTGGTGGGCTGCGGTTCCTTGCCTGCTGGGGTCACTCCCCCTGCGACGGGGAGGGTGACGAGGTTGTCTACCGTGACGTCATCGTCTGCTCCGTTTTCTTCTCCGTCATCGCTGTTGGTTGCGGGTGCCGCGCTCAGGACGATCAGGGTGCCGGCATTGCCGTGCCAGCCGCCGTAAATCAGTTCTTCGCCAGCGCGCTCGTAGGTCGTCTGCGATGGTGCCCCGAACCCGAAAGCTGTGCGGATGAGCGAATCGGTGGCGTTGGCATCGGCGTTGGTCGCGAACGCTTTTTGGAGATCGCCGCGGTACTGCTGGAAACGCTTGACCGGCGAGAGTGTTCCGGTCTCCTCTTCCAGTTCGGACCATTCCTTGGTGCGGTTCTTCACGCGTTTGGTGAAGGACTCGCCCTTGTTCTCATCGGTGGTGAAGTAGTGGTCGCTGATCCACTCGTCGACGTTGAGGATGGAATCGTATGAAGCCATTGGTGTGCGTCTCCTAATTTTCGCCTGCGTGTGGCTCGGCGTTGGTGTCGGCGGGCAGGATGAGGACGAGTGGGCGAATCAGTTCGCGGTCGGGTTCGAGTGAGGAGATGAGTGCTTTCTCTTCGCTGATTAGCGACGCCGAGCGGCCGACGCGCAGCATTGTCTGGCTTTCGTTTTTGGCGTGCTGCCAACGGTCCGCTCGGTCGATCCAGTACCCAATACGGTCCTCCGCATGTGAGCGCGCAGCAGACATCATCGGTTGCAGCTGACCACTGGCTACGTGCACTGACTGAGCAATGAGCTCTTGAGCATTATCAGGCAGAGTGAGCGTGCCCGGATTGATGGCTTGCTCGGTGAGTCCGATACCGCGCAACCACCCGATGGGATCCGGCACGTCCTGTGGGATCATGCCGTCCATCACCGCCACGAATGCGCGGGAGACGACCTGGCCCCGCTTGTTGGTCAACGTCGCCATGAGCAACACGGTCGGGGTGGGGACGTCGCCGGTGATGGCGGTGATCTGACCGGCGGAGAGCGACGCGAGCGCGCGGTCAGCGGCCCAATCTGTCACTGGGTGCAGTGGTCCGAGGAAGTGGGCCTTCGGCCACGTGGAACCGTCCTGCCCCGTGCGGGCGCGGCGCATGACCTCGTTTCCGATGTCCGTGTTGGTGGCCAGCTGGAATCGTTCGCGAACCTTGCGGTCCGCCAGGTAGTCCTGCGGAAGCACTTCCAGGCGGCGGCGCAGGTCCTCCGGCGGAGTGAGTTCAGCAACCTGGTTCGGGTGACGGACGTAACCCACGCCGTTAGCTGCGATGTCTTTCTCCGGGGCGTCATGGAACGCTTCGCTCAATGCGTCTTCGAGGTAGTCGATCTCGGACGCGTAGAGGCTGCCGCGGTTGGTACTTCCCGCTGTGATGTGGGTGTGCGGATCAGCGGAGTCGATGTCCTGTTCGTCGAGCTCAAGGCCGAACCCTGCCATCCATTGGTCAATGAGATCTTCTTCAGTGTGCGCGGTTTCTTCAGCGATGTGTTCCGGGGACTTCACAACGTCATCGAAACCAGCTTGATTCTGAATGATTCTGCGGATCTCGTCTTCCTCGCCTTTCACGGAGTGCTGTCCGATGAGTGAACCGACGTCACCGAGGATTTCATGGGCCTGGTGCTCGCGCTCGATGAGCTTCTGCAGCACGTGAAGCTCACCGACGTAGCCCCCTTGCGCGGTGTCGAGCAAAAGAGCAGTGATCTGTGGCGACTGCGTTTGGCCGTAACGGTCGATGCGGCCGTTGCGTTGCTGAATGCGGATGAGCGACCACGGAATGTCGTAGTGGACGAGGTCGTGGCACAGCGTGTGAAGGTTCACGCCCTCTGAAGCGACGTCGCCGGTAACGAGGATGCGGAGTTTGGAATCTTCGCGCTTGAATTCGTCGACAAGCCTCATTTGCTCCTCGTCCGAGAGCCCGCCGTGCATCACGGCGACGGCATCTTTGGGCAGCTTGAGGTCTTTAATGAGGTTGTCTTGCAGCCAGTGGAGAGTGGCAACGCGTTCCGAGAAGATCACCGCGCGGGTGTCACTTCCCTTTTTCACGCCGATGTCGTGCAGGTAGTTAATCAGCGCCGCGTACTTGTTGGAGTTCTGGCGGGTCACCGTGGAGTTCAGGTCTTTGAGCCGCTCCAGCGCCTCGCGTTGGTTCGGGTCGCTGGCAGGGACCCGCTTGAGGCGGTTCGTGACCGTGTCCTCGAGCGCGGCGGGCGAGGACAGAAATGCTTTGACCAGAGTCCACGGGAAGAGCCGATCCTGCGCCGGAATTTGGCCGTTCTCCGGGTTGATCCATATGGCCTCGAGTTCGCCGGCGACCGCGTTTTCTTCCGCTGATGCCTCCACCGGAATATTCAGTGGATCTTGCCGGACAGCCCACTGCTCCCCCACCACCGAAGCCACTTCATCACTGTGGCGATGGCGGCGGATGAGAAGACGGCTCACCGCAGTCTTGTCAATCGTGCCGTCCGGCATGACAGCAGTCGGGTCCAGCAGACGGAGGATCTCCTTGAAAGATTCGGGGTCACCGTTGTGCGGAGTCGCGGATGCGAGGAGCAAAGCTTCCGTGGTCGGCGCAAGCGTGCGGGCAAGTTCGTTGTTCTGGGTGCCCACATTCGTCGCATTGTGAATCTCGTCCATGACCACCGCGTCCCAGCGGACTTTCTCCAGCTGCGCGCGGTACTTCGGGCTTTTCAGCGTGTCCATGGAGACGATGACGCGTGAGAAGTACGTGAACGGGTTCCGGCTGGCGGGGAGAATCCGGCGCACGCGTTGAATTCCTGCAGAATCCAGACGCACGAGCGGGATAGCGAAGCGCGACCACATTTCTTGCTGGAACTGCTCCATGATGTGCTTCGGGGTCACCACGAGAATGCGGTCCCCGCGGCCACGGCGGATGAGCTCTGAGAGGATCATCCCGATTTCGAGGGTCTTTCCCAAACCGACGGCGTCGGCAATGAGAACGCGGGGGCGGAGGTTATCGTCGGAAAGCGCCTTGCGGACCGCAGTGAGTTGGTAGTCGAGCGGATCCATGAGCATCTCTTCCGCAACCGAGAGCTCTTTCTGGTACAGCGGAACCGGAGTCTGGCGCAGCGTTGTCTCCAGCCACAATCGCGTGGTGCGGTATCCGGGCGATTCATCAGCAACGACCTCGACCCTGGATGGGTCGAAAACCTCTACCTCATCAATTGCCGTGTAGAAGCTCGCCGTGGTGTCACGCACGTAATCGGACAGGCCACGCACCTTCAGAAGGTAGCCGTCCACGGATTGGGTGACATGGGTAATCAGCCAGAGCTCGTCACGGACTCGGACCATCAGGCCCGGTGCGTAGGAGGCCTGGCTGTGCTCAGCGGGATCAACCGACATCGGCGTGCTCATGGGTGTAAACATTAGCCACCTCTTCGGGTTTCCGAAGCAACAATAGAAGTCGAACGGCCTGAGCTCATCCGGTAGGCGGGGTGAGCGCGTAACTTAATTGCCGAGGTACGCCCGGGCTGCGTCATCCATACTCGGAAAGTGAGCGATCAGCCCGTCTGCTTCCACCAGGTGGGGACCAATGCCGACGGCACGAATGCCAGCACGTGTGAGCGCTTCCACCCCGGCCCGGGAGTCTTCGAACCCGATGATCCTGTCGGTGGGCACGCCGATGCTCTCTGCCCCGAGCAGAAACCCCTCGGGATCAAGTTTACCGTGGGTGACGTCTTCAATGGCGACGCTACGCTCCCCTACCGCAGCGAGCCCGGCTTGGGCTAAGCCGCTCTGCATCAGTGCGCGGAAGGTTCCGGTGACCACGGCGACGCGCTTGCCGTCGTCGATAAGCGAAGAGACGAACCGAGCCGACGCGCTCGTGATCGTCGGATGCTCAGCCACCGCCAATGTGTATGCGTCGGATAGGTGGCCGACGAGCGCATCGAACGCATCCGACGACCGCGCCGCCAAAAGCCGGCGGGCGATGTCGGGATCGGACAGGCCGACCAGGGATTCATATTCACTGGAACGTAAGCCGTCGAGCCCCACGTTCTGCAGGGCCGTGTCGTATGCCGCTTCCAGAACCGGCTCGTCATCGCTGAGCGTGCCGTTGAAGTCGAACAAGACACCGTCGCAATCCTAGAGCTTTTCTAAGAACATATCGGTCACGCAACCGATTGTGCCATGACCCGTTTTGGTGACGCGTAACCTTTTGACCAGCAGTTTTCATGGCAACTAGCGCAAAATAAAGATCAACTTCTGTTCGCCGATTTGTCACGATCCTGCCACCAATCATTAAGAAACCTGTGAAACCTTTGAGCGGAAAGCGGGCAAACTCCTGCCCTGCTTCGCCCGATTGGAAAGGCTCTACATGTTCTTTAATAAGAAGTCTGCGGCTGCACGCGTAGCAGCAGTCAGCTTCGCAGTCGCTACCACTCTCGGCCTCGCGGCCTGCGGTGGTGGGGGCGATGACGGCGCCTCGGCAAACGTTGGTGGGTCCCCGGAAGAGATCGCTCAGCTGGCCAAGGAGGAGGGTGAAGTCCGCCTCATCGCGTACCCGAAGACCTGGGCTAACTACGAAGGCCACTTCAACGAGTTCACCTCGAAGTACGACGTGAAGGTCGCCGTCGACTCCCCGGACGCGTCCTCCGCAGAGGAGCTGCAGGCTGTCCAGAACCTCAAGGGCCAGGACTCCCAGCCTGACGTGTTGGACATCGGCTATTCCTTCACCAACCCGGCCATTGACCAAGGTCTGGTGGAGCCGTTCAAGCCGTCCACCTTCGACGAGATCCCGGACGACTTCAAGGACCCGGAGGGTAAGTGGGTCTCCGCCTACTACGGCGTGATCGAGTTCGGTGTGAACACCAAGAAGGTCGATGACGTTCCGAAGACCTTCAAGGACCTCCTCGACCCGAAGTACAAGGGCCAGATCGCTCTGTCCGGTGACCCGCGCCAGGGCGCATCCTCCATCGCCGGCGTGTTCGCTGCGTCGCTGGCTAACGGCGGTTCCCTCGACGACATCGAGCCGGGTGTGGCGTTCTTCGAGGAGCTGTCCAAGTCCGGCAACCTCGTG
Source organism: Corynebacterium sp. CCUG 70398 (assembly GCF_024454055.1). Lineage (NCBI taxonomy): Bacteria > Bacillati > Actinomycetota > Actinomycetes > Mycobacteriales > Corynebacteriaceae > Corynebacterium > Corynebacterium sp. CCUG 70398. The sequence goes on from NZ_JAGPYZ010000002.1 coordinate 10,820, forward strand.
AGCATCTCTGACCCGGCTGCCGCCCTGACCACCGGTGAGGCTGCCATTGTCCTCGACTGGAACTACAACTGGGTCGGCGCCACCGAGCAGCTGGAGAAGGACGGCGTCGACCTTGAGCGTGTTGTTCCGGAAGACGGTGTCTTCGGCAACTTCTACGCTCAGCCGATCTCGGTCAACCCGAAGCGCCCGAACGCGGCACGCCTGTGGGTTGAGTGGCTCAACTCCGACGAGGGCGCAGAGCAGTACGCTCTCGGTGGCGCTATCCCGTCCCGCTTCACCAAGCTGGCAGAGGAAGGCAAGCTCTCCGATGAGGCTATGGAGAAGCTGCCGGACCCGGCTGTCCTGGAAAAGGTGCAGGTCCCGTCCGTTGAGCAGGGTGACAAGGCCAACGAGGTCATCGCTACCGAGTGGGCAAAGAGGGTCCGCAACTAATGTCTAACGTCGTCTCTTCTTCCCAGGACGCGGTCGAACCGCAATCTACTCTGGGGCATGATGAGAACGGCAAGAAGAAGGAAAAGCGGGAGCGCACACCCAAAGGGAAGTTCAGTTTCAACCCTGCTTCCCTCGGTGCGCTCCCGTACTTCCTTTTTCTGGCTGTCTTCCTGATCATGCCGATCCTGGCGAACACCCTGAAGTCGTTCCAAGATCCCCAAGGCAACTTCACTCTCGCGACAATGGGCGAGGCAATGGGTTCGACCTACCGCAGCGCGTTCGTCCTCACCTTCAACCTGTCACTATTCACCGCTGTCGTCGGTGGCGTCTTCGGCGTGCTGCTCGCGTGGGCGCTGACCAACGACAAGCGGCCAGGCAAGCTCTCCGGGTTGATCAACAGCTTCTCCGCTCTCGCCGCCCAGTCCGGTGGTGTGGGTCTGGCCTACGCCTTCATCGCTCTTCTGGGCACTGAGGGTCTGCTCACCGTGGCCATCTCCAACGGCTGGCCCGGTTTCCGCGATGTCTTCTCCCTGACCGGTTTCTGGGGTGTGTCCTTGGTGTACCTCTACTTCCAAATTCCGCTGATGGCCACGCTGATGCTGCCGGCCATGCAGGGCATCCGCAAAGAGTGGTACGACGCTGCATCGTCTCTCGGCGCCACCCGCAGCCAATACATCAAGGATGTGGTCATCCCCGTTCTGTGGCCCGCCATCCTGGGTTCCCTGCTGCTCCTGTTCGCTAACGCATTCGCTGCCTACGCCACCGCGTACGCCCTGGCCGGCGGTTCGCTCAACCTGGTGCCGATCCTCATCGGCTTCTTCATCAGCGGCAACGTGCTGCTCAACCCGGGCCTTGCAGCTGCGCTGGTCACCTGGATGATGCTCATCATCATCGCGGCGATGGCTCTGCGCATCTACTTCACCAGAAGGAGTGAAAAATGGCTCAACCAGTAACGACAGCTCCGGCCGAGGAAGCCATCGACCCCGCGTCCGACAAGAAAGTTCGCCGCCGCAACCAGCACAAGACGTCGGCAGCCTCGACCGCGATCCTCATCGTCGCTGCGATCTACTTCGCACTGCCCTGGCTAGCGGCCGCCATCTTCGGTTTCACCCGTCCGGGTGTCGGTTTCACCACGGACACCCTGATGGAGACCTTCAACCACTCGCGCGCAGGCGAATCCCTGATCAACACGTTGCTGTTGACCGTGGTGACCACCCTGGTCATGCTGCTCCTTCTGGTGCCCACCATCATCTTCTTGAACCTCAAGGCCCCGCAGATGGCAAAGGCAGCCGAGTTCCTATCGGTTCTCCCTCTCGTCGTTCCGGCCGTGGCTCTGGTCAACGGTGTATCGGTGTTCTTCCGGCCGTTTGCCCCGGGCTTGCTCACCTCGATGTGGATCCTCGTTCCGCTATACGTCATCAACGCGCTGCCGCTGTGTTACCGCGCCATTGACGCTGGTGTAAAGGCCTTGGACCTGCGCACGATGTTCGCTGCGTCGTCGTCGCTGGGTGCGACTACCTGGCAGACGTTGAGCGGCGTGGTCATCCCCAACCTGCGCGTCGCCATGCTGTCCGCGTCGCTGCTCTGCATCGCAATGGTGGTCAGCGAGTTCGCTATCGCCTCCCTGCTCCTGCAGTACACCTTCCCCGTGTTCATGGTCGAAGTGTCCTCGACGAACCCGCGCGGTATCGCCGCCCTGTCGTTCTTCGTCATGATCTTCACCTGGATTCTGCTCAGTTTGATCTCGGCGGCATCCAACATCTCGCTCAAAAAGAATAGAAAGGCCTCGTAGCCATGGCTGAGCCCTTTGTGATCCTCAAGGATCTAGTCAAGTCCTACGGTGAAAAAACCGTCCTGCGTAACTTCAACATGTCCATCGGCGAGGGCGAGATGGTCGCTCTCCTCGGCCCCTCCGGTTGCGGTAAGTCCACCTCGCTGAAGATCCTCGCCGGCCTTGAGCAGGCAGATTCCGGCGACGTCATCATCAACGGCCGCGAGGTGTCGGGCCTACCTACCCGCAAGCGCAACCTGGGCATCGTGTTCCAGGCGTACTCCCTGTTCCCGCACATGGATGCGGTGGAGAACGTCGCATACGGCCTGAAGATCCGTGGCGTTGATGCGGGAGCTCGCCGTAAGCGCGCGGAAGAGCTCGTTGAGCTCGTCGGCCTGAATGAGCACGCCGAAAAGTACCCGGGACAGATGTCGGGTGGTCAGCAGCAGCGTGTCGCGCTCGCTCGCGCTCTCGCGGTGGAGCCGGAAGTGTTGCTTCTCGACGAGCCGCTGTCCGCCCTCGACGCCAAGGTCCGTGTGCAGCTGCGCGACGAGATCCGCCGCATTCAGCTGCAAGAGGGCATCGCTACCCTCATGGTGACCCACGACCAGGAGGAAGCTCTGGTCATGGCGGACCGCATCGGTGTCATGAATGAGGGTGTCATTGCCCAGATCGGCACCCCGGCTGAGATCTACCGCCACCCGGAATCCCCGTTCATTTCCTCCTTCGTCGGCATCACCAACCGCATCCCGGGCGTGGTGGGTAACGGCCGACTCAACGTGATGGATGTCGAAATGGACATTGTGAACAAGGACATGCCCGCTTCCGACGGCGACATCATGATCGCGCTTCTCCGCCCGGAGGAGTTCGAGCTGCGTCACGACGAGCAGGGGCGTTTCACGGTGCACGACATTCAGCTCCGTGGCATCTTCTCCGCCGTCATGCTCGACCACGACGACTACCCGGGCCAGGTGCGTGTCGACGTCTCCACGACAAAGGCCGACCAGATCGCCCCGGGCCAGCGAGTGAAGTTGGACTTGGTCCGTTCGGAGACAGTCATTGACACCCCGACCGATGAGGAGCGCACCGTCGCCCAGGAGCTGTACGCGAAGCGTCCGCTGGGCACCTACCCGACGCTCCAAGCAGGTCAGCCGCACGAGTAAGGAACAGGTTCACACATGCTGATCCCAAGCAACGAGCCTCAGGGCTCGAACGATGTCGGCCCGGGTGCGCACCGGCCCATCTTGATCATCGGTCTCGACGGGACCCGATGGGACCTCGTCCAGCGCGACGGCGTCGGTGACGTTCTGCCCCGCCTGGCGGAGGAGGGCCGCTTCTCCACCATCACGATGGAAGTGCCGACCATCTCCGGGCCAGGGTGGGCCTCCCTGCTGACAGGCGCATCGCACGCGGAGCACGGGATCGTGGACAACACCATGGTGGGAAGCCACCACTGGGCCTACCCCGACGTTCTCTCCTTGGCGTTCCACCGGGACACCACCACGCGCACCTTCGCCGCTGCCGGCTGGCCGGTGCTGATCGACCCGGCAGGACTTGGACCGATCCTCCACCCGCGGGAAGATCAGCAAAAGGCTGGCCTGCACCGCATCGTCGCACGCGACGGAGAAACCCATGGCTACATTGCTACCGACGCAGAGTGCGTGGCCTACGCCCACGCAGCGCTACGCGGACCAGCATTCGACACGGGGTTCGTCTACTGCTGCGATGTGGACGACGCCGGCCACGTGTACGGCGCAGTGTCGGATGAATACGCCGACGCAATCCGCCGGGTGGATGCGCACGTTCAGACCCTGGTGGAGGACATCCAGTTCCGCTACGACACCTTCGATGAAGACTGGCTCGTGGTGATTACCACTGACCACGGTCACGTGGACGCCGGTGGCCACGGCGGCGACTCCCCTGAAGAACGCGCCTCCTGGGCCATCGCTTGGGCCCCGAGCGGAACCCTGCCAGACTGGCCGGAGGAACTGGAGCCGACCCAGCTCACACCCTTGATTCTCGAGGCCCGATACGGGTAAACTCACGCACCGAATTCAGACCAAAACGCGAGGTCACACATCACAGTGGCCTCGCGTTACGCATACCGTGATATCCACATCGGCTCCCAGAGGAAGGCGACAGCGACATGGCTCACCCCAACGGAAGGCCGGAGAGCTACTGGAATCAGTTCGAGCCAGAACCCGGGCCGAACGATCCCCCGCCGAGCACGTGGCTGCCGCGCGCTGGATCGCGCCTGCCGGCGGCGTCGACTCAATCCTCTCAGGAGATCGTTAAAGCGCATGAGTCGAAACTTTCGAGGCAGTGGAAGAAGGGCATCGCGGGGCTGTTCATCGTCTCCCTCGTCGGGGCCGTGATCTCGGGCATCGCGCTATTAGCGATTGTCAGGTCGACCGGTTCAGTCACGAACAGCCTTTGGGGTGTTGTGATGTTCAACGTGCTTCTCTTCTCCGCAACCTGCACGGTCGCTGCTGTGTTCGCCGCGGTGTGGGGCCGGTACATGAGAAGAAAGTTACGCAAAGAACTCTTCCCAGCTGACTAACTCCTTCGCACACCCGCACGAACGTGCTCCCAGCACTGTCCGCAACGTGAACTACGTTTAGACGTAATTCACCAGCAGGAGGTACGTAGCGCAATGTCTCGGAACCACGGGTACGCGGTCATCGATTTTGAGACGACCGGCGTGCACAACCAGCACGCGATCATCGAGATTGGTGTCGTTCTGCTGCGCCCAGACCTTTCCGTGGAGAAGACGTGGGAGGCGCTGGTGAACCCCCAGCAACCTATTCCGAACAGCCGCATTCACGGCATCACGGACCAAGACGTCGCACAGGCTCCCATTTTCGAAGAGCTTGCACCGCACCTGAAGTACCTCCTGCATGGGCGGGTGCTGGTGGCGCACAACGTCGGGTTTGAGAAGCGCTTCCTGCGCAACGAGTTCCAGCGGGCAGGGATGCGCGACTCGGTCCCAGATTCGTGGGTGGACACGATGACGTTGTCCTCGCACTACCTCGGCGTGAAAAAGCTCGGCGAAGCGCTGGCGATCGCCGACATTCCGAATCCACTCGCGCACCGCGCGCTTTCCGACGCTTCAGCAACCGCCGACCTGCTCCGCTACCTCCATGCCGAACACCTAGCACCGCTCACGGGGTACCCCACGGCGGCCTTTGCGGAACGGTCGCCTTCGCAACCAGCGAGGACGCCCACGCGCTCAGGCGGAGCGCAGCCAACGACTGCGGGCTCGGGATCCACACGGCAGCCCAAGGTGATCCCCCAACAGGTGAAGGTTCCCAAACCCGAAGTGCCTACGCGGTACGCAGGTGCTGGCCTGTTCCCGTGGCTCGCATCGGTATCACACCGTCCATCTGCCCAGGACCATGCGGGGATCGCGCAAGCGTGGATCGCCACCTTCCCGAAGAAGCCGCTGGCATGGATCGCGGAAAACCTGCACCCCACCACCCAGATCGACGGGGCCGGTACCGGCCTTGAGCCATATATCGCACTGTGGAAACAGGAAAGTCCAAAGATGCTCGCTATGAGTGCGGATAAGTTGCTCGCGCTGCCTGGGGTGGGGAAACGTCGTCAAGCAATGCTCGTGGAGCTCGTGGTCGCTGCAGCCGCCGGGCAAGCGGTGCCGCAAGCGACACCGGCACAGCCTGAGCCAACACAAACAAAGCCGGCTCAGCCAAAGCCGGCACCAGTTGAGTCGCCCAGGCCTCACCTTGGGGACCCAATCATTCCGCGCACGTCGAACCAGTCTGCGCCGTACAAGTCACCTACCGCGCTACCCGCGGCGCCGCATGCTGCAGGCACGCACGAACTGGCGCACCAGACGAAGCGAAGCGATGGTGCCGCCACCTGGTTCAAGTGGTCGGCAGCCGTTTCAGTGGCCACGTTCCTAGCCTTAGGTATCGGCGGTGGATACATGGGTCTAGACCCAGAGTCAGGACTGTCCATCACGTTGGCACTCGGATGGATGGTCTCCACCTTCGTGGCAGTGGTCTCCGGTGTCATCGCCTTCTTCAGATGGGCCGGCAGGAGAGACTGACTGAAGGGCGTAAAACGGACCTGGCACTGGACGCCGCCGGTGAAGTTGAGGGGTACTTCCTGAACACCACCGTTGAATATCCGCAGTAGCCCTTCCAGCCCGATCTTTCGCCGTGCGCCCCACTGGAGGGTGAACTACCGTGGGGGAGTCCTAGCCCCTTCCTGCTGGAGAATTTTCTGCCATGAGCCCGCACCCCGGCTTCGCTGTCATCGACGTTGTGACAACCGGTTTTGGTGGTTCTGATCGCATCGTCGAAGTCGGTGTCGTGCTGCTGGACCAGCAGCTGCGGGAGCAGGGAACGTGGGAGACATTGGTGCAGCCGAACCGGGACATTGCCACCTGCCACGTGCACAAGCTCACCGCAACGCATTTGAAGAACGCGCCGACGTGGGAAGAAGTCGCGCCCGAACTTGCTCAAGTGATCAGGGGAAGGATCGGGGTGGCGCACAACGCGTCGTTTGAGAAGCGGTTCCTTTCGAAGGAGTTTTGTCGCGTGGGCATTGCCACGAACGTCGGTGAGGCCCACTGGGTAGATACGAAGGACTTGGCCACGGCGCAGCTGGGCTGCGGTAGCCTCGCCGACGCACTCGAGGCAGCAGGTCTGACCAATAGCGAGCCACACGCCGCACTACCTAACGCGGCAGCGACAGCGGAACTCTTGCGCACGCTCTCCGGCACACTCATTGGCGTTCCCCTGCTTTTCACCGGTGCCATGACCCCCACCAACGCCGCTCTGGTGACCCGGAAAGATCTCACTGCGACGCCCCCTGTGGAGACCGCTGAAACCACCAAGCTCAACGGGCTCAACGGGACCGCCAAGCCCGATGAAACGGCCGAGCACACCGAGCACACCGAGCACACCGAGACGGCCGAATCCAATGAGCTAGGCGATGAGGAGAACTGGCTCGCGCGTCTCATCCAATCGCTTCCCGCAGGCGGCGACACGGACACGGACCAGTACAGCGAGCTGTTGCGGGTCTGCCTCGGCGACCGGCACCTCACCCCGGCGGAGTTCTACGGCCTGGCCCGTTTCGCCCACGACACAGGACTCACCGAGGAGGATGTCGCGAAGATCCACGAGGAGTTCATCCGCCAGATCGCCAGCAAAGCCTGGGTCGACGGTGTCATCACCGAACGCGAGAAAACCGAACTGTGCACGCTGGCCGAACAACTCGCCGTTGACCCGGCCTTGGTCCATGAGCTCATCGCCACGCCTCAGATGGACAACGATCACGATGAGGAATGGGTCGAGCTGATCCCACACGACCGCATCGCATTCACCGGTTCCATGGACGTGTCGCGCGAAGAGTGGAGAACCCGGGCACTCAGCCACGGCCTAACGGTCGGCGGGGTAGGACAGAATACTGCGCTCCTCGTTGCTGCGAACCCGGACACCATGAGCCGCAAGGCCCGCCGTGCCCGCGAACTAAACATCCCGATTGTCAGCGAGCTGCACTTTTCCCGGTTGCTGGCCAGCATGGAGACAGAACAACCGCAGGATCAGCCGGCATCACCCGCAGACGCACCCGACGAGCCGCTGGCGTCCGCCGACCCCGGCCCCGATGACGCCACAGAGTCGGAGACGGAGGCTGAAATCGGAAAGGAACTGGATATTCTCGCTGGCTGGCTCACGCTGACGGGGACGGAGTTGCCGCGTGGGGTAAGGGGGTTGGCACCGGGCGTCGAAAAGCGCATGGCGGGAGACGCGATTGCGGGACTGTTCGCGCGGTGCGTCGAAGAACTAGCCGCAGCGTGCGCGGACGATCCGATGAAGATGACCATGATATCCATGCACTACATGGGTGACACGACACTGGAAGAGCTGGGCGAACTCTACAACATCTCGCAAAAGCGCATCCAGCAGCTCGACGCGGAGATCAGACACGACGTCGTGGGGACCACCGCCCTATCAACTGACGTTGCACACCATCTCGCGGCGAGGTTCCTGCCGCTGTCAGCAACCGCCTCGGTGAACGCGCAGCTTCCAGCTCTGGCAATGGATGCAGAGCCGTTCACTGGCACGTACGAGCACTACTTCCGCATGTGGGGCTTGTGGGACACCGACGAAACGTGGATCGCCGCGCCGGGTTTCGCAAACGCTGTCGACGCGGCGCTGGCAGAGCTTGTCGACGAGCATAACGCGGCGCTTATCAGCGCAGCCGCCGAGTCTTTAGGGACCGACCGCGATCTTCTCGCGGAATGGATGTCGCAGCGCAACGGGCTGGTCGTGCTTTCCGACGACGCGCACGTCCTCATCGCGTCCAGCCACCAAGACTTCGCCGCGGGCGTGCTGTCGCTCAATGGAGAGCCGATGAGCACCGCGGAGATCGCCCAGGCAACGCCGATGGACATCAATGAGCGCTTTATCACCAACGCCGTGAACGTCGATGAGCGCATTATTCGTGTGGCATCTGACCTCTACGGGCTACGCGAGTGGGGTCTGGAGGCCTATGCCGGTGGGGCGGATTCCGTGCTCCACGACCACTCCGATGCCACCGGCGATTCTGATACCAGCCGGGGTGAGACGACCGAGGTTGACCCGCAGGATGACCCGGACCTCTACTGGCGCGACGATGCGTGGTGCATGCTGCTCACTGTCAACCACGATCACTTGGGAGGATCCGGCTTCAGCCTGCCGCTCGGTGTGGCCAGTATCTACGGTGTACCGGCGGGCGGTGAAGTCGCTGTGCCGAGCCGCCTGGGTGACCAGTTCGTGGGCGTGAACGCAGCGGAGCAGTCCGACACATCCACGATCCGCCGCTTCCTTCTCGAGGCCGAGGTATCCGTGGGCGACCGGGTGTGGCTCCGCTTCGCTCCGGAGGAATTCGCGGTTTTCCCCGCTCCCGCTCGTGCATTTCCCGCAGATGACGCAGTGGTAGACCTGGCTCACCTACTGGACTCGATGGGCCTCGATCCGGCTCTCGCCGGCAACTCTGAATCAGCGCTTGCCGCCATCAATGAAGCTCTTCACCTTGAACCAACTACCCCGCGTCGCCGCACCGTCGCCGTGTTCCGTCACCGCGGCCAGGACGAATACGGCGACCTGATCCAAGGGCTGTGAGGCTCAGCGCTCCGGTTTTATCAATTTATCAATCGGTGAACCATGTGATCACTTAACGGCTCGAGCAAGCCGAAGGAGAGCATCTGCATCAGGGACCGGCGCTCGCGAATACGGTCCAGAACCGGCCAGGGATTCGCGTTCGGCGGTAACCCAGCATGGGCGAGCCGTGCCGCTTCGTGGATGAACTCCTCGGAAGCATGCGCTGCCAGAAACGACTAGCACAGAGTGACGCACCACATGGACCTTGCTTTCCTGGGTTTTGGTGTGTCAGCTGGACTTGAGAACAAGGTTTGAAATGTGAAGCATCGTCTTATCCCGCTTGCGATCGCGCAAAGCACCATCTAAAGTTGGGACCACAGTGGCGGCGTTGAAACACACGTACCGCGCTATTTCCGGTGGCCGGGTCGCTTTGAGCGACTCGGCCACTGAGCTATCTGCTGGGGGCTTCACGAATGCTTATCGCTTATATTGACGAGTTTGGACACCAAGGTCCGTACATCTCTCACGACCACGCGAAATACAACACGCATCCGTGTTTCGGTTACGCAGGTTACATCTTGCCTGCTGAGAACGTTCGCGAGATGAGTGGCTATTTCAAGTACGTTAAAGAGCAGCTACTCGCTGTGGAGATCGAACTATCCGGAGTGCCGTCAGACCAGTGGGAAAAGAAAGGTTCTGCATTACTCACGACGCGAAACATTAAGCGCTACGGGGACGAACTAGCCCCGGCGCTCTCCCGTATCTACCGGAAGCTGGGAAAGTTGGGCGGACATCTCTTCTTCTACGGACAGCAGAAACCCGTTGGTCCAGTGAGTAAAACAAGAGAGGAATCCCAGGACAGGGAGAACCATTGTCTTATTCAAGCCATCAACAGGCTCGGATCCCTTGCCTCAGACGAGGAAGAGCTAATACTCGTAGTTATGGATGCTACGGAAACTGACAACCGTGAACGCGCAGTGGCCACTCTGAGCGCCACGATTTACTCGCGCAGTAACAAGTCGAATCGCAGCATCGTCGAAACTCCATTACAGACCGAGAGCCATCTTTACAACACCGTTCAGCTAGCTGACTGGACTTGCGCTCTTTTGGGGAGGTTGACGGACTACCACTTCGCGGAGGAGTCCCAGTTCGCTTGGTCAGTAGATCTAGGACGAGAGATTTTTAAGCTCTCGCATCCGACCGATAATTCTGTTGTATGGTCCAATTCTCCGACGAAGGATTCTACTTGTTTTCCAAATCAGCTCACCAAGGCTACTAGGTTCTGGGAGGTAGAGCAGCGACGTGAAGCGGAGCAGGAAAGGAAGCGCTTACGAAATGATGGAATGTTCCAACGCTTGATCGATGCGGGTTCACCAGACCTTCAGGAGAAACTCTACAAAATCCGTAGCGGCGAACCTTGCTAAGTGCTTCGATGCAACAAAAGCAGCGCTAGGCTCCGCTTAGGTCAGCGCCTGGGTGTCGCGCTCCATCTGGTCGTAGGCCTGGTTAAACACGACCATCGCTTCTTCCTCCGAAGGGTCGAGCAGCCCGAAGGAGAGCATCTGCATTTGGGAACGACGCTCGCGGATGCGGTCCAGAACCGTCCACGGGTTCGCGTTCGGCGGCAGGTCCAAGCGCGTCGGCGGCGGACCAGCATGGGCGAGCCGCGCGGCTTCGTGGATGAACTCCTCGGAAGCATGCGCTGCCAGCAGCGACTTCAGCGTGATCAACAACTTCGCCGGGATGGCAACGGGGTGGTTGCGCAGGGTGTGCAGCGTGTGTCGGATCGGCTCGGTGAAGGCCGGGTGGCGGTAGACCAGCCCCTCAAGGTCAGTGAGGATCTCACCAGCGCGGTGCAGGTAGGCGTACCAGGACAGGTCGCGCTCCAGCGCCTCGCGGATCGCACCGATGCCAGAGGCGCGGATCAGCCAGTCATTGAACGCCGCGCCGCCCTTGACGGCTTCCTCGTGGCCGCGGAACAGGCCGTACTCACCAATCAGGTCGACGACGTTCTCGATGCGGTGCGCTGCGTGCCGGTTCGGGTCCGGGGCCGCTTGAAGGGAGTGGGCGGAGAAGCTGGCATCGATGTTGCGGGGTCCACCGGAACCCTTATTGCCTTTCGAGTAGAGGGCGGAGACAAGCTCCAAACGCGACTGCGATGTCACCGCGGCGATCTCACGGGTCAAGGACTCACTGACCACGCCCGTCGCCACTGTTTGCGCCAACAGGGCGGAAACCGGCATGACCCGGGATACGAAACCGCCCAGCTGCTGGGACAGGCGCGCAGCGTGCTCGTGGGCTTTCATGATCGGGTCTTCGTCGCCCAAGGCCCCCTCACCGAAGGAGTCCGCGCGCGACAGCACGCCCAGCGTGTTCAAGGGTGTGAAACCGAGCTGCTGGATGAACTCGACCTCGTCGCGGCGGGGTGCAGAGTCAAACAGGAACACGGCAGCATCGGCGTCGACGGAGGCGGAACGGGTTTGCTCGTAGCCGTCGATAAGCGCGGCGCGCGTTGTGGCTTCATTTTCCGCTGTCAGCGTTGCTGTACCCGGGGTATCGATGAGCGTGTACCTGCTCACCGCTTGCGACGGCAACCAGCGGTCGATGAACGCGATCTCCGCCGCCGGCACCGGCAACTGGGACACGCGCCCACGCTGGATCGGGATGGGGACCTGCTCGCCGCTGCGCAGGTAGGCCACGGCGCGATCCGGCATGCCGTTTTGGAACACGGTGACCACGTTGGTGGCCTCCAGCGCGCGGGTCTCCGCGACAGGCGCGCCGACGAGCGCGTTGAGCAGCGTCGACTTGCCGGCCTTGATGCGGCCGACAATGACGATGCGCGGCGGCGTCTGCACGCGCGCGATGAGCGGGCCGCAGGCGTGGGCCATCTCCGGCGACAGCGACGCCAAGCGGTGCAGCTCATTCGCAATCAATTCGAGAATGGACATGTACTACCCCGCTTTCCGTGCCGTGAGCTGATCGATCATGGTCTCTGCATCACCGTGAGCCTTGCGCACGCGCGACCGGTTCTTCTTGATCACTTCCAGGCGCCGATTCCGTGTCTCCTGCCGCTGATTAATGGTCTTTTGAGCACGCGCGATGCGCTGCTTCAAGTCACCCAGTTGCGCTTCCAACTGGGCTGTGTAACGGGCGGAGATCAGCGGTTGAGCCACCAGTGTGAACTGCGTCAAGATGTTGTTGGTGTGCTTCACCGCCGAATTGCGGGACTCATTGAGCCAACTCTTCAGCTGGGATTTACCCGACTTGATGGCACGGAACCCGAAGGTCACGCCGAACCACGCGGCACCCGCAATGATGCCCACGCCGGGCACCAGGGCCGCACCGAGCAGACCACCAATGGTGGAACCGCCGGAGAAACCCATCATGAGCATCATCGGGTCGAACGTGTCGCGCATGTTGCGGTTCACTTCAGCCGTACGGATTTCCCCGATGTGCAGCTGCTCGCGGATCTCCGCGATGATCTCGTCTGGGACGGTGGAGTTGCCGAAGATCTTGTGCAGATAGGCCTCCACATCATTACCGAACTGGCTGACCGACACCACCACCGCACGCTGGAAATCCTCTTCCATCAAACGGGTGAAGTGCTGCGGATCCTTGCGCAGGACCTGGATGCCGTGCTTGTCGATGAAATCCGTCCACTTCGTGCGGATCTCCATGAGATCCTCATCCAACTTGTCCGCGGCAGACTGGCGCATGAGCTGGAGGTCGCGGTTCAAGTGGCGTTCCCACACTTTGGCCTGCTGGCGCAGCTCTTCGAAGCTGGCCTTCTGCTCCTCCAGTTCAGGCAGAACATCCTCGGCCTGCTCGAGATCGCGCTGCTCCGTCTCCATTTCCGCTTCGATGTCTTCCAGCGCACGGTTCATGATCCGCAGCGCGTTGGCCACCGGTAGCGACTCCGCGCTGGCGAAGCGATCCGCGATCTCTTTACGCAGCCGTGCCAAGCCGGCGAAGGCATCGACATTGTCGTCGTCAGTGCCCAGTTCTGCGAACGGCAGTAGCGAGGACACACCGATGACGGGAATGTTTTCGCCCACGTGGGCGGCAATGAGCTTCTCGTCCTCGGCGACGATATCGCGCCACCGCGTCATGTTCTTATCCGTCTTGGTCACCGCCACGACCACGGACGCGGAGACCTCGTGGGCGTGCTTGAGAAAGTCCATCTCCGGCTTGGTCAACGGGCTAGAAGCATCTGCCACCACAACGACCACACTGGCGAAGTTCTCCGTGTCCGCCTGCACAGCTGAGTCCGCAGAGCCGATGCCGCCGATGCCGGGAGTGTCAATGACGATGGTGTCGCCCATCTTGGAACCGTCGACAGCAATGTGCGCACGGGTGGGCACGAATCCGTCAAAGGACTGCAACGCGCGATCCACGCGGCTGGGCAATTCGGTCAGCGGATGAATCTCCGTTCCTTCGGCCGAGATCAAGGCCGCACTACCGGCTGGGATTTCCTCGGTTTCAGGTCCGATGGCGATGGGAATGACCGTCGTAAAGTCCGTGCTCGACGGTGAGACTCGCTGCCACCCCACAAGCGCGTTCGCCAACGAACTCTTGCCGCGGTTGACCTCGCCGGCGAGAATCACCGTATTCGTTTGCAGCTCCGCCGACGCCGCTTGTTTGACCCGCACCGACACCTTCGCCCGTCCGCGCTTGTCCAAGATCCCCTCGCAGACACGGTCAATGTAGCCCTTGGCCTTGGCGTGCACGCCCTCCTGCTGGGCTGCAGGCGCTGCGGTGGATTGATCCGGCTGGGTCACTTCTTAAGCTTTCTCACGTGTGGGGGTTAGCTAGAGGGAAGTATATGCGTCCCCCATTGTGGCGGAGATATCGCCGGGCGGGGCAGGGACAGCCCCTTTCCACGCGCGCGGAGGAAAGATATGCCAGACTCTTATGCAAAATTCAGAACGAAACCGCCCTCTAAGGTGTAACCTTCGCAGGCTTTCCCCGCATCCAAACTGTGACCGCATCGCACCTTCATGAAGAAAGGTCCCTCCCCCGTGTCCCGTATCAGCACCCGCGTCGCCGCGATCCTCACCACCGTTGCCGCTGCCGGCGCGCTGACCGGCTGCTCCGTGCTGGAGCAGTTCCAGCAGCCAGAAGAGCAGCAAGCCTCCGAAGAGCAGGCCACCTCCGAGGTCCCCGAAGAAGAGAAATACGACACCGGCCAGTACCGCAAGGAACCTCACCCGGGATGGCCCGAAACCCCGGTTGACATGACTTCCTACTCAGAGGGCAACCAGATCGGCTACCAAACCCTGCTGCCCTACGAGGTCGACCCAGAACGGTTCACCCAAGGCCGCATGCCAGTGCGCTACAACACGTTCGGCCGGATCAGCCTGGTCTTCCCCGACGCAGTGAACGAAGCGACCAAGCCGTTTGAGAAGAACTACATCTCCGGCTACATTCACCCCGCCAGCGACGAGGACGGCAACCAGATCGCCGAAAACTACATCTGGCGCTTCACCGACCCGACCTCTGCCGAAGGGTTCGCCAACGCAATTCGCGACACTTACCTGGCAGAGGGCGGCATCAACTGGGAAGACGACACGACCTACCCGTTGGAGTACATCGACATTCCAGGCCACCCCGGCGCCGCCGGCATGAAGGATGAAGAAGGCGACCAAGTCCACATGGTGACCACGTACAACGAGTTCGTCATCTTCGCCAACGCCATGGACAACCGGGACCTGGATATGGCCGAAGAGGAAAAGAACCAAGACCTGACGTGGGCGGTGGACTACATGTCGAAGTTCCTCACCATGCAGCTTCCGATGATGGATGACATTGAAACCCACAAGACCGAAGAAGGCTTCGGCAAACACGACAAACTGCAGCCGATGGACCCGGACAACATCCTGAAGTACGTCGTGATGTCCCCAGAGGGCGTGGAGATGAACGGCCCTGTCCCCGCCCACATGAACAAGCGCGCGATGAACGGCATGTTCAAGGCCACCGGTGAGGTCTCCCGCCTGCTGGACCAAGCCGACATCGAGGCCATGGCGATCGGTGAATCCACTCTCTTCCGTCTGGCCAACCCGCAGAACGCGGAAATGATGCTGGCGTCCTTCCGTGCCCTGGACTCCGAAGACGAACCGGAGAAGTTCGACGAGCCGCAGGGCGTGCCCGGCACCGAGTGCTACTCCACCTACGAGGGCAGCGGAAAGCTCCACTACTGCTACCTGAAGTATGAGAACTACTACGCCCACATCTCCAAGTTCGAAAACACTTCGGCGAACTCCGAAGCGACCATTGGCAACGACCCGGAAGAAGAAGCAAACAAGGTCGACCCGAAGACCCAGCTGTCCCAGATGGTTGCCGCCCAGTACCTGATGCTGCGCGCTGCGGTAGCTGAGGCAGAGGGCAACGCGGACGGCGCTGCAGAGAGCTCGGCGGAGGACACCGCAGAAAACACTGCAGAGAACACGGCCGAAAACAATGCGGATAGCGCCGCGAAAACCCTCTCTGAAACGACTGCTGAAACCCCAGCAGCGGAGTCTTAGAACCCCTTCCTTGGAAAGGCCGGATACCCTCCGGTTTTTCCGGGGCGGGGTGTAACCTCCCGCCCCGCCCCGGCATCTAACTACTGTTAGCCATGAAGACCACCTACTGCTAGGGAGGACCCCCATGTCCAAGGACTGGACTCTGTCCATTGACTTCGGCACATCCAACACCGCGGCGGCGCACACGAACCCGACCCGCGGTGGTGTGGAAGCCGTCAGCCTGTCCCACGACAGGATGACCATGCCGTCGTCGGTGTACATTGAGACCCCCGAACACGTCGAGACTGGCGACGTGGCCCTGAACAAGGCGGAGGGCAACCCGGACGGCTTCCTCGCCGCGCCGAAGCGCGTCATCCCGCAGCAGATCTTCCAGATCAACGGCTACGACATTCCTGCCTCCACCCCGGTTGCTGCCGTGTTGGAGTCGGTGGTGCGCCGGGCGTCCCGCGAGCACAATGACCACCGCCCGGCTGAGCTCGTGCTCACCCACCCGGAGGCGTGGACGGACGCGGAGATCAAGGTGCTTCTCGACGCTGCAACGCAGCTCGGCCTCAACGCCACCAACATCCGCACGGTTTCTGAGCCAAAGGCAGCCGCCCAGTACTACTCGGCGAACCAGCCGTTGGAACCGGGCGACAAGATCGCCGTCTTCGACTTCGGCGGCGGCACCCTCGACGTGGCTGTGCTGGAGGCGCAAAACGACGGGTCCTTCCACATCGTTGCCGCCCGCGGCGACAACTCTCTGGGCGGCAAGAGCTTCGATGCTCTGATTCGCCGTTGGGTCGACCGGCAGCTCGAGGACGACCACCCGGACCAGATCGAATACCTCCGCCGCCGTGCGCCCCTGTCCGACCGCCACGCCGTCGAAGACAGCATCCGCCGCGCGAAGGAGGTCCTCTCCGAATCCCCCACCGCGACGATCACCGTCCCCGGCGAGTCCGAATCTGTCCGGTTGACGCTGACCCGCAACGAGTTCGAGGACATCATCCGCCAGCCCGTCCAGCGTGCGACTGACCTGACGCGCCAGACGCTTATCGACGCTGGCGTCACCTCCCCCGGCGACCTGAAAGCCCTCTACATGACCGGCGGGTCATCCCGCGTCCCGATGGTTCAGGAGGAGATCAAGAGCCTCGGCCCGGTGGCCAACCTCGACGACCCGAAGATGGTGGTCGCCCAGGGTGCGCTGTCTGCCGTCGCGCCGATTGTCACCGGTCTGCATACCTCGACTGCGCCCACCACACCGACGTACGCCGGCCAGCCCGGTCCTGCAAGTCGGCCGGGCCAGCCGAGCCAGACCGGCCAGCCTAGCCAGGCCGAGCCCCGCAAGAAGAACCGCACCGCCCTGGCTGTCGGCGCAGTCTTGGGTTCGGTTCTCCTCATCGGCGGCATCGGTGCCTTCGCCCTGACCCGCGGTGGTAACGACCCCGCTGAGAACCAGGCGCAGGATGGAGGCACCGCGGCTGAATCCGCCGGCGAATCCACGGCACCAACCCAAACTGAGTCCGCAGAGCCGAAGACCGGCGAAGAGATCTATGCAGCACTACCGGAGAAGCTCCAGGGCGCCGTCCAGAACTGCTCAATGAACAGTTCCGGTATCCTCGCCGCGTCGAGCATCCAGTGCAAGATCAACGTGAATAGCGAGGGGGTCGAGCACTTCCGTGAGGTAGGCCGCTACGCCTCCGCCTACGTGAACCTCGCCGTGAGCCAGGAGGCCGCGAAGCGCGAACGCGCCTTGATCAAACAGGGCCGCTACTCCAAGTCCGATGAGGGGATCATGGAGGAAAGCTCCGACGGTTCCGCCGCCGTGGGAGTCGACTCTGACAATCTCTACGATGCTTCAGTCACCTATGCCGATACTGAGACCGGCGTAGTCATGAGCTCGTTCGACTTCGCTTCGCCCCAGGATGCCGTTGACTGGTTCAAAACCTACGACCTTCTCTAACGCCATGATCACACCAGAACCGATCCCAGAAGGCTTGACCGAATGCTCCCTGAACACCGCGTTCACCACCGAAGAGTGGCCGGAGTGGGACGAGGCTGACCTCGTTCCCGATGTCGCCGCCGAGGACGACGCGATCGACACCATCGAAGACGATGACCTCGCGCTCGACGCCCCGGCCGACGCCGAGACCGCCCCAGCTACCACCGAGCCAGACACTGACCCTGCGCCAGAAACCGACCCCGAGATGCCGGACTCTGCCGACCCAACGGAGAGCTTCGATGGCGCAGCGGACACCGACGACACGGACGACATGTCCCTCGACGACTACGAGGATCTCGACGTCGATCCGGACTTCTAACCCCCGCGCCGGCATATCTGCAAGGGTTATGCGGACAGTCCGGGCTGCCCTAAAGTAGCCTGTCCGTTATGCACGAATCCCAGCTCATCGCTAACGCCAAGGCCGGCGACCAATCGGCCTTCGCTGAGCTGGTGAAACAGCATGAAGTGAAGCTGTTCAACGTGTGCCTGCGCATCACGGCGAACCACCACGATGCCGAGGATGCCTTCGCGGCGGCGATGTACCTCGGATGGAAGAACCTGGAGAAGTTCCGGGGCAAGTCGGGCTTTGGCACGTGGATGTACCGCATCGCCTCGAATGCGTCGCTGGAGATAGTTCGGAAGCGGCGCCCAGAAGTCTCCATCGATTCCCCGCTCGGCGACAACGATGATGCAGGCCCGTTAGAGATCGAAGACGTCGCCGCAGAGTTCGAGGAATCCATCGCCGACAATGACTCGTTGACCAAGGCCCTGGCCGCCATCCCCGACCAGTCCCGCGAAGCGCTCGTGCTCGCCGAGGTCGCCGGATTCACGCTCGCGGAGATCGCTGAGCACCAAGACTCCTCCCTCTCTGCAACAAAGGTGCGGGTGCACCGGGCACGGAAGAGCCTGCGCGAGCTACTCGCCGCCAACGCTTAGCGAGTGTGGACTGTCACCCTCAACCGCAGGTCCACGGGGCCGCTGCGGTGTAATCTGCTGACATGTCTTCCTCGCCGCTTATTCTTCGCACCCGCTTCACCACAATGCTTGCCGCTACAACGACAGCGTTCGCCTGCGCTTTCGCGCTTGCAGGCTGCTCGCAGTCCACGCTCCCCGATTCGGAGGAGCCCGCCCTGACGACAGCAGCCGCCCCTGACGCGCAGGACGATAGTGACGCCGAGGGCCCGGCCACCGTCATCGAGACAGTCACCGAAAAGCCCAAGGAGAAGCAAAAACAAAACGAGAAGTGCACGCAGCTGCCGAAGGACCCGCGCGAGCAGTACCCGTCGCGCTCAGCTCCGGGTCGCATGCCCTCGACGGACGGATCGGACTTTAACTACTGGATCGAGGACATCGATAACCACTACGACCCGTGCGCGCCGGTGAGCTGGATCATCTTCCACGGTGGCCGCGGCAGCGTCGACGGGCCCGCTGGCACCGGCGCCGCTGTGTCGGATGGCATCGCGTTCTACATCGACGGTAAGCCCGATGGAGACATGCGTACCTTCCGCGGGATCACCAACGTGACCCTCAACGGCGACACCATCGACTTTTCCTGGAGCGAGCGCCAGCAGGACCTCACTGGAAGCGTGAAGCTGCAGAACCACGTCACGCTCGGATTCGACAACGGACGCATTGCACCGATCAGTGGCGATGTCGAGGCGTTCAATCAGTACTGGAACGGCAGCCAGTACATGCTCGGCCACTACGGCGAGTAGGGCCCAGGACAAGGGTGGTTAACGGTGGGGGAGGTTGCGTCGATAAGCGAATGGATGCACCCGACCCCGTAGGATGAGGCGTTATGACCGACAAGAAGCCCGACATGACCACCACCGCCGGCAAAATCGCGGACCTGCGCAACCGTTTGGCGGAGGCTCGCGAGCCGATGGGCAGCGAAGCCGCGCGCACCGCAGGTGAAGCCGGTATTTCCACGGCCCGCCAGCGCGTGGAAGCGCTGGTTGACCCCGACACGTTTGTGGAGACGGACGCCTTGGCGCGCCACCGCGTCGAGGAGCACGGCATGGACCGCACCAAGCCCGTCACTGACGGTGTGGTCACGGGCTATGGGCTTATCGACGGCCGACGCGTCGCCGTCTACGCCCACGACGCCTCGATTTTCGACGGGCAGCTCGGCGAGGTCTACGCCGAGAAGATCCTGAAGGTCTACGACTTGGCCATCAAGACTGGTGTGCCCGTCATCGCGATTCATGACTCCACCGGCGCACGCTTGCAGGAAGGCGTGGTCACCGCCGCAATGTCGGCGCGGATCCTGCGCAAGGCGACAGAAGCCTCCGGTGTCGTGCCGCAGATCTCTGTAGTGGCGGGCGAAGTCGCTTCCCTGGCGGCGCTGCTCGTGCCGCTGAGCGACCTGGTGGTCATGGTCGAGTCCGCCACGATGCACCTGACTTCCGTTTCGGCAGTGACCAAGGTGACCCGCCGCGTGGCCACCGCGAAGTCCCTCGGCGGTGCCGACATTCACCAGACGGTCACCGGCGTGGCGCACCTGACCGCCGGATCCGACTTGGAGGCCATCCAGACCGTGCGCGAGCTGGCCGCGTTCCTGCCGGAGAACAACCGCGCCGCCTCCCCGATCAACGACAACTCCGCCGAGCCGGACACCAGCTCCCTGGACACCTACATCCCGGACAATGATTCCGCGGCGTACGACGTCCGCGAGATCATCACCCGCGTCACCGACAAGGGCCTGGTCGAGCTGGGCCGCGGTTACGCCGACAACGTTGTCGTCGGTTTCGCGCACATCTCCGGCCGCGCCGTGGGCATTGTGGCCAACCAGCCGAGCGTGCTGGCCGGCTGCCTCGATCACGCCGCCGCGAAGAAGGCGGCCGCGTTCATCCGCGTCTGCGACTCCTTCAACCTGCCCATCGTCGAGTTCGTTGACTCCCCTGGCTTCTTCCCCTCCGAGGAGGAAGAGCACCTTGGTTCCGCCAAGTACGGTGCGGCGCTTGCCTTCGCCTACGCGGAGGCCCAGGTGGGCAAGATCACCGTGATCACCCGCCGCGCTATCGGCCCGTCGTACGTGGTCATGGGCTCGAAGGACTTGGGCGCCGACATGGTCTTCGCGTGGCCCACCGCGCAGATCGCGCTTGCGGACGCCACAACCGCCGCCGAGCACCTCGGCGTCGACGCCGACGAGTACGCCGCAGCCCACCTCACCCCCTACGTGGCCACCGAGCGCGGGCTTGTCGACGCTGTCATCGAACCCTCCCACACCCGCACCCAGGTCACCGAAGCTCTGCGTCTGCTGGAGCGCAAGGTGGTCTACGCCATCCCGAAGAAGCACGGCAACATTCCGCTGTAGCGAGATCTGGAAGGAAGCTAACCATGACACAGTCACAGTCCTCATCGCAGCCACAGTTCACCGTGGTCAAGGGCAACCCGACTGAGGCCGAACTCGCCGCTTTGACCCAGGTCTTGAGCGACCTGCAGCAGGAGGCGAAGTCCCGCACCGCCGGCGGCCACCGCAACCTGTGGGGCCGTCCCTCCAACCGCGTGCACGGGCCGGTGGTGTTCAACCCGTCGGCGTTCAACTCGACCGCGCTGTTCTAGTGCGTCTTGTCTTAGCGTCCCAGTCGCCGTCGCGGCTGATGATCTTGCGCAACGCCGGCGTTGAGCCCGTGGTCAAGCCTGCGCACATCGACGAAGATGTCCTGCTCGCCTCGCTTATCGACGCCTCCCCCGCCGACTCCGTGTGCGCCCTCGCCCACGCTAAAGCCGAGGCCGTCGCACCGGCCTACCCGGACGACATCGTGGTCGGCTGCGATTCCATGCTCTTTCTGGGCGGCCAGCTGCAGGGCAAGCCGCACACCGTCGAGGAGACGATCCGCCGCTGGCAGGCCCAGCGCGGCCAGACCGCCGAGCTGATCACCGGCCACGCCATCGGTTACAACGGCACGTGGATCACCGATGCGGTGTCCACGAAGATCCGCTTCGGCGATGTTTCCGATGCCGACATCAAGGCCTACGCTCGCTCCGGTGAACCGCTCGAGTGCGCCGGTGCGTTCACCCTGGAAGCCCTGGGCGGTTGGTTCATCGACTCGATTCAGGGTGACCAGACCAGCGTCATCGGCCTGTCGCTGCCGCTGCTGCGCAAGGCGCTCTACTCGTTCGGGGTCAACGCCTCCGAGTTGTGGGGCTAGACTCGCGGGCATGGCCCTGAACCTCACTGACTTTTTCCGGAAGCAAATGGCGTCCATGTTCGCCGCCAGCGGCACGCTGCACTTCGTGGCACCCCAGGTCTTCGACGAGATTGTGCCGCCGCAGCTGCCCGGCGAACGGCGCACCTACACATTGGCGTCCGGGCTGGCCGAGCTCGCCTGCGCCGCGTTGGTCGCGCTCCCCCGCACGCGCGCCCTCGGCGGGTACGCCTCTGCGCTGCTGCTGGCCGGTGTGTTCCCCGCCAACCTCTACATGGCCTACCTGTGGCGGAAGAAGCCCCTGCCCATGCAGGCCGTCGCCCTGGCACGGTTGCCGCTCCAGGTGCCGATGATCAGCGGCGCGCTCGACATTGCCCGGGGGCGTTAGGTGGGGTTGGGGGAAGAGATCGTCGCTAAGCTGGCGGAGCGCAAACCGGAACGGTGATCATCACCCAGGGCGACCGCGAAGTCGACATGGCCGCGGCGAAAGGCCCGATCCGCATCCGCCGCGGCCCGAAGTGGCAGGATTGACCCCATGGAATTCAAGGACATGATGGCCCCGCCGCCCGTGCAGCTACCGGACGACCCCGCTGCAGGCAAAGACTTGCTCAACGACGACACCGCCCTTACCCACCCCGACTCCCCCAGTGTGTGGGCCGCCCGCGCCCGCCGCGAACTAGATGGCGGTGACGTGCTCGTGGCGTATGCCTACGCGCGCACCGGCTACCACCGTTCGCTGGACCGTCTGCGCGCCAACGGGTGGAAGGGTTGGGGCCCGGTGCCCTACTCCCACGAACCCAACCGCGGCGTTCTCGAATCGATCGCAATGCTGGCCTTGACCTCTCAGGCCATCGGTGACAACGCGGAGTACGACCGGTGCCGCCAGATGCTGTCGGATGCGGATCCGGCGGCCGCCGAAAAGCTGCTGTAAGCCGCTTTTACTTGGTGGTGTCTTCAGCGCTGTCGACGCTCACAGCGTCCTCGGCGCCCTTTTCCTCATCCACCAGATCAGTCGTGTTCTGAGCGATGCGGACCACCGACACGAGAGCCTCCAGGCCGACGCGAATGAGGATGATCTGCAGCAGCGTCGCCAGCGTGCCGAAGATCAGCCAGCCGAACAGGAACATGATGCCGGTGCCTGCGCCCGCCTGGAAGCCCGAGAAGGACGCGATCAGGCCCACAACCCAGCCGACGACAGAGGCTGCCAACAGCACGATGTAGATGATCTTCACGAAGTCGATCGTGATGAACTCGCGGAAGCTGAAGTCGAACAACGAGCTGAAGAAGCCCTTGCCCTTCTCCTGCGGGACCTTGTCGAACTGCTGCATTTGGTCGAACTGCTGCTGTTCAAACTGCTGCTGCTGGCCGTACGGCTGGTTAGCACCGTACGGTTGGTCAGCGCCGTAGGCCTGGTTGGAGCTGCGGATCTCGTAGGCCTGCTCGGAGCTGAGGAACTGGCCACCGAACTGCGCCTGGGACTGTGCCTGCTGGCCCTGCTGGGGCTGGCCGAAGTTGCTCGGCTGCTGCCCGAACTGGTTGCCCGGCTGGTTCGTCTGCGTCGACTGTGCCGGTTGACCCGGCTGCCCAGGCTGGCCTGCCGGCGTGCCGTACGACGACGGGTACTGGTTACCGTAGGACTGCGGAGCGCTGGAAGAAGCGCTCGTACCGGCCCAATTGCCTGCGGGCTCAGCAGACTGGCCGTACTGGTAGGTGCCGACGTGCACGCCAGAACCCATGGAGCCAGCCGAACCGGTGGCGCCTGCAGAACCTGCGGAGCCGGTGGTGCCAGCAGCACCCGCGGAACCAGTGGTGCCGCTGGTGTTGCCTGCGCCCGCGGAACCAGTGCTGTAGGCCGTAGAGCCCTGGGACGACGAGTAACCCCCTGTCGAAGCAGAACCGGCGGCACCTTCGCGGTTCGTGGAGATCACCGTAGTGTCCGGGTGGGAACTATCGGACGTGCCGGCAGCGGCACCAGGCTTCCTGCGCGAAGACGGGACGGAGGATTCGACGTAGCCGGAGTACGGCGTAGAGCCAGGCGCCGAATCAGAGCCGGTGTTGTCAGAGCGGGAACCGGGTTTGGTGGTGTCGAAGCCGGATGATCCGTACTCGTTGGCGTTGGGGTTGATGGGCTCGTTTGAGTTCGGCTTATTCGGTGTAGACATTGCTAGGTCCTTCTCGGTTCGTGGCTACTTGAACGTCTGTAGTTTAACTATCTTCTGCAAAATTTCCACGGGTCGCTGCGGGGGTGACGGTGCCCGGAGTGGGGTGAGTGGAGTGCACCGCGCCACTGGAAAAGATGCAACACATGACCCTGTGTGGTGACTGTCACTACTGTGTAGTAAAGCTGGCCCCCGGTCACAGGGAGCTGGTTCTTGCAAATTTTGATCTACTTTCTCAAGGAGTCACGGTGACCACCACCGCTTCTTTCTCAGATGGTGTCGGCGGTTCGCATCCCGGTTCTTCCGGTGAATCGCAAACCGACGATGCATTGAACGAAAAAGGTTTTGCCCGGGTGAACAAGCCCGTATTCATCACCTCGGGTGTGCTCATTGTCGGTTTTGTTCTCTGGTCGGCGTTCTTCCCGGGCCAGGCAGAAAAAGTGATCTTCGGGTCAATGGACTGGATCGGAGCGAACTTGGGGTGGTACTACGTGCTCACCGCCGGTCTCATCGTGCTGTTCGTGCTCGTTGTCGCACTGAGCAGATTCGGTGATATCCGCATGGGCCCTGACCATTCACGGCCGCAGTACAGCCTGTTCACGTGGGCCTCGATGCTCTTCGCAGCCGGGATTGGCGTGGACTTGATGTTCTTCGCCATCGCGGGCCCAGCGACGAACTTCGCCACTCCCCCAGATGTCGCCCCGATGTCGGACGAGGCCGCCCGCATGGCCCCGATCTGGACGATCTTCCACTACGGCGTGCCGGGGTGGTCAATGTACGCGCTCATGGGCGTGGCGTTGGGTTTGGCAGCCTACCGCTACCACCTGCCGTTGTCGCTGCGCTCGGCTATTGCGCCGCTGTTCGGCAAGCGCGTCAAGGGCGCTGCCGGTGACGCGGTGGATGTCACCGCCACGATCGGCACGATCTTCGGTATCGCGACTTCTCTCGGTATTGGTGTGGTCTTCCTCAACTACGGTTTGTCGTCGCTATTCGGCATTCCGAACAACATCACTGTGTGGACGGCACTGATTGTCGTCTCTGTGGCGATCTCCATCGTCTCCTCGGTGTCTGGCGTCGACAAAGGCATCCGGTTCCTCTCGGAACTCAACGTCTACTTAGCGCTGGGCATGCTGGCGTGGATCCTCATCACCGGGCAGACGGCGACATTGCTCACGCAGTTGGTGCAAAACGTCGGCGACTCGATCTCCCGCTTCCCCGGCATGCTGCTGGAAACCTTCGGCTATACCGCCGGCATGAGCGAATACCCAGCCGGGCAGTGGCTGCAGGACTGGACCCTGTTCTTCTGGGCCTGGTGGATCGCCTGGACTCCGTTTGTCGGGCTCTTCCTCACCCGCATCTCCCGCGGCCGCACGCTACGCGAGTTCATTCTCGGTGTGCTGCTTGTGCCGCCGGGGTTCATTGTGCTGGTCATTTCTATCTTCGGTAATTCCGCGCTGCGTTTCTTCCGTGACGGCGACACCGACTTCCTGAATGAGGCGCTGGAAGTGCCAGAATCCGGTTTCTACAACCTGCTGCAGCAATACCCGGGTGCCACGTTCCTCATCGGGCTCGCCGTTATCGTCGGGCTGCTGTTCTACATCACGTCGGCCGACTCCGGTTCGTTGGTGATGGCGAACATGACCTCGCACGCGACGAAAGGAGATTCTGACGGTGCTCCGTGGCTGCGCATTGTGTGGGCTGTCATCATCGGTGTGCTCACTCTCGCGATGCTGCTTATCGACGGTGTGTACACCCTCCAAGCAGCCACCGTCCTTATCGGACTGCCCTTTTCGGTCGTGATGTACCTACTCATGGCTTCCGTGATGAAGGTGCTGCGCGCGGAGAAGTGGGCGATGGAATCCCAGGAGCGTGCACTGGCATCGCGGGCCGCGGCACCTGCCGGCACCGGGGAAGACTCGAAATACTGGAAGAAGCGGCTCGCCCGCCACATATCGTGGCCAACAAGCGATCAAGCCAGGGACTTCATTGGCTCCAGCGCCCAGCCCGCGCTGCGTGAGGTCTATCTGGAGATGCGCAACATGGGCCTGGATGCGACCTTCATTGAGGGGGTAGATGAGGAAAATCAGCTTCCGTTCATCGACTTGAACGTCAAATTCGATGAGCAGGACGATTTCAAATACCAGCTATGCCCCGTTGCCTACGAGATGCCGGGTTATGCCGTCGGCGCGGAAGACGACCAAGACTTCTTCTACCGCGTAGAGGTCTTCGACGCCCGCGGCACCCGCGGCCACAATGTCATGGGATACACCTCAGACCAGCTGATTTCTGATGTCTTGAATTACTACGACCAACACCGTCTCTACATGGACATGGCCGGAGACGACTTCGGAACCGTCATCGCTGATACCACCGTCGCTGCACCGACCACGTGGGAGGATGCCGGAGCATCGGCCCCGGAGGCGGACACGCAAGGATCTGTACCCTCGGGAACGTATCCACAGTAGAGAGCGCAAGAGACAGCCCTCTAGAAATTAAGGATCGAAAGGACACGGCATATGCCGGAAACTGCAACTTTGTTCATTGACGGACAATGGGTGGCCGCTTCTAACGGGGCGACGCGCACAATCATCTGCCCCGCCGACGGTTCCGAGGTCGGTGTCGTGTCGGAAGGCACCTCGGACGACGCCAACCGTGCAGTTGAGGCTGCCCGCGCAGCCTTCGACAAGGGTGAATGGCGTAACACGCCCGCTTCGGAACGCGGTGATTTCCTGATTCGGGTGGCCGAGGAAATTGAACGACGCAAAGCGGACTTCGCCAAGGCGGAGGCTCTCGACACGGGCAAGCGCCTCGTGGAGGCCGAGGGCGACATGGACGACATTGCCGGCTGCTTCCGTTACTTCGGCAAGATCGCGGACTCCAACCCCGGCAGGTTGGTCGATGCCGGAGACGACTCCGTGATCGACCGCGTCGTGTACGAGCCCATCGGAGTGTGCGGAATGATCACCCCGTGGAACTTCCCGCTGTTGCAGGCTGCGTGGAAGATCGCTCCGGCCCTGGCAACCGGTAACTCCTTCGTGATCAAACCGTCGGAACTGACCCCGCACACGACGCTGCTCATCACGGAGGTGCTCGATGACCTCGGCCTGCCGAAGGGTGTGGCCAACGTTGTCACCGGTGACGGCGCCAACGTTGGTTCCGTGCTCTCCTCCCACCCAGAAATCAACTTGGTGTCTTTCACGGGCGGGCTGGAGACGGGCCGGATCATCGCCAAGACAGCCGCAGAGGGCGTGAAGAAGGTCGCTCTCGAGCTCGGCGGGAAGAACCCCAACGTCATTTTCGCCGACGCCGACTACGACGCAGCGTTGGATAACGCGCTCAACGCCGGATTCATGGACTCCGGCCTGGTGTGCTCCGCGGGCACGCGCCTCGTGATCCACGAGTCCATCGCGGAAAAGTTCGTCGATGACCTCGTCGGGCGCGCGAAGGACATCGTCATGGGCGGCCCCTTCGACGAGCAGGCTGAAACCGGCCCGCTGATTTCCAAAGAGCACCGCGACAAGGTCACCGACTATGTTCAGCGCGGCATCGATGCCGGTGCGCGGCTGCGCTGCGGCGGCGACTGGGGCGGCCCAGAACACGAGAACGGCTACTTCTACTCCCCCACCGTTCTGGACCAGTGCGCCAGCGACAACCCCGCCGTGCAGGAGGAAGGCTTCGGCCCGGTCATCACCGTAGAGACCTTCAGCTCGGAAGAAGAGGCCGTCGCGATTGCCAACGACACCGACTACGGTCTCGCCGGCGCAGTCTGGACCTCTGACATGGGCATTGCCAACCGCGTTTCCCGTGCCCTGCAGCACGGCACCATCTGGATCAACGACTACCACCCCTACATCCCGCAGGCGGAGTGGGGCGGATTCAAAATGTCCGGCATCGGCCGCGAGCTCGGTGTCGCCGGCTTGGAGGAGTACACGCAGGCAAAGCACATCTATCACAACACTGAACCTGCTGTGACCGGCTGGTTCCCCAACAAGCAGAACTAGAAGGAGACCCCACCTATGAACCTGTCTGACGCACGCGAATCCTACGACTACATCGTCATCGGCGGCGGTTCCTCCGGAGCGGCTGTCGCCTCCCGTCTGTCGGAGAACCCGGATGTCACCGTCGCACTGCTCGAAGCCGGCCCCGACGACCGCGAGCACGACGAGGTGCTCAGCCTGAAGCGTTGGCCGGAGCTGCTCGAATCCGGCCTGGACTGGGACTACCCGATTGAGGAGCAGGAGAACGGCAATTCCTTTATGCGCCACGCCCGCGCGAAGGTGTTGGGCGGCTGCTCCTCCCACAACTCCTGCATCGCGTTCCACCCGCCGGCTGAAGACATGGAGATCTGGGAGAAGCTCGGCGCTAACGGCTGGACCCCGGAGAACATCACGCCGCTGATCAAGAAGATGGAGACTAATTCCCGCGACGGCGAGCAGTACGGCCACGATGGCCCCGTGCAGCTCATGGATGTTCCGCAGAATGACCCGGTGGGGGTTGCCGTACTCGATGCCTGCGAGGAGGCGGGGCTGCCGCGCAAGCCGTTCAACACCGGTGAGACGGTCACCCACGGCGCGAACTTCTTCCAGATCAACTCCCACGCCGACAACACCCGCGGCTCCTCTGCGGTCTCCTACCTGCACCCGAACGAGGACCGGGAGAACCTGGACATCATCACCCGCGCCTGGGTCACGCGCATCCTCTTCAGCGACGACAACACCGCCACCGGTGTCGAACTGCTTGCCGACGTGTTCAACCGCAAGACCACGATCACCGCGAACAAGGAGATCATCGTCAGCGCCGGCGCGATCAACACCCCGCAGTTGCTCATGCTCTCTGGCATCGGGCCGCGCGAGCACTTGGAAGAGTTCGGCATCGATGTGCTTGTCGACGCCCCTGGTGTCGGCGAGAACCTCCAGGACCACCCGGAAGCTGTCATCCAGTTCGAGTCCAACGTGCCGATGGTGCGCGACTCGACCCAGTGGTGGGAGATCGGCATCTTCACCCAGATCGAGGGCGACACCGACCTACCGGACCTGATGATGCACTACGGGTGCACCCCATTTGACATGCACACCGCACGCCAGGGTTACCCGCAGGCCGACGAAGCGTTCGCGCTGACACCGAACGTCTGCCACGCCCGCTCCCGCGGCACGGTAAAGCTGCGCTCCAACGACTACCGCGACAAGCCGAAGGTCGATCCGCGCTACTTCACGGATGAAGAGGGCTACGACATGCACATCGCCGTCGAGGGCATCAAGCTGGCCCGCAAGATCGCGGCGCAGCCGGCCCTGAAGGACGTTGTAAAGCGCGAGCTGTCCCCCGGCCCGGAGGCGCAGACGGACGAGGAGATCGCGGACTACATCCGCAAGACCCACAACACCGTCTACCACCCGGTGGGAACAGTACGTATGGGCTCTGCGGATGACCCGATGTCGCCGGTCGACCCAGAGCTGCGCGTCAAGGGCACAAAGAACTTGCGTGTCGCCGACGCCTCCGTGATGCCGCAGATCGTGGCAGTCAACCCGAACATCACCTGCTACATCATCGGTGAGCGCGCCGCCCAGCTGATCGCCGGCGAGTAATCCTCCCGGCCGTCACACCGGCCCCAGCAACGAAAAGGTTCCCTGCCTGGAAGGGCGGGGAACCTTTTCACGTCGATAAGCACGCGCTTAGGCGTTCTTTTCCTCGATGCGCTTGATCGCCTCGTCAGCGACCATCTCCTGGATGCCCATGTCCAGCTCGGAGGTGAAGCCGACGCAGGAGCAGTTGATCTCGCCGAGGACGTAGGTGTCCTCACCGGTCTCGTCATCGTCGGCGAGCATGAAGTCGGCGGTCCAGATCAGCGGGATGTTGTCGCCGCCGAGGTTCTCGGCGATGACCGGGCGGGCCTCGGCGAACATGTCGACGAGCTCCTGCCACTCCTCCGGCTTCTGGTAGGTGTACTTCGCGCCGGAGAACAGGGTCGCGGAGAATGCGTCGCCGCCCTCAGCCGGCTTCTTGTGCACGACGAAGACCGGGTGCGGGCCGACGAGGAGGATGCGGATTTCGCCCTCGGTGATGCGCGGCATGAAGCGCATGTCCACGAGCATGCCGTTGTCGCCGACGATGTACTGGTCGCAGAAGTCCATGAACTCGCCCAGCTCGCGCTCCTCGGTGTGGTTGTCCACAGCCTCGGTGCACTTGAGCTTGGTGTCCAGCGGCAGGGCGGTGCCCGGCTCGACAGATTCAGCCAGGGACTCGTCGGCGAGGCGGACGCGCCAGATGCCGGAGCCGGTGGAGCCGCGGTTCTGCTTCAGCACGCGCTCGCCGTAGGAAAGGGAAGTCGGGAAGGTCTCGTGGAAGGACTCGACGTCGTAGTAAGCGGCGGTGTCTTCCGGGACGAGGTCGGTCTTGTTCAGCTTGACCAGGGCGTCCTTCGCGCCGTAGGAGATCATCTCTGCCGGGGTGGACATGCCCACCAGGCCAGCCTCGGACAGGCGGGTCAGCAGGTCGAAGTAACCCTTCTCACCGCCGGGGATGTTGCCCGGGTTGACGCGGGAGATGTAGCCGTCGAAGTTCTCGGAAACGTAGTTGAAGATGTCGTCGGACCACTCGGGGCGGAAGAAGACCACCTCGGAGTGCCAGCCCTTGTCCTTGATGGAGTTGACAATCGGCATGGTGTCGCGACGGTGACCGTC
Source organism: Corynebacterium sp. CCUG 70398 (assembly GCF_024454055.1). Lineage (NCBI taxonomy): Bacteria > Bacillati > Actinomycetota > Actinomycetes > Mycobacteriales > Corynebacteriaceae > Corynebacterium > Corynebacterium sp. CCUG 70398. The sequence goes on from NZ_JAGPYZ010000002.1 coordinate 41,618, forward strand.
GAAGTACTTGTCAGAACCGCCCTCAACCTCGAAGACGACGATAGCCTTGTGCACGTGAGTTCCCTTTCGATCAGTGCTTGTACGTCTGCGGACCTCCACCAGGTAAAGGGTGATCCGCACCTGAGATTAAGCCCTTTTTCAGGTCGTCGCTCGGCGAGTGGCGGGGATAGTAATTAACTTCACACCGGGTGTGCATCACTCTAAATGCGCTCGGCAGGAATGGTTGACGAGTAAGGTTAGGCAGTGACCGTTTTCACGCCGTAGAGGAATCTCGCATGGCCATAGAATTTGACCCGTTTCCGCAGTTCCAGGACTTTGCCCACCCGGAGAAGTTCGTCTCCGCGTCGTGGCTGTCGGCCCGCTTGGGGGTCGACGGTTTGCGGGTGGTGGAGTCAGACGAGGACGCGTTCCTGTACGACATCGGGCACATTCCCGGGGCGGTGCGCATTGACTGGCACCGCGACTTGAACGATCCGGTGCAGCGCGATTTCATCGACGGGGAAGCCTTTGCCGCGCTGATGGATGCCCGCGGCATCAGCCGCGATGACACGGTGGTGGTCTACGGCGACCGCAACAACTGGTGGGCCGCCTACACCGCGTGGGTGTTTGAGCTGTTCGGCCACCCCGACGTGCGCCTGCTCGATGGCGGGCGCGACGCGTGGATGGGCGAAGAGCGCGACACCTCTTTCGCTGTGCCCGAGTACCCGGCGCAGGGCTACCCCGTGGTCGAGCGCGACGACAGCACGTGGCGCAGCTTCGTGGAGCACGTCCGGTCGCGGCCCGAGGACACATTGCTTATCGACGTCCGCGGCCCCGAATACTTCGCCGGCGCCGAGGTTGAAGTAGCCCCGGATTCCAACTGCGCCTCCCCTGTGTTGCGCCACGGCCACATTCCGGGTGCTGTGAACCACCCGTGGGGTGACTCCGTCCACCCCAACGGACGCGTGAAAGACCGCGAGTCCATCGCCGCCGCCTACACTGATGTGCCCGCCGGTGCTCCGGTGATCACCTACTGCAGTGCCGGTCAGTCCGCCGCCCACACCTGGTACATCCTCCGCCACGTGCTGGGCGTGGAGAACGTCTCGCTTTACGACGGATCCTGGTACGAATGGGGCAACATGGTCCGCATGCCGATTGAGCGGGACACAGAGTAAGCGGCTGCTTGGGGTGCGGGGGAAACGTCGATAAGCGTTTTTGCGATTAGTCATCCGTAACTGCCCGGTTGAAGTTCAGCTGTGCTTGCGCTGTGCTTTACCCTTGGCGATAACTGTCTGTACACCCGGCTAGAAGGAAGATCCCCGTGACAATCTCGAAGGTTCTCATTGCCAACCGTGGCGAAATCGCCGTGCGCGTGATCCGCGCCGCGAAAGATGCCGGCCTCGCATCCGTCGCTGTCTACGCGGAGCCGGACGCGGACGCCCCGTTCGTGGGCCTGGCTGATGAGGCGTTCGCGCTCGGTGGGACCAACGCCGCCGATTCCTACCTGAGCTTCGACCGGATCATCGGAGCCGCCCAGGCCTCCGGTGCGGACGCGATCCACCCCGGGTACGGCTTCCTGTCCGAGAACGCCGATTTCGCCCGCCGCGTTATCGACGAAGGCTTCACCTGGATCGGCCCCTCGCCGGAGGCCATCGCGCTGCTGGGCGACAAGGTCGAGGCCCGCCGCATCGCCGAGAAGGTCGGCGCGCCGATGGCACCGGGCACTAAAGAGCCGGTCAGCTCGGTCGACGAGGTTCTCGCGTTTGCCGACGAACACGGCCTGCCCATCGCCATCAAGGCCGCATTCGGTGGCGGCGGCCGCGGCATGAAGGTCGCCCACACCCGAGAAGAGATCCCCGAGCTGTTCGAGTCCGCCACGCGCGAGGCCGTCGCAGCGTTCGGCCGCGGCGAGTGCTTCGTCGAGCGCTACCTCGACCGCGCCCGCCACGTCGAAGCCCAGGTGCTTGCCGACGTTCACGGCAACGTCATCGTCGCCGGCACTCGCGACTGCACCCTGCAGCGCCGCTTCCAGAAGCTCGTGGAGGAAGCTCCTGCACCGTTCTTGTCCGATGCTCAGCGCGAGGCGATTCACTCCTCTGCCAAGGCCATCGTGAAAGAAGCCGGCTACCACGGTGCTGGCACCGTCGAATACCTGGTCAGCCCTGCCGACGAGCAGAACCCGGAGGGCATCATCTCCTTCCTGGAGGTCAACACCCGCCTGCAGGTCGAGCACCCCGTCACCGAGGAGACCGCAGGCATCGACCTGGTACGCGAGCAATTCCGTATTGCGAACGGCGAGAAGCTGCGCCACACCGAGGATCCGGCCCCGCGCGGCCACTCCATCGAGTTCCGCATCAACGGCGAGGACCCGGGCATGAACTTCATGCCGGCACCGGGCACGATCTCCCGCTATGTCGAGCCCGCCGGCACCGGCATCCGCGTCGACTCCGGCGTGCGCACCGGCAATGTGATCGGCGGCCAGTTCGACTCCATGCTGGCCAAGCTCATTGTCACCGGTGAGACCCGCGAGGAAGCCATCCAGCGCGCCCGCCGTGCTCTCGACGAGTTCATCGTCGACGGCCTGCCCACCGTGATCCCCTTCCACCGCGCAGTGCTGAACGACCCAGCCTTCATCGGCGACGAGAACGGTTTCGGCGTCTACACCCGCTGGATCGAGGAGGAGTTCACCGCCGAGATCCCGCCGTATACCGACGATGAGGAAGAAGGCGAGGAGCCGGGCACAAAGCGCACCTACGCCGTGGAGATCGACGGCCGTCGTGTCGAGGTCGCCCTTCCCGCTTCGCTCGTGATCGGTGGCAGCGGTAAGCGCAAGGCCAAGAAGCGCCGCAATTCCGCGGCAGCCCTGTCCGGCGATGCCGTGCCCGCCCCGATGCAAGGCACGGTGGTCAAGGTGAACGTCGCAGAGGGCGACACCGTCAACGAGAGCGATATCCTCCTCGTGCTCGAGGCCATGAAGATGGAAAACCCCGTCAAGGCGCACAAGTCCGGCACCGTGAAGGGGCTCGCTGTTGAGCAGGGCGATCAGGTGAATAAGACCGCCGTGCTCCTAGAAATCCGCTAACTACTGGTTGGCGTACGGGTCGCACCGCTTTCCGGGGAGGGTTCAAGCTCTTCCCCCGGTGTTTCTCTTATGCCCAGCCAGCCGGGACAAGCCCCAGCAGCGAGATAATGGAGTAGATGAACGCCGCCACGTAGACGATGATGATGAGCGCCTGGATGACGGTGTTGTCTACTCCGCGCACCTGCCACACCGGAGTCTGATCCCCGTTCGCCCGGGCGCGGCGAAGCAGCAACACGGGAACGACCGACATGATGGCGCCAGCGAAACCGCCGGCGTAAGTCAGCGCAGAGACGAAACCGCCAAGGCCCGCCACGGCAATCACGAGAGGCGGAAGCACCGTCAGTCCAGTTGCGGCGAGACGCTGCCACCCGTGTTCCGGCCAATGGAAGATGTCCAGCACGTTGCGCATCGCAGTGAAGCCGATGGCCAAGAAGGACGTGAACATGGCCAGCAGCGCGAACAAGTTGGCCATGTAGTAAGCCGCAGTCCCGAGTTTCTCGCCCCAGGCGATGGTGACCACCTCAGTCACCTCGGTGCCCAGCAGGCCGAGCGCCGCGAACGGCACAGCCGCGAGGGTGAACGCGGTGATGCACATGCCCGCGATGATCGCTTTCGGCAGTATTTCCGGCTTGGTGGCGGCCATGCCGCGCGCCATCTCCGGCACCACGTACTGGGCCAGGAATGTGAACACGGCCAGATTCATGATCGGGATGATGAAGTAGGGCTTGAGCACCCAAAGGTTCGCGGGCTCAATGCCGGGACCGGCGATTGTCCACACCACCAGCGTGAAGATGATGATCGCCATGCCGCTGGTGATCAGCCCTTCCACCTTCCCTGTGGCTTGCAGGCCCTTCCACATGATGAAGGCACCCAGGGCATAGAAGATCAAGGTGCCCGCCAAGGAAGGCAGGTTGAACAGGTTGTGCATGAGATTGCCGGAGCCGGATGCGTACGCAATCAATGCACCGACGCTGTTGACCATGATCGCGGTGAAGACGAGGAAGCGGCCGGTCTGACCCAGGTACTTCTCCGCCAAGCCGGACAACTGGAGCGGCTCTTTTGTCCGGAGGGAGACTTCCGCGACGTAGAGCATGGAAATAGTGGTCAGGGTGCCTGCGATCGCGAGCGCCACCACTAGAGCGAGGAAGCCGCCGTTGCGGGCCGCGTACGGCAGGGAGAGAATTCCGGCGCCAATGTTGGTGCCGAAGATCAGGGCTACGCCCTTCCAGAAACCGAGGGCGTGACCCGCTTCATCGGAACGGGCAGATTCGTCGTCGCGCAACGGCGCGTGCACAGAAGTGGTTGATGACATAGCGAGAATGTAGCAACAACTTGACCGGGGTCACACTTGAGGTCCTATGTGGCCCAGATGTCACCCCGGTCCGTGCGTCGTCAACTGCGCGGAACGCGCTGGTTCTACTGGTTGGCGTACGGGTCGCGGACACCGATGTACTGCACCTCGGTGTACTCGTCGATGCCCTCTGCTCCGCCTTCGCGGCCCAAGCCGGAGTGCTTCACGCCGCCGAACGGGACAGCTGCATTGGAGACGACACCGGCGTTGAAGCCGACGATGCCGAATTCCAGGCCGTCAGCCAACCGCCACATGCGGTCCGGGTCCTCCGAATAGACGTAGGAGGCGAGGCCGTATTCAGTGGAATTGGCCAGCTCGATCACCTCGTCCTCATCGCTGAACTCGTAGACCGATGCGACCGGCCCGAAGATCTCTTCCTTGAAGATCCGGGAATCAGTGCTGGCGCCACGCAGGACCGTCGGTTGGAAGAAGTAGCCATCACCCTCAGCGGCACCGCCGCCAGTGAGAACCTCGGCGCCGTTCTGTTTCGCGTCTTCCACGAGCGCGGCGACATTCTTGCGTGCCTTCTCCTCGATCAGCGGGCCGACGTTGACGCCCTCGTCGAGGCCGTTGCCCACGGTGAGCGCTTCCATCGCCGCGACGAGCTTCTCGGTGAACTCATCGGCGATGCTCTCGTGCACGAGGAAACGGTTCGCCGCAGTGCAGGCCTCGCCGATATTGCGCATCTTCGCTGCCATTGCGCCGGTGATCGCCTGCTCAATGTCCGCGTCCTCAAAGACGATGAACGGCGCGTTGCCACCAAGCTCCATGGAGGTGCGCAACACTGAATCAGCTGCCTGCTTCATCAGGATCTTGCCCACCGCCGTTGAGCCTGTGAAGGAGACCTTGCGCAGACGCGGGTCCGCGATGAGAGGCTCGGAGATAGCTGCCGGATCGGTACCGCAGACAACGTTGAGCACACCTGCCGGTAGGCCTGCCTCAACCATGGTCTGAACGAAGTAGTAGGTGGTCAGCGGCGTAAGCTCAGCCGGCTTGAGCACCATCGTGCAGCCCGCAGCGATCGCCGGGGCGATCTTGCGGGTCGCCATCGCCAGCGGGAAGTTCCACGGGGTGATCAGCAGGCACGGGCCGACCGGCTTGCGCCGAGTGACCATGCGGATGCCGCCCTCTGGCACTTCCTGGGAGCGGCCGTACTGACGGACGGTCTCTTCGGCGAACCAGCGCAGGTATTCCGCGCCGTACTTCACCTCACCGCGTGCTTCCGCCAGCGGCTTACCCATTTCTAGAGTCATGAGCGTGGCGAATTCCTCGGTGCGTTCGGTGACCAGATCGTACGCACGTCGCAGGATCTCACTGCGCTCGCGGGCCGGGGTGCGTGCCCAGTCCTTTTGCACCTCGACCGCAGCGTCTAGCGCCGCAACCGCGTCGTCGCTATTCGCGGACTGGAGTGTCACCAGGACTTCGCCGGTGGCCGGGTTCTCCACATCGAATGTCTCGTTGGTGGACGCGTCACGCCACTGGCCACCGATAAACAGACCGGTGGGCAGGGAATCGAGCAGTTGTGCAGTATCGACAGCGCCGTTGGAATCAGCCATGATCTCGCCTTTCGTAGATTGATTTCGCCGGTGTTCAGCGAACTGGCTCACGCCAGCCTTTTCTCGAAAACACGCTATACCGCTGCAGGCTACTCAGCGTACGGTTGCCGCACGCCCCCGTTCAGGGGCATTGAAAACGCCAAACTCCTGTGCTAGGAGTTCGATCCTGCAGCGTTGAGCAGCACAAGAATCTCCGCGCGGCCGAGCGGGTCATCCAAAGGCAACCCGTAGCGTTGCTCGGCGCGGTCGATGCGCGCCTTCAGGGTGTGTCTGTGAATGCTGAGAGACTCAGCGGCAGCACGGATCTCGCAACCATGCACCAAATAGGCTTGGACTGCATCGAGCAGGGCTGGGTCATCCTCTGCGAGCGGCGCGAGCACTTCCTTATAGCGGCGGGACAGCACTTGCCTGACCCCCGTGTCTTCCGTCCAGTCGAGCCGCCGAGGGAGATATTCGTCGACGGTGCCCGGCGGAAGCGCGCGCGCACGGTCGAGCAATGCCTGCAGCTCGTCACGGCCTAGCTCGCGCCAGGACTGTTGCCGACCGGACAAGACGCGCAGCCGGGCCCCGAAATCACCGATAAGCTCCGTCACGGCGGCCTCGGAGATCACCCTGCGTGATAAGAACACGAAGCCGTCCGGGGCGAGTCTCACATGCGCCAACGGGTTGTCGCGCAGATTGAGTCCTTCATCCAAACGAGCTAGCGACCTGTTAGACGCGGCCTTATTCGCGGCGACGATCGCGACTGGGACGACAGCCCCGTCAGCGTCCGCGGCACGATCCAGCAAACGCGCGGCTGCTGGAGAAGCCTCCTGGCCTTCGAGAAAAGTCTCTAGGGCCGACCCGTGCAGTTGCGTTTCCGCGCTCCTGAGCGCCTGCGGATCTCTCAATACGATTTCCGCGAGCCCCACGAAATGCTTCACGGCACTGCGCGCGAGCGGCGGCAGAGGGCGCGGGGAATCCACCACAGCGACGAAGTATTTTCCTCCCATCGCCCGCATCCGCTGGACGATCATGGTGCGGTTCTCCGTCCGGTACGCGCGGCTCCGCCCGTTATCGGCAACGGCCAGACGAAGGGCCTTCAACGCGCGCTCCGTTGGCTTCGCAGGGGCTGAGGAGATGATTCTGCCGGTGTTGTCCCCGATCAGCACATCGGCGCCGACTGCTGTCCGGGTGCGTCCAACGAGTGCATCGACTCCGCCATTCCATGCTGCGCGGTTGAGACCTTCCGCAGCCTCGAGAATCTCGTTGGCCGCGACTGCTTGCAATCGCGCATACTCCTCCCCCACCACCTTTGAGATCAAGGCGAAGGGGGTCGCCCGCGGCACCTCGAATAGCGGCAGAGCCGCGTCGGCGCAGGCCCGGATGAGGGCGGGAGGAATCTCGGCATGCTGCAGCCCCGTACCGAAGCCAAGGGCCGCCACCCCGGACTCTTTCAACTGCTCCACGTAGTGAGCGATGCCTGCTTCATCGTCCGGCTGAATGCGCAGGCCCAACGTGAGAATGACAGAGAAAGGCCGGAAGAACTCAGCGGTCTCCACAATCTCACTGGCTTGGACAGACTCGAATCGCCCCCGCCTGAGGTCTCCGACGGGGTCGAGGTTCAAGGCTCTGATTCCGTACAACCAACTGAGATCTAGGAGATCAACGGCGGTCTCCCACTCGGGATGACCGCTTCGTGCGTCGTCAAGCACATCCTTGCTCATGGACACAGTGTAGAAGTTTCACGAAGAAGATCGACACTGTGTCGGTTGCTTTGAGGGTGGGCGGGGGACGGATACTACAGCCATGAACCACTGTCCGTTTTCGGGCAGCCCGCTGGATTGAATTGGAAAGGAACCCGCACCATGCAGGATCTCGAGTATCGCCTCCCCCAGGTCCGTCGAATCGACACCGAGCTGCCGGGACCGGCAAGCGCAGAACTGGACAAGCGCCGCGCAGCGAGCGTGGCCTCCGCCTTGAGCCCGGGCTTGCCCGGCTACATCGTCGACGCCGACGGTGGTGTGCTTGTCGACGCCGATGGCAACTCCTTCGTCGACTTCGCATCCGGCATCGCTGTGACCTCGGTGGGCGCTTCCAATAAGCGTGTTGCAAGCGCAGTCGCCGATGCCGCCGGCCACTTCACTCACACCTGCTTCATGGTCAGCCCCTACGAGAGCTACCTGCAGGTCGCTGAGCTGCTCAACGAGTTGACCCCAGGCGATTTCGAGAAGCGCACTGTCCTGTTCAACTCCGGTGCGGAGGCAGTGGAGAACGCCGTGAAGATCGCCCGCTCCCACACCCGCAAGACGGGTGTGGCCGTTTTCGACTACGCCTACCACGGCCGCACCAACCTGACGATGGCCATGACGGCGAAGAATAAGCCGTACAAGTCGACCTTCGGACCGTTCGCCAGCGAGGTGCACCGCGCGCCAATGTCTTACCCGCTGCGCGACGGCCTGAAGGGCCCGGAAGCCGCTGAGCGCACCATCCGTTTCCTCGAGCAGAATGTCGGCGCCGAGAACCTCGCCTGCGTGGTGATCGAGCCAATCCAGGGCGAGGGTGGCTTCATCGAGCCGGCCGAAGGCTTCCTGCCCGCCATCGTCGACTGGTGCCGCGAGAACAACGTCGTCTTCGTCGCCGACGAGATCCAGGCCGGCTTCTGCCGTTCGGGCGAGTGGTTCTCCTCCAGCTTCGAAGGCATCGAGCCGGACCTGGTCACTACCGCAAAGGGCATCGCCGGCGGCATGCCGCTGTCCGCTGTGACCGGCCGCGCCGAGATCATGAACGCCCCGATGGCCGGCGGTTTGGGTGGCACCTACGGCGGCAACCCGGTGGCCTGCGCGGCCGCTATCGCCGCGATCGAGGAGATGAAGGAGCACAACCTCGCTCTGCGCGCCAAGGAGATCGCCGAGATCATCCACGAGGAGCTCGACCCGCTGACCGAGCTGGACGAGGTCGCTGAGATCCGCGGCCGCGGCGCGATGATCGCTATGGAGCTCGTCACCAAGGACGGCAAGCCGAACGCTGAGCTGACCGCCAAGGTCGCCGCCGAATGCAAGGATGCTGGCGTGCTCATCCTCACATGCGGCCTCGACGGAAATGTCGTCCGCCTCCTGCCGTCGCTGGTCATCCCAGAGGAGCTGCTCCGCGACGGCCTGCGTGTCATGGCTGAGGCCGTGCGCAACAACGCCTAATTACAGCTAGTTGGACGGATCCGTAATTCCGTCCAACAGATCTTTCAGGCCAGCTTCAAAAGGCTGGTCGGCATAAGGGTTAGCGTCATGCTGACCCTTTTTTGCTGCCCGGGCACGCATGGCATCCGCCACTCGGCGCAACTCCGCGTGTTCCGGGGAAATCGCGGCGGGATCGAAGAGGTCCGCCGGCGCAGTAGCATCCCATGCGGAGCCGTAGATGAAGGATTCGAGCGCGATGATGCGCTCCATCACCTTCTCGTGCGGGCAGCCGGCGGCAGAGACTGCGCGAGCGACGATCTCGTACATTTCCTGGGTACGTGGCGAATCGCCGATGGGCTGCCGTGCGATGACCGGGATCAACGGGGTATGCCCGGCGAACACATCGCGGTAAGAGTGTGCCCACGCCTCGAGCGCCTCCCGGTAGCCTTCGCCTGCGGCGATGGCGTGCTGCAGCGATGTGACGTCGACAAGCTGCATGACCGCATCCTGGAGCAAATAAAGCAGCTCTCCCTTGCCCGAGATGTGGTTGTACAAAGCGCTGGGCGCCACCCCGATTTCGCGAGCTACTGCGGCCATTGTCAACGTCTCGTAGCCCCGTTCGGAGGCAATACTTAGTGCGGCGAAACCAATTTTTTCGCGACTGACCAGGGGTTCAGCCGGGCGACCACGTTCATTTCCCATGTGACTCTTCCTTCTACCCGAACTCGAATGTATCCTGAATCACACCATTAATGAATGGCGTTCATTACCCGCGACGGTCGGATCCATCCGGCCTCAAGAACAGGAGCAGAAGCATGAATCCTAGCGCACAACGCACAGAAATCGAGCGCGACGTTGTCGTCGTCGGCGCTGGCCCTGCGGGCCTGATGGCGGCACGCACCCTGTCCAAGGCCGGCAAGTCCGTTGCCGTCCTCGAGGCGCGCGAGCGAGTCGGTGGCCGCACATGGAACGGCCGCGTGCGCGACGACAACGGCGTCGACCACTTCGTCGAGCTCGGCGGTCAGTGGATCTCCCCCGACCAGACCCGCCTCATCGAGCTTGTCGACGAGCTGGGCCTGTCCACCTTCCAGCGTTACCGCGAAGGCAAGTCCATCTACCTCTCCCCCAACGGTGAGCGCCACGAGTACGAGGGCCCGGTCTTTCCGGCTGCCGACAGCACTCAGGCCGAGATGGACAAACTGATCAAGATTCTCGACGATTTGGCAGCCGAGATCGGAGCCAAGGAGCCGTGGGCGCACCCGAAGGCCGCGGAGCTCGACTCCATCTCCTTCCGTCACTGGCTCGAGCAGCAGTCCGACGACGAAGAGGCGATCGACAACATCTCCATCTACGTCGCGTCCGGCATGCTGACCAAGCCGTCCTTCACGTTCTCCGCCCTGCAGGCCGTGCTGATGGCCGCCTCCGCTGGCTCCTTCTCCAATCTCGTGGATGAGGACTTCATCCTCGACCGCCGTGTCGAAGGCGGCATGATGTCTGTCTCCGAGACCCTGGCCGCAGAGCTCGGCGACGATGTCTTCTTGGGCACCCCGGTCCGCGAGATCCAGTGGGCTCAGCCTGACCCGTCCACCGAAGACAGCCTGAACAACGTCAAGCCGGACGTGCGCAACGGCATCCCGAACAACGGCGAGCCGGGTGAGGTCACCGTCGTCTCCGACCAGGTGACCGTCCGCGCCAAGAACGTCGTCATCGCTGTTCCGCCGAACCTGTACAACCGCATTTCCTACGTCCCGCCGATGCCGCGCGACCTGCATATCGCCCACCAGCACATCTCCATGGGCCTGGTCATCAAGGTGCACGCCATTTACGAAACGCCGTTCTGGCGCGACAAGGGCCTGTCCGGCACCGGCTTCGGTGGCGGTCGTCTGGTCCAGGAGGTCTACGACAACACCAACCGCGGCCAGAACATCGCTGGTGGCACCGCTGGCGAAGAGGACGCCTACGGCACGCTCGTGGGCTTCGTCTCCGATGTCTACGCCGAGGAGATGTGGCACTTGCCGGAGGAAGAGCGCAAGCAGCGCATTTTGTCCGCCATGGCCGAGTACCTGGGGCCGGAGACCATGGAGCCGATCGCGTTCTACCTCTCCGACATGGCTGCTGAGGAGTGGACTCGTGGCGCCTACGCCACCAGCTACGACCTGGGCGGCCTGTCCCGCTGGGGCCACCTGCAGAACCAGCCGGTCGGACCGATCCACTTCGCCTGCTCCGATATCGCCGACGAGGGCTACCAGCACGTCGACGGCGCTATCCGCCAGGGCGAGCGCGCTGCGAACGCCATCCTCGATAACGGATAGGAATAGGTGATATGACACAACCGTCACCACAACCCACTGACCAGGGACCGGCGAAGATCCTGGTCGGATACCTCGCCACTCCGTCCGGCAGCGATGCCTTGAACCTCGGCATCGGCCTGGCGCGGAGTTGGAATGCCGACCTCGAAATCGCGATGGTCGTCCCCCACTCCGAGGCACATTCCGGCACGTACCCGCACACACGGGCGCATGAGACGGTGATCAGCCGCAAGCTGAGCACATGGCTGGAAGACGCGCTCGCGAAAGTTCCCGACGAGATCAACGCCACCGGCCGGGTCGTGTCGGGAAGCGACGCTGCGCGCTCACTCCACCGCACTGCGAAGGAGCTGGACTGCGACCTGATCATTCTGGGGACCCGCGGTGGCGGACTACTCCGTCGGTTCAGCATCGGGTCGTCGGCGAACACGCTGCTGCATTCGTCGTCGATCCCCGTCGCACTGGCACCGCCACGCTACGAGGCTCCCGAGCGCATCAGCCGCATCTCCTGCATGTTCGGCACGCTCTCCGGGTCGCACGAGCTAATCGACACCGCGATCCAGACAGCGAAGAAGTCCGGCAGCGAGCTCCGCCTCATCTCCTTCCTCACCCAGGAAGACGCAGGCGCGCTCAACCAGGAAGTCAGCCACAAGGTGCTGGAAAACGTCGAGGCGAACGCGAACCGCTACCTCGCGGAACAAGCAAAGCAGCTTGTCGACGCCGGGTCTGCCTCCACCGAGATCGTCACCGGAAAGACGGTCGCTGAGGCAGCCACCGAACTGGAGTGGAACGACGACGAAATCCTGCTCGCCGGGTCGTCGCGCCTGGCCACTGCAGGCCGAGTGTTCATGGGCCCGCGCGCTGCGAAGGTGCTTCGAACCTTGCCGATCCCGCTCGTGATCACTCCCGCACTGGAAAAGAAGGACGAGTCCGAGGAGGCGGGTGAATGAGCAAGCGTAAGAAGGTAGAGAACCTGGCACACCAGCCGTCGCAAAGCGAAAAGGGCCTCATCGCAGGACGTGTCGGCCTCATCGGTGCCGTCGTGATCGGCGTGAGCTGCATCGCCCCCTCGTACACGCTGACATCCGGTCTCGGCCCGACGATCTCTGAAGTCGGCGACCACGTCCCCGCTATCCTGCTGCTGGGTTTCTTCCCCATGCTGCTCGTCGCGTTTGCCTACCGCGAGCTGAATAACCGAGTGCCCGACTCGGGAACCTCGTTCACGTGGGCAACGAAAGCATTCGGCCCCTGGGTCGGCTGGATGGGCGGATGGGGCCTGATCACCGCGACGATCCTGGTGCTGTCGAATCTCGCAGCTGTGGCCGTGGACTTCTTCTATATCCTGCTCGCCCAGCTGACCGGCAATGAGGCGATCGCGGATCTCACCCGCAACCTATGGGTGAATATTCCGACGACGATCGCACTACTCGCAGTCGCCGCATACATCTCGTACCGCGGGCTCGAGTCCACGGAGAAACTCCAGTACTTCCTGGTCGCCTTGCAGCTGTTCACTCTCGTGCTCTTCGGCGGAATGGCGCTCTGGAACGCGTACCACGGCAAAGGCTTCGATTTTCACCCGGTTGAGGCGGATTGGTTCAATCCGCTGACCATCGGTGACTTCTCGACAGTGGCAGCTGGCATTTCCCTGTCGATCTTCATGTTCTGGGGCTGGGACGTCACCCTGACCATGAACGAGGAGACGAAGGATCCGGAGAAGACCCCGGGCCGCGCGGCCACGCTCACCGTGCTCGTGGTCATCACCGTCTATGTCCTCACCGCTGTCGCGGTCGTGGCCTGGGCAGGCACCGGCGACACCGGCTTAGGCGCCGGCAACCCGGAGAACCAAGAATCGATCTTCGCCGCGCTGGCGAGCCCGGTCATGGGACCGTGGGCGATTCTGATGTCGATTTCGGTGCTGGCGAGTTCATTCGCCTCCCTGCAGTCGACGATGGTCGGGCCTGCCCGCACCTTGCTGGCGATGGGCTTCTACAAGGCGCTGCCGCCGATCTTCGCGCAGATTAGCCCGAAGTTCCACACCCCGGCAGTGGCCACTGCTGCCTCCGCTATCGCGGCAGGCGGGTTCTACACCGTGACCCGAATCGCGTCGGAAAATGCGCTGTGGGACACGATCACCGCCTTGGGCCTGATGATCTGCTTCTACTACGGCATCACCGCGTTTGCCTGTGTGTGGTTCTTCCGCAAGGAGATCACGGATTCGGTGCGCGGCTTCATCTTCCGCTTCTTGCTGCCATTGATCGGCGGCACGATGCTTCTGGCGATGTTCTTCGTCACCGCATTCGACTCGATCGATCCGTCCTACGGCTCCGGCTCCTCGATCTTTGGCGTGGGAACCGTGTTCGTGCTCGGCATGGGCATCCTCCTGCTTGGCGCCGTGCTCATGCTGTTCACACGCCTACGGCACCCGGCATTCTTCCGCAACGAGACCCTGCCACGGACCACGGCTGAAGACGATGAGCAAGGCGAGATGTTGACCATCTAGGCAGCGCACAAGGCACATCTGATTCACAGGGCGCCTCCCTACACTGGGCCGCACAAAAGAACACAGACAACGAGCACAGATAACGAAAGCTCTACGAATTAAGGAGAAACATGGCTGAGAAAGATATGTCCTACCGGGTAGAAAACCCGGCCACCGGCGAGGTCATCACGACCTTCCCCACCGCTACCGACGATGAGATCCAGGAGGTGCTCGCCGCCTCGGAAAAGGGCTTTAAAGAATGGTCCGCCCTCGACATTGCTGAGCGTAAGAAGTACGTGCTGCGCATCGCCGAGCTTTTCGACGAGCGCCAGGACGAGCTCGTCGAGATCATCGGCCGCGAAATGGGCAAGTCTCGCCCCCACGCCATCGACGAGGTGGAGCTGTCCGCCAACATCTTCCGCTACTACGCGAATAACGGCGAAGAGTTCGCCGCCGACCGGAAGATCGAGAGCTTCAACGGCGGCACCGCTGTGATCCGTCACCTCCCGCTCGGTGCCCTGGTGGGCATCATGCCGTGGAACTTCCCCTACTACCAGGTCGCACGTTTCGCGGCGCCGAACCTGATGAACGGAAACTCCATCATTCTCAAGCACGCTGAGATCTGTCCGGAGTCCTCCGCCGCGATCCAGAAGATCATCGAGGATGCTGGTGTCCCCGCGGGCGTGTACCAGAACGTGTACGCCTCCCACGATCAGATCACCACGATGATCGAGGATCCTCGCGTTCAGGGCGTCTCTTTGACCGGTTCCGAGCGCGCCGGTGCCGCTGTCGGCGCGACGGCAGGCAAGAACCTGAAGAAGGCAGTCTTGGAGCTCGGCGGGAACGACCCCTACGTGCTGCTGGACACCGACGACGTGAAGGCCGCCGCTGAGCTGGCGTGGGAGACCCGCATCTACAACATGGGCCAAGTCTGCAACGGCAATAAGCGCATGATCGTCATGGATGACATCTACGACGAGTTCGTCGACGAGCTGGTCAAGCTGGCCGAGCAAGCGAAGCCCGGCACGCCTGAGGAAGCTGGCGAGAACGGCATCTACTCCCCGCTGTCCTCCCGCGACGCCGCCGAGCGTCTCGACGAGCAGGTCACCCGCGCCGTCAAGGAAGGCGCAATGCTTCGCGCCGGTGGCGGCCTCGGTGACAACGCCTACTTTGCCCCGGCCGTGATCACCGACTTGGGCAAGGACAACTCGGTGTACAGCGAAGAGCTCTTCGGCCCGATCGCCCTCGTCTTCAAGGTTTCCTCCGACGAGGAAGCTCTCGAGCTGGCCAACGACACCCAGTACGGCCTCGGCGGCGCCGTCTTCTCCCAGGACACGGAGCGCGCACGCGCAATCGCCCGCCAGATCAACTCCGGCATGGCTAACGTGAACACCCCCGCAGGAGAGGGCGAAGAGATTCCATTCGGTGGCGTGAAGCGCTCTGGCTTCGGTCGCGAGCTCGGACCGCTGGGCATGGACGAATTCGTCAACAAGCAGCTGTACTTCGAAGAGGACTAAGCAGCCCGCCCCCCCATCACAACTGCCACTGCCCCTCTGTCTCTGCCGCTGCCGCGGAAACCAGAGACGAAGGGGCAGTTTTCTATGTCATTAAGGATAATTAGATTCTCATAAGTGGCGTCTATTAATCGTGCGTTTCGTTATAATTGGTGTTTATGGAATTCAGACTCAAGCCCGCCACCGAATCGGACCGCACCTACATCCGTCGTCTGTACTACTTGGCAGATGTTTTCGGAGACGAGTCCAAGCGACTCAGCAGCGGCCAGGAGAAGGTCAAGGCATTTGTCGACGATTGGTCGCCCGAGAATGACGGTGGCTGGATCGCCCACGACCAGGACCAAACCCCGGCCGGTGGCATCTGGCTGCGCTACTGGGAAAATGGCGACAAGACCAGCGAGGCCAACCTGGGCCCGGACGTGCCGGAGCTGATCCTCGCTGTGGAGGAGCGCTCCCACGGCTACGGCCTCAGTGCCGTGCTGCTGCACTCCGTGTGCGAGCTTGCCATCGACCAGGGCGCGAAGCGCATTGCGCTCGAGGTCATGCCTGAAAACAAGCGTGCGCGCTACGTGTACGACAAGTTCGGCTTCATCCCCACCAAGGAGAACCCGAACGTGATGTACCGCGACCTGGTCTAAGTTCTCACCATCACCGATATTCCGCCGTGCGCCCGCTTTCGGGCCGCGGCGGTTTTCGTATTGCACGCGTTGCACGCGGCTGGCTCTCCCCCTAACCGCGGGGTGCGCGACGGGAAGAAATACACGTTTTTCGTGTGACGGCTGCGACCAAACGGGCCTTATCCGGAATGAAACCCCCGGGTCGGGGGTGACGGGTGTGGCATTTCTGCAGGATTGTTCACTGAAAATTCACTGAATCCCGGTTTCAAGGCACGCGTTATTTAACATTGGGGAAACCTCCTATCTGAAAGGTCTACGCATGAAACTTCACGCAACCCGTCGTCGGACTGGCGCAGCGCTGTGCGCAATCGCACTGTCCGCTACTACTCTCGCAGCATGCTCCAGCGATTCCTCCGGCTCCAACGGCGGCTCGGAAGGCGCCGGCGAGCGAGGCCCCATCACCTTCGCCATGGGCCGCAATGACACGGACAAGCTGACCCCGATCATCGATGCGTGGAATGCGGAGCACCCGGACGAACAGGTGACTCTGAAGGAGCTCGCCGGTGAGGCCGACGATCAGCGCGACACCCTCGTGCAGTCGCTTCAGGCAGGCAACTCCGACTACGACGTGATGGCGCTCGATGTCGTGTGGACCGCTGACTTCGCAGCGAACCAATGGCTCGTGCCTTTGGAAGGCGACTTCGCAGTGGACACCTCCAAGCTGCTGCAGCCCACGGTGGAGTCCGCCACCTACAACGGCACCCTCTACGCACTGCCGCAGAACACCAATGGCCAGCTGCTGTTCCGCAACGTGGACAAGATCGACTCGAAGCCGGACACATTCGCCGACATCACCTCCGCCTGCGAGGCAGTTGAAGGTGACTGCCTGACCACCCAGCTCAAGCAATACGAAGGCCTCACCGTGAACACGGTCGGCTTCATGAACGGCTGGGGCGGCGAGGTGCTCGACAGCAACGGCGAACCCACAGTTGAATCGGACGAAGCAAAGGCAGGCTTGGAAGCGCTGGTGAATGCCTACAAAGACGGCACAATCTCCAAGAACTCCACCTCCGCCACGGAAGAAGAGACCAACATCGCCTTCACCGAAGGCACGACTGCTCTGGCCATCAACTGGCCGTACATGTACGCCAACGCCAAAGAAAACGGCATCAACTTCGAGGTCCAGCCGCTCGTCGGCGCAGACGGAGTGGGCACGTCCACCCTGGGCGGCTACAACAACGGAATCAACGTCAACTCGCAGCACAAGGCCACCGCGCACGACTTCATCCAGTTCATCATCAACGAGGAAAACCAGCGCTCCTTCGCAGAAGCATCCTTCCCGCCGGTGCTGGCATCCGTCTACGACGACCCAGACCTTATTGAGCAGCAACCCTACCTGCCTGCCCTGAAAGAATCCCTGGAGAACGCCAAGCCGCGACCGGTGTCCCCGTTCTACCCAGCCATCTCGAAGGCAATCCAGGACAACGCCTACGCCGCCCTGAACGGCAACAAGAACGTAGACGAAGCCACCAAGGACATGGCCGCAGCTATCAAGCAAGCACAGTAGGAGTCTCCATGGGGCGTGCGGCTGCTCGCAGCGCGCACTGTCAACGTGACAGACAGCGCGGGCGTGGGCTGAGCCACGTTGACTTCGAATCAGCTCCCTAGACTAACGCCTGCAACGGATTGCCCCCGTTGCGGGCGTTCGCCCGTTCTTTCTTCTCACCAGCCAACGCATGAAGGGTCAATCCCCGATGAGCACCCCGATCAACGCTAGCGCCGCGTCGTCGACGACTACGCGGACGCCCGACCGAACCAGTTCCACCGCCGCGCCTGATCCGCGTCAACGCCGTGGCCGCAGCACCTCCCCCGACGCGCGGCGAGCATACCTGCTCATTGCGCCGGCAATGCTGTTTCTCGCCGTCGTCATCGGCTATCCGATTGTGCGGGCGATCTGGTTATCCTTCCAATCCAACCGGCACCTCGATCCAACAACAGGAGTCTTCGTCGAAGGCGGATTCGCTGGGGTAGACAACTACCTCTACTGGATCAACAACCAATGCATGACTCCCTCCGGCACCGTCGGTGACTGCCCGCCGGGCGTGCTGTCCACCGACTTTTGGCCTGCCGTGGGTGTCACGTTGTTCTTCACCGTGGTCACCGTTTCGCTCGAAGTCGTGCTGGGCATGATCATGGCGCTGATCATGAACCACCCCTCCCGGATCCGCTCCCTGATTCGCGCGGCAGTGCTCATTCCGTGGGCCATTCCTACCGCAGTGACCGCACAGCTATGGAAATTCATGTTCGCTCCCAACGGTCTGGTGAACTCGCTGCTTGGACAATCCATTGCGTGGACAACGGACCCGTGGGCGGCACGTGTTGCTGTGATCATCGCGGACGTGTGGAAAACAACCCCCTTCGTCGCCCTGTTGATACTGGCGGGGCTGCAAATGGTGCCCAAGGATGTTTACGAAGCAGCACACGTAGACGGAGCCTCTGCGTGGCAAACCTTCACCCGCATCACTCTTCCCTTAGTGCGCCCGACACTCATGGTGGCGGTGCTCTTCCGCACACTCGATGCCCTGCGCATGTACGACCTGCCAGTGATCATGATCTCTGACTCGTCCAACTCCCCCACGGCCACGATCTCCCAGCTCGTCGTCGAAGACATGCGCCAGGGCAACTTCAATTCAGCCGCCGCACTGTCTACGTTGATCTTCCTGCTCATCTTCACGGTGGCGTTCATCATGATCCGCTTCCTCGGCGCAGATGTGGGTGGGGACGCTGAGGGTGGCAGCAAGACCGACAAGCAACGTGCCCGCCGTCAGCGCCGGGCACGCGGAGGCAGCAAGCAAGACTCGACCGGAGCAACCGCCGACGCACACAACGCAGTGGAACAGGAGCCAGCACGATGAAGAAAATCGGACACTACATTGGCGTGGCCTTCATTCTGCTGTGGGGGTTAGCACCGTTCTACTGGATGCTGGTCACCGCGCTACGAGACAAGAATTTCACCTTCGACACCACTCCGTGGCCCACGCACGTCACGTTGGACAACTTCCGGGATGCGCTGGTCACGGACAAAGGCAACGATTTTCTTGGCGCAATCGGCAACTCGCTGATCATTTCGCTCACGACGACAGCACTTGCTGTCGCTGTGGGTGTTTTCACCGGCTACGCCCTAGCTCGGCTGAACTTTCCCGGCAAAGGCATTGTCACCGGTATCATTCTGGCCGCGTCGATGTTCCCTGGAATCGCGCTTGTCACCCCGCTTTTCCAGCTTTTCAGTGACATCGGCTGGATTGGCACCTACCGGGCAATGATCATTCCGAATATTTCCTTCGCGTTGCCGTTGACGGTGTACACGCTCATCGCGTTCTTCCGGCAGTTGCCGTGGGAGCTGGAAGAAGCCGCCCGCGTCGATGGCGCAACGCGCGCCCAGGCGTTCCGCCTCGTGCTCTTGCCCTTGGCGGCGCCCGGGATTTTCACCACCGCGATCATCGCGTTCATTGCGACGTGGAACGAGTTCATGCTGTCACGCCAGCTGTCCACCGAGGCCACCGAACCGGTGACTGTGGCCATCGCCCGTTTCGCTGGCCCGAGCGCATTCGAGTACCCGTATGCCTCGATCATGGCGGCGGGTTCGCTGGTCACCGTGCCGCTGATCATCATGGTGCTGATTTTCCAGCGGCGCATCATCTCCGGGCTGACCGCCGGCGGTGTCAAGGGGTAGACATGAGAGAAGAAATCCACGGCCAACAACGTCAGCGGAGGTAACCATGAAATTCACGCTTGTTCCCGCCACCGAGTCCGACCGCACGTACTTGCGCCGGCTCGACTACCTTGCCGACGTCTTCGGCGACGAGTCGCGCCGCCGCCGCGGAAGCGTCCAAAGCGCCGAAGAGTACGTGGGCAAGTGGTCCCCCGAGCACGACGGCGGCTTCATCGCCTACGACGACGAACTCGTCCCCGCCGGCGGCGTGTGGCTGCGCTATTGGAAGCCCGGCGAGGACTACTCCGAAGCCAACCTGGGCCCCGACATTCCTGAGCTAGCCATCGCCGTGGAGAACCGCTCCCACGGCCACCGGCTGGGCCGCATTCTGCTGCAAGCCGCGTGCGACCTCGCCGCCGAGCACCACGCCCGCACCATTGCGCTGCACGTCGAGCCCGGCAACGACCGCGCCCGCCACGTCTACGAAGATTTTGGTTTCGTGCAGTCCGACCACCACCCGGAAGTGATGGTCAAACAGCTCTAGATGCGCTGTAAACCCCCAAACCCTTATTAGACTTCCGCGGGGCGGTTTCGGTTCCCTGCGGGCGAAAAAAGTTCGCCGGATGTGGATAACTTTGCGCTGGTCCTGGAACTTTTATTTGCCGCGTTGCGCGCTTTCCACAGCTCGGCGCTAGGCCTTTCCTTCCCGGTGGAGCTGGGTTAGCGTCCGAGGCATGAGCCAATCCAGCCCGCTTCTTGAGCTCCTCACCGGCATCGGCCTCGAGGACCTCTCCAGCTTCAACCGCGCCGCGTTCCTCGCCGCCGGCCTGTCGCCTGCCAGGGTGACGGAGCTGCACCTCGTCCACGCCGCGTACTACGGCACCACCGCCACCCCCGAGACGGTCACGGCCGCGGTCGAATCCGGTGTGTGCATCGACATGCTCGCCCAGATCGGGCGCTGCATCCGCCACATAGCCTCCGACAGCGCCCGCGCGCGTTATCGCCTGGCGCTTATCGACGCCGCCGCCACCACAGCCACCACCTGCGCCTCCCTCGCGCGTTACGCCAAGACTATCGTCCCCGCCAAGGAGGCAAAGCCGGTCAAGGGGGCGCACTTCGGCCTGTCGCGCAATGGCCTGCGCACGGCGATCATCACTGCTGACGAGCACGTCATGGCCGACCTGGAGGCGTCGCTACGCGGCGGCATCAACCGTGACAAGCCTGCCGCGCCGCAGATGGCCGCCGCCTTCGAAGACCTGATGCGCTCCGGGGCTGGGGTGCCTGCCGCTGCTCCCCGGCCGCTCGTCCTCGTCCCGGCGCCGGAGCTCGCGCGCGTTATCGCCGGCGACGGTGATGATGTTGTCCTGGGCTTGAGCGACGGCACCACGATGAGCGGTGCAGACTTTGTGAACCGGTTCCTCGCTGGCCCTGCCTACGGTATCGAGGCCGCACTGTTCCACCCCACCGAGGGGCCGCTGAACCACTACCGGGACAAACGCTTCGCCAGCGAAAAGCAGCGCACCCTGGCCAAGGCCACCCAACCGATCTGCGCAAGCCCCGACTGCCGCCGGCCCGCCGACCACTGCGAAATCCACCACGCTACAGCGTGGAAGAACGGCGGCCTGACCAATATGGACAATCTGACGGTCCTGTGCGAGTACCACAACCGCGTTAACGACGACGATGACCACATCCGCAAACGCGGCCGCATCGAAATTCGAGGCGGCCGCCACGTCTGGGTCTCCCCCACCGGTTACCCGCGGACCAACACTCGCCACCCGTTCGGTGCGATGCACACGCTCTTCGGGCACTGGAGGAAGCGGCCCGCGACTGCCACCAGTTAGCCCGGCAAAGAAACGCGGCCGCCGCCCGCAACACTTGACACTTGCCGTATCACGCGAACGCTCTGCTGCCGAAAACACCGAAACCCGTCCCGCGCATGCGGCAGACGGGCTAGTCGGCGTGCCTGACAGCAGAGTTAAGCGAAGTTAGGCGAAGGCTGGGGTGTGCTCGTCCATCTCGAAGACCTCGTCGGTGGTGGAGATGAGCGAGCGGTCATGGGTGACAAACCCGCAGGCGACGCCATGCTCGTCGACAAGCCGGCGCAGCAGGGCGACGATCTCATGGGAGCGGTCGGAATCGAGGGCGGCAGTCGGCTCGTCGGCCAGGATGAGCTCCGGGGAGCCCATCAAGGCCCGCGCGATGCCGACGCGCTGGCGCTGGCCACCCGAGAGCGCCTGCATGTCGCGGTCGCCGAGGCCGTCGAGACCGACGGTGGCCAGCAGCTCATCCGCGCGGTCCTTACGGGGTTTGATGCCGCGGATGTGATCAGTGACCAGCAGCTGGTCGCGGACGTTGAGGGCGCTAATCAGGTTGGCCTGCTGGAAGATCATGCCCATGTGGTCGCGTCGCGCAGCGTCGTTGACCTCACGGCCGTTCAGGGTGGCGGTGCCGGAGTCCGGGGTGATCAACCCGGCTGCGACGGACAGCAGCGTGGACTTGCCGGAGCCGGATTCGCCGACGATGAAGGTGAGCTGGCCCGGTTGCGCGGTGAAGTTGATGTTGTCCAGGACAGTGCGGCGCTCTTCGCCGTCCTGGAAGGACACGGTGACGTTGGTGAGTTCGAGCATTATGCGACACCTCCGAGTGCGCTTTGGGGGTTGACTTTGGTAATCGAGCGGGTGGCCAGCAGCGCGCCTGCCATGCCTAGGAGCCACACGGCGACCGGGGGCACACCGATCACGGACGCCGACAGAGTGAACGGCGCGGTGCCGGCCATGGCCAGGCCGATGCCGAAGGCTGCCAGCCCGCCGATGAGCACGCCGACGAGCAGCAGCACAGCCGACTGGCCGAGCGCGTCTTTGAGCAAGTACGTGTTGGAGGCGCCGATGGCCTTCAAGATGGCCAGGTCGCGGGTGCGCTGCATCGTCCACACGGTGAGGAAGGCGATGATCACCAGCGCAGCGATGGCGTAGAGGAAGCCCTGGATCATCTTCAGCGAGCCCTGCTCGGAGGAGTACGCCGCCAGACCCTGGAAGGACTCGGTAAGGGAGACGCCGTCGGCGCGGTCAGGGTCGTTGGACAGCAGCACGGTGCCGTCGGCGTCGGTATGGAAGGCCTCCTGCCAGGTCTCGGTGGGCACCCACAGCACCGGGGTGTGGGAGAAGTGGAGGTCCGCGGTCACGGCGTCGACGGTGGTGGTGGCGGGGCCGAGGCGCAGGGCGTCGTCACGCGAAAGGCCGAGCGACTCCGAGGCGACCGCACCGTCGCCCAGGACCTCTCCCCCGGGCAACGTGGTGCCGCGCGGCAGGGAGAGCACGGCGACGGATTCTTCGTCGCCGCCGTCGACCTGCATGAGGGTCTGACCCGTGCCGAGCGGTTCCGTGCCTGCCTCCGCCCCAACGCGCGAGGTGGTGAACGACGGCTCCGACGGATCCTCGAAAACAACGGACTGCGGTGCGAGCGCCTCGAGCGCGGACGTGTTCTGCTTGCCCAGGCCCGACGTCAGCCCGGTGAGCACGGCGACGAGCAGGGTGATCAGCGCGACGGTGCCCACGATGAGCCCGAAGCGCCCCTTTGCTTTCCTGATTTCTCTGGTTCCCACGAACATGCCTCAATTGTGGCGCTGACCTGCACTCTTACACATCGGGCGGGTGGTTGAAATCGCGATCAACCGATCGGTTGATCAAGCATGCGCCAGCAAGCGGATAGGGTTGCGCGCATGACGTCGCACCGGATTCTGGCCACTCTGCGCGTGAGCTTGCACGTGTTGGTGGCTGTGCTGTTGGTTGTCGGTCTCGTAGGCACGCGGGACTGGCTCACTGTCGCTGCCGCGGGCACATTCGCGGCTGTGTATTTGTTCGGCACAGTGCACCAGAACCGCGGTGGCGCGTACACGCAGGCGCAAGCGGCGGTGTGGCTGGCGGTGGTCATTGCGGTGTGGGTGGCGCTGGCGTTGCTGTCGCCGTCGTTCGTGTGGCTGGAGTTCCCACTGGTGATGGTGGCGTGCTTTGTGCTGCCGACGTGGTGGGGCATCGCGGTGACGGCGGGGTTGTTGGCGTTCACGCTGTCGGTGACGGTCCCGGCGAACGGGGTGGGCGGGTTGATCGGCCCGACGATCGGCACGGTGTTGGCGGTCGGCATCGTGCACGCGTACCGCGCGCTGCGGGCGGAGGCGGAGCATTACCGCCAGGTCGCCGCGGATCTTCGCGCCGCGCAGTTGGAGCTCGCCGCCGCCGAGCACGAGGCAGGACGTGCGGAGGAGCGCGCGCGCCTAGCCCGCGAGGTCCACGACACCATGGCGCAGGGGCTCAGTTCGATCGTGCTGCTCGCCCGCTCGCTGGACAAGCAGCTTAGCGACGCCCCCTCCCGCGACACCCTCGCCATCATCCACGACACAGCAGCCGACAATTTGGCGGAGGCCCGCCGGTTCGTCACCAGCAACTCAGGGGGCAGCACTGGAGCTGGAGCTGGGCCTGAAGTTGGAGCCAGGACTGGCTCTGGCGCGAAGGAGCCGCTGACCGCGCGTATCGAGCGCCTCGCCCGCTCCGCTGAAGCCCGCCAGAAAGCTCTCGGCACTCCGCTTCAGGTCCGCGTGAACGCGGTCGACCTGCCGGAGCCGGTTGCGTCGGTGGTGGAGCGGGTGGTCCGGGAGGGGCTGAGTAACGTCGTCAAGCATGCGGGGGCGACGCTGACGGTGGTGACGGTGGATAAGCTGGGGGCGCACGCGACCGTCGACATTTACGACAACGGCCGCGGCATCACCGGGCCGGAAGGCTACGGGCTGAAAGGGCTGCGTGCGCGTGTGGAAGAAGCCGGCGGCGATCTCACCGTCGAAGGCAACGTGCTCGCAGCATCGCTGCCGCTGGAAGGAGCCTAATGCGCGTCATGCTTATCGACGACCACCCCATCGTCCGCGCCGGCCTGCGCGCCGTCCTCAACTCATTCGGCGACATTGACGTCGTCGCCGAGGCTTCCGACGGCACGGCCGAGGTCCCGGCGGACGTCGATGTGGTGGTCAGCGACATCCAGATGCCCGGCGCCGACGGGATCGAACTGACCCGCCGGCTCGTGGCTGAGGGCGGGCCACCCGTGCTCATCCTGACCACGTATGACACCCAGGCGGACGTCGTTGCGGCCGTCGAAGCCGGCGCGATGGGTTACCTGCTCAAAGACGCGCCGGAGGACGAGCTGCACGACGCCGTCGTTGCCGCCGCACAGCGCGAACGCACCCTGTCCCCGCAGGTCGCCAACACGCTCGCCGAGCGGGTGCTCAAGCCGGACGAGGCGCTATCCGGCCGCGAGATCGAACTGCTCAAAGCGCTGCAGACCGGCATGTCGAACCGTGACATCGCCGAGGCGTTATTCATCTCGCAAGCGACGGTGAAGACTCACCTGATCCACATCTATGCGAAGTTGGGCGTGGATAACCGCACGGCGGCCGTCGATAAGGCGCGGGAGCGCAGAATCATCTAGCTGCCCGCGGTGACCACAGCCACCAGGTCGCCGCCTTCGACCTTCGTCGACTGGGTGAACGCAAGGCGCTCGACGGTGCCGTCGTGCGGCGCGGAGATCGCAGCCTCCATCTTCATCGCCTCGATCGTGGCGATCGGGTCGCCCGCCTTGACCGTGTCGCCCACCTTCGCGGTGATGGTGACCACCCCGGCGAACGGGACGGCGACGTGGTTCGGGTTGCTCGGATCGGCCTTCTCGGCGTCGGCGACGGTGGACTCTGCGTTCTCGTCACGGATCGTCATCGGGCGGACCTGGCCGTTGACGGTGAGGATGACCTGGCGCATGCCCTTCTCGTCCGGCTCACTCATCGCGTCCAGGCGCACGACCAGCGGTGTCTGCTTCGAGTCGATCTCGCCGTAGTAGATCATCACTTCCTTTCCCTCTTCCAGGCCGTAGAAGAAGGCCTTGTCGCCGAGCTGGTCGGTGATGCCGTAAAGGCGACGGTGCTCCAGGTAGGACTCGTACTCCTTCGGGAAGAGCAGCTTGTCCAGGGCGACGCGGCGGCGCTTCTGCGCCTCGCCGGCATCCGCAGCGTCAGCTGAGTTGTCCGAGCCGTCCGTTGCGGCGAGTTCGGCTGCCAGGTCGTCGGGCACCTGCACCGTGCGGTCCACCGGCGCGCGGTCGGCCAGCGCCTTCTCGCGCAGCAGCGGCCAGCCGCCGGGCGGGGTGCCCAGCTCACCCTGCAGGAAGCCGATGACGGACTCGGGAATGTCGTACTTGCGCGGGTTCTCCGCGAACTCTTCCGGGGTCACCCCCGCGCCGACGAGGTAGAGGGCCAGGTCGCCGACGACCTTCGACGACGGCGTCACCTTCGTGGGGCGGCCGAGGATCTCGTTGACGCCGGAATAGTAGTCCTCGACAAGCTCGAAGCGGTCGGCCAGGCCCAGCGCCTTGGCCTGGGTGCGCAGGTTGGACAGCTGGCCGCCGGGGATTTCGTGCTTGTACACCCGCCCGGTCGGGCCCGGGATGCCGGACTCGAACGGCGCGTAGACGGCGCGCACTGCCTCCCAGTACGGCTCCATGTCGGAGACGGCCTGCAGCGAGATGCCGGTGTCGCGTTCGGTGTTGGCAAAGGCGGCCACGAGCGCCGACATGGACGGCTGCGAGGTCGTGCCCGCCAGCGGCGCGGAGGCGACGTCGACGGCGTCGGCACCAGCGTTTGCCGCCGCCAGGTAGGTGGCCAGTTGGCCGCCTGCGGTGTCGTGGGTGTGCACGTGAACGGGCAGGTCGAAACGCTCCCGCAGCGCAGTGACCAGCTTCGCGACTGCGGCCGGGCGGAGCAGGCCAGCCATGTCCTTGATCGCCAGGACGTGGGCACCGGTCTCGACGATTTCCTCGGCCAAACGCAGGTAGTAGTCGAGGGTGTAGATGTCCTCCGCAGGGTCGAGCAGGTTACCGGAGTAAGCCATCGCGACCTCAGCAACCGTGGTGTTCGTTTCCAGGACCGCGTCGATGGCCGGGCGCATCTGGGTAACGTCGTTAAGCGCGTCGAAGATGCGGAAGATGTCGATGCCGCTGGAGGCAGCCTCGCTCACGAACGCGCGCGTGACGGACTCCGGGTACGGGATGTAACCGACGGTGTTGCGTCCGCGCAGGAGCATCTGGATGTTGACGTTGGGCATGGCCTCGCGCAGCTCGTCGAGACGCATCCACGGCGACTCGTGCAAGAAGCGCATGGCGACGTCGAAGGTCGCCCCACCCCACGCCTCCACCGACACCAGATCCGGGGTGAGGTGGCCGACGTGCTTTGCCGCGGCGACGAGCGTGTTCGTGCGCACGCGCGTGGCCAGCAGCGATTGGTGCGCATCGCGGAACGTCGTCTCGGTCACGCCCAGCGCGGTCTGGTTACGCAGCTTCTCCGCCCACTTCGCGGGGCCGAGCTCGAGCAGGTCGTCGCGGGAACCGCGCGGCAGCTCACCATAGTCCAGCGGCGGCAACTTCTTCGACGGCTGCAGCGTCGACGGGCACGGCCCGTTCGGCTGGTTCACCGTGACGGTGGCCAGGTAGTTGAGGATCTTCTCGGCGTCGTCGGCGGCGGATGGGGCGTCGAGAAGCAGCGGGTGGTCGGCGATGAAGCCGGTGTTGATGCGCTGGTAGCGGAAGTCCGGCTCGCTCAGCAGCGCGCGCAGGAAGCCGATGTTGGTGGACACACCGTCCACGGCGAACTCTTTGAGCGCCCGCAGCGCGCGGTCGACGGCGACCTGGAAGGTGCGGCCGCGGCAGGTCATCTTCACTAGCAACGAGTCGAAGTTGGGGGTGATTTCGGTGCCGACGGCGACGGAGCCGTCGAGACGCACGCCCGCACCGCCCGGCGAACGGTAGCCAGTGATGGTGCCGGCATCCGGACGGAAGCCGTTCTTCGGGTCTTCGGTGGTGATGCGGCACTGCAGGGCCGCGCCGTGGACCGAGATCTCTTCCTGGCGCAGGTGCAGCGCGTCCAAGGTGGCGCCGGCGGCAATGTACATCTGGTTCTTCACGATGTCGATGCCGGTGACTTCCTCCGTCACCGTGTGCTCGACCTGCACGCGCGGGTTCATCTCGATGAAGACGTGGTTGCCGGCTTCGTCGACAAGAAACTCGACGGTGCCCGCACCTTCGTAGTTGATCTCCTTGCTGAAGTTGACCGCGTCCTGGCAGATGCGCTGGCGCTGCTCTTCGGTGATGTGCTGCGCGGGCGCGATCTCGACGACCTTCTGGTGGCGGCGCTGCACGGAACAGTCGCGCTCGAACAGGTGCACCACGTTGCCGTGCGCGTCAGCCATGATCTGCACCTCGATGTGCTGCGGGTTGATCACGGCGCGCTCGATGTAGACGTCCGGGTCGCCGAATGCGGCTTCAGCTTCGCGGCTGGCTTCTGCTGCCAGCGCAGCAAGGTCCTCGCGCTTTTCGACGAAACGCATCCCGCGTCCCCCGCCACCCGCAACCGCTTTGACGAACACGGGGAACTCGAAGTCCTCAGCGAACTTTTCTAGCTCAGCAGGGTCAGAGGATGGCTCGGAGTCCTTCAGCGTGGGCAGGCCGGCACGCTCGGCGGCCTGGACTGCAGCGGCCTTGTCGCCGGTCAGGTCGAGCGTTTCCGCGGACGGGCCAATGAACTTGATGCCCTCTTCGCGGCAGCGGCGCGCCAGCTCTGCGCGCTCCGACAGGAAGCCGTAGCCGGGGTAGATCGCGTCGGCGCCGGTCTGCTTCGCGGCGTCGATAATGCTCTCGATGTCGAGGTATGCCTTGACCGGCTGGCCTTCCGTGCCGATCAGCACTGCCTCGTCCGCAAACGGGCGGTGGAAGGAGTGGCGGTCTTCGCGCGGGTACACGGCGACGGTTTTCGCGCCGGTCTCCACGGCGGCGCGGAAGGCGCGCACGGCGATCTCGCCGCGGTTAGCCACGAGCACCTTGGAGAAGGTGGGAAGATCTGTCGGATCGGGGAGGCTCGTCGTCTGCGGGGTGGTCATGGTGGGGTTTCGTCTCCCTGGATCGGTAAAGGATGGACTGTCTTCCCGATCCTAGTCCCAACCGGTGTCCTTGATGCCGGCATTGCCCAGGTGGTACCCCATATGCGGGATGGTGAAATTGAGAAACCCGCGCCGCGGGCTGTAGATCAGCTCCCGGTCGAGCAGCGCCTTGCGCGCCATCGACTGCGATTGCAGGGTTCCCCCTAGCTCATCGGCGATGTCACTGACGGAGACAGCCTCGTTGCCGTGCTGCACCTGAGCCATAGCCACAAGGAATTCATGCTGCTTCGGCGGGACGCCGCGCAGCGCCGGCTCATGCACGAGCTGCCCGAGTGTTTCCAGCACGTCCGGGGTCACGGCGCCCGTGTCGTTCGACTCGACCACACTGCCTCCTGCTGCCGCCCGCTCAAACAGGTGGAAGCCGACGAGCTGCACCAGGTACGGGTAGCCGCGGGTGAGCTGCACTGCCTCGTCGAGCGCGCCTTGATTGAACCTCACCCCGCCTTCTGCGGCGGTTTGGACCAGCACGTCGGCGGCGTCCTGCGGGGTCATGGGCCCGAGGTTCGCGTGCTGCGCGCGCCGCAGGAACGTCGTGCCCGGGTGCTGCAGCAGCGCCCCGATTCCTTCCGGCAGCCCCGCCGCGGCGAAGGCGACGTTGTGGTTGTCGCGCATGAGGTCTTGGATCGCCGCCGTGAGCTCCCACAGCTGCTCCGGGTCAGCCGATTGCACCTCATCGACGGTGATGAGGATGCCGCTGTCCGGGACGAGTTCGCGCGAAAGCTCGTTGAGCGAGGAGATGAGAGAAGCAGACGGTTTACGGCTGGTGTCCACTTCCGTCTCAATGCCCCACCCGCTGGCCCTGATCCCGGTGATGCGCCGTTTGACGGTCGGCCGCTCACGGAGCGTGGCCAGCGTTTGCGGGATGACGGTGTCCACCAGGGGATGAACCACCGCGTTGGGGTGAGCCCGGAGCACGACCCAGCCGCGGCGTTTCGCTTCGTCTTCCAGCTCATTCAAAGTGACGGTCTTGCCGATGCCACGCGGGCCGCTCAGCAGCAGCACCCGGCGCGGGTCGCCGACCCCGCCGTCGAGCCCGCGGCCGAAGGACGACACGACGCTCGCGCGGCCGGCAAAGACCATCGGTGAGACACCGAATGTCGGAATGAACGGGTTAGCCATGGTGATCTCCTCTCACACGCCACCTACCAGGCCTACCAGCCTTTTATACTCCTTATACTACCCCGCGCCAAGCGTTTTTATACTCCTTAGAGTTTCGCCCCCTCCCCTGCAGCCTGGTTCGCCGGGTGCGCCTGCGCCATCACGCGTGCGGATGTGACCGGCCGGCGCACCACCGACGCCACCGCCACCGCGGCGTTGTCGATGATGCGGTTGATGATCACCTCCATCGTCTCCGCCGGTACTTCTACCGGATCAGCGGCGACCTGGGCGACCTTGTAGGCCAGGTGTTCCTCATACGGGAAGTTTTCGGCGGATCGGTGCGTGCGCACCTTGTGGTTGATCATGGTGAGCGGGCCTCCTCAAGCGCTTCGGGTGGGGCTGCGCCGACAACGCCGGACAGCCGGGAGTTCGTGCGCTTAGTATGCGTGAACTAATAATTTCGCACAGAGGAATGGCCGGGTTTTCTTGGCCGGGCCGGGTTCGATTTTCATGGTTCGCCTATCGCGGTTCGCCGACGGACAAACCCGCAGGTCGGCGTGAAAGGCGAACTGTGAAAGGCGAACGGCCGCTAGTTGAGGTCGGTCTTGTGCACCAACCGGCGCGCCGCCTCCGTGATCGAACCCGACAAGGAGGGGTAGACCGCCATCGAGTTGGCCAAGTCCGCAACGGTCAGATTGTTGGTCACCGCGATGGTGAGCGAGAGGATCAACTCGGACGCGGTCGGGGCGACAATGACGCCGCCGAGCACCTGGCCGGAACCCTTGCGGGAGAAGATCTTCACAAAACCAGTCTTCAACGAGCGCATCTTGGCGCGCGGGTTGGTGGGCAGGTCCAGCTTGATAATGTCGGCGTCATAGTCGCCGTTGCGGATCTCCGCCTCGGTGATACCGACAGCGGCGATCTCGGGACGGGTGAACACGGCCGAGCCGACGGTGCGCACGCGCAGCGGTGCCACGCCCTCCCCCAGCGCGTGATACATCGCGATGCGGCCCTGCATTGCAGCTACCGATGCCAGCGGCATGAGGTCACAGCAGTCGCCGGCGGCGTAGATGCCCGAGATGTTGGTGCGGGAGACGCGGTCGACGTGGATGTGGCCAGACGGGGTGACGTCCACACCCTGGGACTCGAGCATGAGGTCCTTAGTGTTCGGCACCGAACCAATGGACATCAGACAGTGGGAGCCTTCGATCTCGCGGCCGTCGCTGGTGCGCACGATGACGCCCTGGCCGGTGTTCTCCACGCTCTCCACGCGGGCATCCTTGACCAGGGTGACGTCACGGTTGGATAGGACGGATTCGAGGACGTCAGCGGCGTCAGCATCGTCATGCGGCAGGATGCGGTCGGACGAGCCCACCATGGTCACCTTCACGCCCAGCTCAGCGTAGGCGGAGACGAACTCCGCACCCGTCACGCCCGAACCGACCACGACGAGGTGCTCCGGGGTCTCGATGAGGTCGTACATCTGCTGCCAGTTGAGAATGCGTTTGCCGTCGGGCTTCGCCTTCGGCAGGACGCGCGGGGAAGCGCCGGTAGAGATGAGGACGATGTCGCAGTCGAAGGTTTCCTCTGTGCCGTCGGCAAGCTCCGCCTTGACGCGGTGGGTGGTGTGGCCCGCCTGCTCGGAGGCGAAGCGGGCACGGCCGGTGACCATGCGCACGCCGGAACGCTCAAGCTGGGCGCGGATGTCGCGGGACTGTTCAGAGGCGAGCGCGACAACGCGGTTGTTCAGCGCAGGAATGGACAGATCGACCTGACCCAAGCCGTGGCGCAGACCCATGGCGTCTGCGCGGCGCAGGTCCGTCTTGATGTTCGTGCCGGCGATGAAGCCTTTCGACGGCACCACATCGCGCAGAATGCCCGAACCACCCATGCCGAGCGCCTCAATCAGGGTAATGTCCGCGCCGTACTGGCTCGCAGTCAACGCAGCCTCGTAGCCGCCGGGGCCGCCGCCGATGATCACGATCTTTTTGGACATGCGAAAACTCCTGTTGCGAAAAGCGAATTGCGAACGGTCAGATTCTCGCTAGACCACTGTAGCCACGAAGGCCATTACGCGCCGGTGGGCCCCCGGTCCGAATCCGCGAAGCGTTCCACGATGGTGCCGAACAGGCGCACGCCCACGTCAATGCAGCGTTCGTCGATGTCGATGTCGCCCTGGTGCAGGTCGTACTTCTTACCGGTGCCGCGCCAGCACCCCAACCTCGCCATGGAGCCGGGCACCTGCTCGAGATACCAGGAGAAGTCTTCGCCGCCGCTGGACTGCGGGGCCTGGACGATGGCATGGGGGTCGACGCTGCGCACCGCTTCGACGAGAGCGGCAGTAGCCACGTCGTCGTTCATCACGGGCGGCACACCGCGGGTGTAGGCGAGCTCGTGGGAGCAGCCGGTCGGGGCGATGATCGCGTCGATAAGCTCGCTCATGAGCGGCTCAAGCGTGCGCCACGTCGCAATGTCCTGGGTGCGGATCGTGCCGGACACGCGACCTGTTTTCGGCACGGCGTTGGGGGCAAAACCGGCTTCGATCTGCCCGAAGACCAGCACGGTGCCGGTGCGCGGGTCGATCCGGCGGGTCAGCAGCGCCGGCAGTTGGGTGACCAGGCTGCCCAGGGCGTAGACGATGTCGTTAGTCAGGTGCGGGCGCGAGCTGTGGCCGCCGGGGCCGGTGACGTTGATGCGCAGCACGTCGGCGGCCGAGGTGATCGCCCCGGTGCGCACGCCGATTTGGCCGACGCGCAGCTTCGGCTCCGCGTGGACGGCATAAATGCAGGCCACGCCATCGAGACCACCCCACTTGATCACGTCGGGCGCGCCGCCGTCCATGACTTCCTCCGCCGGCTGGAAGATGACGCGCACGCCAAAGGGCACGTCAATCTCCGCCAGCGCGCACGCCAGCGCCAGGGAGATCGCGGTGTGCACGTCGTGGCCGCACGAGTGGGAGGCACCCGGGGTGCGCGACGCGAACGGCAGGCCGGTCGTTTCCTCGACGCGCAGGGCATCAATGTCGGCGCGGAAGGCGAGCTTTTCGTCGCTCTCCGGCCCGATATCGACGTACAGTCCGGTCTCCGGGAACAGGTGCGGTTCCAAGCCGCGCTCGCGGAGACACTCGGCGATGAACTGGGTGGTGTCAATCTCGTGGTGGGAGACCTCCGGGTGGGAGTGCAGGTGCCTGCGCCACTGAATGACTTCGTCGCGGTGCGCGGCAAACCACGAGTCAATCTGGGCCGACAACCCCACTTTTTCCACGGAACAACCCTCCCGGACAATGCACGACAGTGCGACAGGTACCTGTGGAAGTGTAGTACTAGACCAAGCTGTACAGACAGTTGGGGTTGGCCGGCTTCTACAGCGCGAACGGCCGGGTGTCCTCGGGGCGGGCTGGCCAGAGAATTTCCAGGTTGAGCGCGCTGACATCCTGCGGGCCGAAACTGTCCCAGCAGATCTCCCCCACTTCTTCCCCAGCGCCTGGCAGAAGCAGCACGGGCGGCACGCGCAGCGCGTACGCCAGGCGGTAGATCGTGCTCAAGTTCGGGTCGTTGGACCGGCGGCTGTTGTTGTGGTTGCGCTCTAAGTTGGACACCTGGCTGCGCGAAAGTCCGGACAGGTCAGCCAGGCGCTGTTGGCTCACGCCGCGCATGGTGCGCACCGACTTCAGCCGCGCGGACAGGCTGTACCCGTAGCTCGCCCATTTGGCGTCCGGCAAGATTTCGCTGTTCTCGCTGGCCCCGCTAGCTGCGCTGGCATCGCTCACGGTGGTGCCCCCTTTACCGATCCCCCATCGATTGTTTCCGCTCTGAGACTACTACAGATCGATGTTGCGCGGGCCGTACAACCGATCACCGGCATCGCCCAGGCCCGGCACGATGTACGCGTCCTGGTTCAACCCCGGGTCGATCGCTGTGGTGACCAGTCGAATCGGGGCGTCCAGCTCCGCAATGCGGTCCACGCCGGGCTGCGCGGAAACGACAGTGATCACGGTGATGTCGTCGGCGCCGCGGTCGGTGAGCAGGTTGATCGCGTGCACGAGCGATCCGCCGGTGGCCAGCATGGGGTCGACGAGGAAGACGGGTTGGCCCGCTAAGTCGTCGGGAAGCGCTTCGAGGTACGGCACGGGCTCATGCGTTTCTTCGTTGCGCGCCAGCCCGATGAAGCCGACTTGCGCGTCCGGGATCATCGACAGCGCCGGATCCACCAACCCCAGCCCGGCGCGGATGACGGGAACGATGATCGGCGGGTTCTTCAACCGCGTACCTACGGCGGTGCCAACAGGGGTGACGCAGTCGAAGGTCTCGGCCTCCAGCGCGCGGGACGCTTCGTAGATGAGCATTGCGCCCAAGTCCGACAATGCGGCGCGGAAACCGGAGTTGTTGGTGCGCGCGTCGCGCAGCTTGGTCAAACGCGCGGTGGCCAGCGGGTGATCGATCACTGTGATCTGCATATTCGACATGCTAACCAGAAATTTCGCGCTGCAGGGAACCGAAAGCGGGTCAAAAGCAGTCCAACATGGCATGCACGATTTCATCTTGGATCCGCCCACCGCACGCAGCCACATCGAGCGCTTGCTTAACGACGCTTCTTCGACCACCCCCACCACCCTCCCACCGTTACCCACGACCGGCCCCGTCGCCGGATTCGCGGCGGCCTTATCTGCCGCCGTTGATGCCGCGAACCATCAGGCCGAACTCCTCGCCGCCGAAGCCCGCCGCACCGCAGGCACTATGGATACGCTGGTCACGGCAGCTGAGCGAACCGACTGGGCCACCGGCGACGCGTTCGGGAGAATCCAGCAATGACGCAACTCCTGAACGAACTTCTGTCCCCGACACGCACGGCGCCCTGGGCCTCGCAGATTGAACAGGGCATCCACGCGATCATGCAGGCCGTTCCAGAGCCGCTGCCGCATATGTCGTTTCCCGCAACACCCGACTTCACCTCGGTAACACCACTGGCGGAGATTGTCGGGGCGGACCCGAGCACGATCAACAACGCCGCGACAGCGCTCACCGCCGACCGTGAAACAATCGACGCCGCTGTGCGCGAGGCAGTACCGCATGTCGCTACGGCCTCCGCGGACATCGTCATGATCGGGCAACGCTTGCTCACTGATGCCGCCCCGTTCGCGCTCGGAGCCATGTTTCCACTCACCGCCCCTATGGCGATAGGGCGGATGGCGGGGCTGGTGGGAGGGGCGCTGGCGGACGTCGTCAAGCGTGTGGAGCAACTCGAGCAAGACCTCGCTCCTCTCACTGAGCGCCTGGACACGGTGGTGGCGCGCGCGTTGGAACGCCCGCCACTTGTCGCACCGCCGGAAGCGCAGGCGGCGGAACAGGAACTCCGCGAACTCGCAGACGCACCGGAGACTGCGCCGGCCGCAGCATCCGCCGAAGTTCCTCCACCTCCGGCTGGCGACACGGCACCTCCCGATGGGGAGAGTGAAGGAGGCAGTGCCGCCGGGCGCGCAGCCGTGGAAGCGGCGAAATCGCAGATGGGAACGCCCTACGTGTGGGGCGGATCGCAACCGGGCGGATTCGACTGCTCGGGATTGACGTCGTGGGCGTACAAGCAGGCCGGGGTGGAGATCCCGCGCACCGCGGAGAACCAGGCGGTGGGACAACAAGTCAGTTATGAGGAGCTACAACCCGGCGACCTTGTGGTGTGGTCCGGGCATGTGGCTATGTACGCCGGCGACGGCATGATGGTTGAAGCTGGCGATCCGGTGCAAATGAACCCGGTCCGCACAGAAAACATCGGCATGCCGTTCAAGGGGTTCTGGCGACCGACGGCATGACCCTAGGTAAAGTGATTGCCCATGACGACGCGTGCAATTCTGCCGGTGAAAATCTCCTTGACCGACGGCGACTTCTACACCCTCTGGGCTCCCACATGGCGCCAGGGCGGCTCCGAGTGGCAGGCCTTCTTCGGCGACAAGGATGACATTCTGGCGTTCACCAGCCCCGAAGCGCTGCTGGTGTACCTCGAGGACCACGCCGAGCACGACCTGGCAGACCACCCCCAGTGGGACGCATTCCAGGCGCGCGGCGACGACCGCGTCGTGCCCGCGGAGAAGAACGAGTACGACATCATCGGCCTACCCCACTTCCTGGCCGGCCGCCCCAGCCACGAAAACGTCTCCGCCGCCTCGCGCGTGTTCCAGATTTCGCGTTCGCTTGCCGACGTCGCGGGCGCCGAGACCGCATCCATCTTCTTCGCGTCCCACTCCATCCTGAACAACATTCACCGCGGGCACGAGCACTACTCGGGCCCCAACGGGATGGACGAGTGGACCGGTGTTGGCCGTGCAGTGCTGACCAACTGGAAAGACGTCGTCGAATCCCTCGACGGCGCTGTGCGCGTGGTGGAGAACGAGGACTTGGACTCCACGCGCGTGGAGAAGGCGGGCGAGAGCATCGCCGCCGCCACCGCTGCCCGTGAAGAGGCACGCGCCAAGGCGGAGCAGGAAGCCGAGGAAACCCGCGCCGCCGCCGACCCGTACGACGTTTCTCCCTGGGCCGATGCCGGTATCGACCCGGTGAAGATGACCGTCCAGGGCAAAGGCGTGTACACGCTGCGCACGTACGTGGGTGGCGCTCCGGTGTTCCTGGGCAAGTACGGGGAGATCTTCACCTTCCCCACAGCCAAGCACCTGCTGCGCTGGATCGTCGATAATGACGACCACGACCTGGCAGGCGTGTCCACCTGGGAAGACATCATGACGCTTGCCAACGCCGGCGAACTCGAGGTCGATGTCCACGCCGACAACTCCTACTCCCTCAACGGCATCGCCACCGACATTGAAAAGGGCGTCGATGCTGTAGACACCCAGCAGATGACCAAGGCCTACGAGCTCATGGCTGACGCTGCCGACTGGGCCAAGGACGACTCCCTGAACTCCTTCCTGCTGTCCAACCCGCGCATGCAGGACTACCTCGCCTACATGATGGGTTCCACCGAGGCCGCCGGCTACGTGCCATCCGCCCCGTTCACCGACAAGGCGGAAGCGTGGAAGGAGCTCGAGGAGATGCTGGTCAAGAGGTTCTCCAAATTCTAGGTTCTCACGCGGGCGGGCTGAGCGCGCGGCTCTAGGGGCGTCCTGGGCCCCCAAGATTTCGTTCACATTGAGCGCTCTATGTAGCGCCAAAACCCCAGGTCAGATTTCGTTGCCGAGACAACGATGCAATCTAAATCCGCTTACCCGGTCTGCGCCCCGAACCCAACGGGTCTGCGCTTAGCCAACCGTGGTGCCGAAGAGCATGCCCACCAGGAAGGTCGCGGCCAGCGCCAGCCCGCCGCCGACGACGAGCCTGACTACTGCCCGGTTGGCCTTTGCGCCACCGAGCTTCGCGGAGATCGCACCCGTAATCGCCAGAGCCACCAAGGTCACGGCCACACAGACCGCGACGCGCACTGATGCCGGCGCGAGCACGATGGCGATGAGCGGTAGGACCGCGCCGACGAAGAACGCCAAGAACGATGCGATCGCGGCCGACCAGGGGCTGACAATGTCTTCCTCGTCGATGCCGTAGTGGATCTCCAGGTGGGCGGCCAGCGGGTTGAGGGCGGTACGCTCCCGTGCCACTGCGATAGCTGTTTCCTCGGACAGGCCGGAGTTCTTGTAGGCCTGCACCAGATGGGTGAGTTCTGCATCCGGGTCAGCTTCTTGCAGTTTCCGTTCGGTCTCAATCGCGGCCCTTTCGGCGTCGCGCTGGGAGGAGACGGAGACGTACTCCCCTAGCGCCATGGAGATCGCGCCACCGACGAGCGCCGCAATACCGGCAGTGGAGATCTCGCGGATGCTCGACGTCGCTCCGGCAACGCCGACGACCACGGCTGCGACGGAGACAATGCCGTCGTTGGCGCCCAGGACGGCTGCGCGCAGGCGGTTCAGTTTCTCGCCCATGCCGTGGGTTTTCACCTCGACTTCCGGGAATTCGTCCGCGGAGTGATCGGCGTTCGTGCTTTCGGTTGTCTTCATGCTTCAAGGTCTACCCCGCTGCCAACTTGGGGCGCAAGCAAGCAAGCACTAACTAACTGCAGGTCAGGCAGTATTTTTGAGGTTAGGCTCAGCTTCGGTGCGGGCAACCGCCAGGACCATCAGCTCACGGCCTACACTTGGCTGACGATGAAGACGTACTCACATGCCGCGCCCCGCACCGCCGCTGCTCTTGCCGCAGCGTCCATTGCGGCAGCACCCCTGACAGTCCCGTTCGCCGCCGCTCAGGACGGGCTGTTCGGCTACGACGGGCAGGCCGTGAACGACGCCACCGTCACCGAAACGGTCACGGAAACCGAGTACACCCCTCCCTCGCGCGAGAAAGCCCCGGACACGGACAACTGCCCCCAGGCGACGGTGCCGCCGGAGCCTGTGAGCACGTCGGAACGCGTGGCGCCGGGCAGTGCGTCGCCGACGCCGCTGCCGGTGACCTACGACGGCCCGTGCGGGTACATCACGCCGGACGGCTTCACGGTCGATGAAGCGGTGGTGTCCGCGGCGTGGATGGTGGCGGACGTCGATACGGGCGATGTCATTGCGATGAAGGACCCGCATGGCCGCTACCGGCCGGCCTCCATCATCAAGGTGCTGCTTGCGCTCGTTGCTATCGACGAGCTTCCCTTGGACAAGAAGGTCACGGTCAGCGAAGAATCCGCCGGTCAGGAGGGCTCCGCCGTCGGCATCGGCGCCGGCGGCGCGTACACTATCAATGACCTGCTGCACGGCCTGCTCATGGTGTCCGGCAACGATGCCTCCCACGCCCTCGCCCAAGAGCTCGGCGGGGATCAAGCCACCTTGGAGAAGATCAACGCGAAGGCCCGCGAGCTCAATCTGAAGGACACCTACGCCGCGAGTTATTCGGGCCTCGACGCGCCCGGCATGTCCACTTCCGCGTGGGACATGGGTCTGGCGTACCGGGTCGCGTACGAGAACGACACGTTCGCGAACATCATCAAAACGGAGATGTACCCCTTCCCCGGCTACACCGCAGCAGACGGCACCGTCTTCGAACCGTTCGACGTCTACAACGACAACCATCTCTACTTGAACGACCCGGACGGCATCGGCGGCAAGACTGGCTACACCGATGACGCACACCACACCTTCGTCGGCGCACTTGACCGCGACGGGCGCAGGCTCATGGCGGTCGTCCTAGACACCACCGCGGACGAGGCGCGCGCGTGGGAGCAGGCACAGCGGCTGCTGCACGAAAGCTACAGGTTCACCTCGTCCGAGGCTGTCGCATCGCTTGACGACGCCACCGCCAACCCCACAGAAACCGGCACCCCCATCACAGACGAAACCGGCACCGACTCACGTACTGGGCGCTTCGCCGCTACTGGAATTCCGTGGCAGGCCGCGGCTGTGTTCGTTGGAGGGCTCGTACTGGCGGCCGTGGGGACGTGGTTGTCGGTGCGGTCGCGCCGTCGATAAGCAGCTAGCGCGTGAGCAGTGAAACCGCTGCCACACCAATCGCACCGATGGCGGCGCCGATGCCGATGTTGCGGCCTGTGTTGTCCTCGTCGTTGACGCCGGCGCGGATGTTGATCACGGCGGGTTCCGGAACGTTCGGCTCCTCAAGCGCCAGGGATTCCTGGTACGTGGCCGTCCAGGCGGAGACGTACAAGACGATGCGCCAGACCAGGTACAGCACGACCATCAGCGAGATGATCGGGCCGAAAATGGCGCCGGCCGGGTTGCCGGTGGCGGAACCGATGATCACGGTGGAGAACTGCTTGAGCAGCTCGAAAATGATCGCGCCGATCAGTGCGCCTTTGAGGCCCGCGCGCATCGGCACCTTGGTGCGCGGCATGAACACGATCATCCACCAGAACACCAGGAAGTTCGCCAGGACACCGACGGCCAAACCGACCAGCCAGACCAAGAAGCGTGCACCCGGGAAGTCGCCGATGCCCAGGCGCTCCATGAGCGTGGACGTGAAGCTGGACGCACCGATGGCGGTGACCGCAAACGCAACAATGAACAGCACGAGCAGCCCGATCAGGGCGATCAGGTCCCAGAACTTCTTCATCACGAAGTTGCCGCCTTCATTGGCATCGAGGTTCCACATCGCGCTGATGCCGGCGCGCAAGTGGTTCATCCAGCTCAGGCCAGACCAGAGGGTGGTCAGCAAACCAATGCCGGCAACGGCGCCGCGCTGATCGATCGCGGATTCAACGACACTGTTGATCATCTCACCGGCCTCACCCTCGACTGAGTTGGTGATCTGCTCGGTGATCTGATCCAGCAGGTCCGGGCGCGCTGCCAGGAAGAAACCAAGGCCCGCGAACAGCAGCATAGCCAGCGGGAAAAGGGACAGAACAGAGAAGTAGGTGATGCCCGCAGCGAATTGGTTGCCGCCATTGGCCGCGAACCGCTCGTTCATCCGCATCGCGTGGGCGACGACGGGGGCTTTATCTTTGACATCCCCCATTAACCCTTCGTCCTGCTGGGTCGGGTGGGCGCGCTCGATCCCTTGCTCATCCGTGAAGCCCGTGCGGGGCGAAGTGGAGGTGGCCATGCGTCATTGTTCCTTTCAGGGGTACACGACAGGGTGTGATGACATCGGTCTCCCACAGTAGCGTGCAAATGTCTCCCATAGGGTATTCCGGCGCACGCGAGATCACCCGGTTTTCATGCGCTGAGTAGGATTAGGCCACATGACTGGCTCCAGCACTCACGATGAAAAGCAGCGCGTCCTGTCCGGCATTCAACCCACTGCGGACTCCTACCACTTGGGCAACTACCTTGGTGCGCTCAAGCAGTGGATCGACCTGCAGGACTCCTACGACGCGTTCTATTTCATTCCGGACCTGCACGCCATTACGGTGGACCAGAACCCTGAGGAGCTGCGCACCCGCACCATCGCTGGCTGTGCGCAGCTCATTGCGCTGGGCATTGACCCGGAGAAGTCCACGCTGTTTGTGCAGTCGCATGTGCCGGAGCACGCGGAGCTGACGTGGGTGCTGCAGTGCTTGACCGGTTTCGGTGAGGCAAGCCGCATGACGCAGTTCAAGGACAAGTCGGCAAAGCAGGGCCAGGACCGCACGTCCGTCGGCTT
The DNA here is from genome assembly GCF_024454055.1 of Corynebacterium sp. CCUG 70398. NCBI lineage: Bacteria > Bacillati > Actinomycetota > Actinomycetes > Mycobacteriales > Corynebacteriaceae > Corynebacterium > Corynebacterium sp. CCUG 70398. Next base: position 82,559 of record NZ_JAGPYZ010000002.1, read on the forward strand.
GTTCACCTACCCGATGCTCATGGCGGCAGACATTTTGCTCTACTCCCCGCACCTCGTGCCCGTCGGCGAGGACCAGCGCCAGCACCTCGAGCTCACCCGCACGCTAGCGGAGCGCTTCAACTCCCGCTTCGGAGAGACTTTCGTTGTCCCGGAGGGTTTCATTCCGGAAGGCTCGGCGAAGATCTACGACCTGCAGGAACCGACGGCGAAGATGAGCAAGTCGGGCTCGAACCCGAAGGGCATCATCAACCTGCTGGATGAGCCGAAGACCTCCGCCAAGCGCATCAGGTCCGCGGTCACCGATGACGACGGCGTTATCGCCTTCGACCGGGAGACGAAGCCGGGCGTGTCCAACCTGCTGGCCATTCAGTCTGCCCTAACGGGTGAGAGCATCGACACGCTCGTGGCCAAGTACGACGGCCAGGGCTACGGCGCGCTCAAAGTCGACACCGCCGATGCGCTCGAGGCGTTCACCACCCCGCTGCGCGCGCGTTACGACGAGCTCATGGCCGACCGCGCCCAGCTCGAGGACATCCTGGCTCAGGGCGCGCAGCGCGCACGCGAGGTCGCAGCGCCGCTGCTCGACAGCGTCTACCGCCACATCGGTTTCCTCGCCCCGAAGAGGTAGTCGCCTACAGGCTGACCTGCTCGTTCCGCACTCCCCACCTCACGCCCATGCGGCTGGTGGGGATTTTTCTTGACCTTTAGGCCCCTGGGTTATATGGTTACCCACATGAGTGGCAAACCCTTATACCAAGAGATCGCGGACGAACTCCGTGATCACATAGCGTCCCGAACCTATCCGCCGGGCGAAAGAGTCCCATCCACCAACGAGCTATCGCAGTTCTATTCCGTCAACCCGACCACCTCCGCAAAAGCCCTAACCGAGCTGTTCAACGACGGCTTGGTGGAAAAACGCAGGGGTCTTGGCATGTTCGTCAAGGATTCTGCGCGTGACCAGGTCTTGCGCACCCGGCGCGACGCCTTTGCCGCTACCTTCATCCGCCCGCTCCTGCGGGAAGCGGACCAACTAGGCATTTCCGCTGATGAGCTGACTGATTTGATTGCTAAGGAGCGCCGATCATGACACCGACACTTCCCCTCTCCCCCGGCTTCTACGCCCTCGTGGGCCCCAACGCCGCGGGCAAGACCAACTTCCTCCACAGCCTCATTGGCCCGGATGCGGCGTTCGTTCCCGCCGGTTCAGACATCCACTTCGCTGGCCGCACCGTGGCGGATCATCTTCGCGCCGCCACCACGATCAGGAAGCTGAGTTCGGTATCGCTCCCGGACAAGGTGCAGGAGTCCTCCCGCTTCAGCGACCTTTCCGTCGGCCAACGCCGCCTGCTCACGATCAATCTCGCGTTCGCCGTCGACGCGCCACTACTGCTTCTTGACGAACCTTTCGACGGCCTCGACGTCACCTCGCGCCGCACCGCCCGGGAGAACCTCATCGCCTACCTCGCAGAGAACACCGACCGCACGATCGTCATGGCCTCTCACCGCACTGAAGACTTCGCTGGCCTGGCCACGCACGTCATCCAAGCGTTCGAGCATGAGATCAGTGAGCCAATGCTTATCGACGATCTCCGCACCTCCTTCCCCACCGTCACCGGCCCCATCAAGGACGTGAACGCGCTCGCTGAACGCTACGGTGAGCTGACCCGGTCGACCCTCGGCCCCACCGCGCGGGTCACACTCGCCGAAACGCCTTTAGATCTGGACTCCACGCCACGGCTAAGCGTCGAGTATCCCGATGATGCACAGCTCCTCGACATCCTCGCAACGACCCCGGCTCCCGCCACAACCTCCGACGCTATTACCCGAAAGGCCCAGCCATGAAACTGTTTTTGAGTCCCTTCTCTAGCTACACCTATCTGCTCGCTTTGGCCGCGCTTGTCGCTGCAATACCCCTCGGACGCTTTTACGCGGGCGACGGGACTGTGTGGACCGTCTTCGGTGGACTCGGTTTAGTGGCCCTGTTCACCGTCGGCGCGATGCAGTGGACCGCAATCAACCAATTGGGCACAAGCTTCCGCACGTGGCTGAAATCTGCCGCGGTCACCGCAGCGGCAGCGTCCGGAGTGCTCGCCGTGGTCACGACCGCCTCATCGGTAGTGAACCAGGAACAAAACCCCTACTACACGTTCTACGACGCGTTCCTCGTGGTGAGCAACAACCCAGTTGAATGGGTAGACACAAACGGGGAGGCATATATGGTCGAAGCCGCCGCCCAGAACGCCGGGACGATCATGGCCACCTTCGCCGTCACCTTCGCATTCCTTTTCTTCACGTGCCTGATTGGCGTGGGGGCGGGTCTCGCAGCGAAAACCGAGTACCGCTGGCTTCCAATCGTCGCCGCAATAGCCGCCGTTGCCGCCGCAGTATTCTGCAACGTGGCCATCATTGCCTACAACACGACTGAGATCGGAGGAGAGATCGTGTCGATTCCTCCCACCTACACAGGATTGCTCACTATCTCGGTCGCAACACTCATCGCGGCAGCAGCCGCGGCTTTCTCGATCGCGCGCGCACCGCGATTCATCCGCTAACTTCCGGGCGCCCGCCACGAGGGAATCACTCCCCTGAAGTGGCGGGTTTTCGCCATTCAGCGCTCTAACCACTCCGAGCGCAGCTCCCCGTGGCGCGAACAGGCTGCTGCCCACCCCATGGGGCTGATCTTCACCACCATGCGCCGCTGGCACAACGGGCAGATCCGTGGCGCATCGTACGGCCGGGCAGGGTCAGCCGGCAGCGAGACCTCGCCAGAGAGAACTGCGCTAGCCAGCTCACTGTTGTCGGGAATCTTCATCTACAGCGCGGTGAGGGTGTCGTAAAGGGCACCGTTGCCCGAGTCACGTTTCTGCCCGACTGGTGTGATGCTTAAGTTCATCCCCGGTTTCGCTCCGGCCTCCATGGCGTGGTCGACAGCATCGCGGTCGCGCTCCATCGGGCGGCCAAAGGTAGTCAGATAGTTTCCTCCGATGATGGCGTTGGCGCCGCCGAGGAGACCGGCTTCGGTTCCGTCGTCGCCAAGCGCAAGCTCAGTGCCGCCTGCAAACCGCAACTGTGTGCGCGGCATCGCAAGCCGCATTGCTGCGACCATGCGCAATGCTTCTCCCTGCGGAACGAGTGGGCGGTCCGAAAATGGCGTGCCGGGGCGAGGGTCGAGGAAGTTCAACGGGACTTCCTCCGGCTCAACGGAGGCGAGCTGAACTGCGAACTCCGCACGCTGCTCGAGGGTTTCGCCCATGCCGATGATGCCGCCGCAGCAGGTCTCCATCCCTTCTGCGCGCACATGCTCAAGCGTGTCCTTGCGCTCTTGCCAGGTGTGGGTGGTCACCACGTTGGTGAAGAAGGAGCGGGCCGTTTCAAGGTTGTGGTTGTAGCGACTCACTCCCATTTCCCGCAGTTGGCGGGCTTGGTCGCGGGTGAGGATGCCCAAGGACGCTGATATGGAAATGTCCACCTCGTCCGTGATAGCCACGATCGCTTCGGCGACCTGGTCCAAGAGTTTCTGCGTCGGCCCTTTCACTGCCGCGACAATGCAGAACTCGGACGCACCCATTTTCTCTGACTGTTTCGCGGCCTCCACCAACTCCGCGATGTCGAGAGTGACCGCACGCACCGGGGACTCAAACAAGCCCGACTGGGAACAGAAATGACAGTCTTCTGGGCAACCACCGGTCTTCAGCGAAATGATGCCCTCGAGCGAGACATCCACACCGCAGTGCTTGATGCGTGTCTGGTGAGCAATGCCCAGCAGCTCAGTAAGGTGATCGTCTTCAGCGTTCAGGACAGCAAGCACCTCTTGCTCGCCCAGTCCCTCCCCGTTCTCGAGAGCTTTCTCCCGTGCCACTGCGAGAATGTCGTGCATGTATCTGTCTCCAATCGGTCCGTATTCAATGCCAGCTTAGAGCAATGATTGAACACTGTTCAAGAAGCACCCTGGCGAGTTGGAACCGGCCAGAGCCGAGCATCCTGGCTGAGAAATGTTTACGAATTCAATAAGACACGTTTTCATAACAATTTGGAGACGGTACGGTCAGTTTGACGGTAGCGCGATTTACCGCCTAGACACCGCTCCCACCGGAGCAGCGCCTACTGAGAAAGTGACCCGATGACGAACCTCATCTTGCAATCGTTCATTAGCCTGATTGCCTCCATCCTGCCCATCTTCGGGCTCCCATTTGGTGAACTGGCTAAGGACCACAAGCCCGACACCGGCACCGCAGAGCAAGTACAAGCTGCCCCTGCGAAGCTGAGCGAGGAAGCCGAGGAGCCGCTCGTCGAGGGCGGTGCCCCCGTGCCGGCCGCGAACGACTCCGCAGAAGTCCCTGCACAACCCCCTGCAGAGGATGGCGCAGAGGTTTCCGATGAGGAGCTGAGCGAACTACAGGAGGCGCTGATCGATGCGACCAACCGCTTCCGCGTGCAGAACGAGCTTCCTGAGCTCGAGCCGATGCCGGAGCTCAACGACCTCGCCCAGGACTGGTCTGAGCAGCTCGCCCATACCGGCGGCGACATCTCGCACCGTCCAGACTTTGCCGCGAGCTACCCGGAGGGCTGGAAGCACGCGTCCGAGAACGTGCTGCAGAACATGACTGATGCTGACGCTGACGACCTCGTCGAACAGTGGGCCAAGTCCCCGGGCCACCGCAAGAACATGCTCGACCCGGAGATCAACCGCATCGGTGTCGGTATCGCTGACCACCCCGACGGAAAGCGCTGTGCGACCCAGAACTTCGCGCGCTACTAGTTACTAGCCTGAGTCAGGAAAAGATCCAGCCACTGCCCCGCACGGAATAGTGGCTGGATCTTGTCGTGTCGGGGTGTTTAGCGGTACTCGACCAGAAGCGGCGAGTGATCCGACCACCGCTGCTCAACCGTCGGCGCCTTTTCCACCCAGGTGCGCTCGGCGCGCTCGAGCATGCTCGCGGTGGCGGCGTGGTAGTCGATGCGCCAGCCAGCGTCGTTGTTGAAAGCCTGGCCGCGGTAGGTCCACCACGTGTAGGGAGCATCTTCCGGGTGGAGGCGGCGGGCGACATCGAACCAGCGCGGCTCGTCGCAGGCGGAACGGCGCGCATCGCTGACATAGTCGACAGCACCGAAGAAACCGGCCTCATCCTTGGCGGCGGTGTCCTGGGCCTCGTCGTCCGGGAAGCAACCGAAGACGGAGTCCATGAAGGCGCGCTCGCCCGGCAGAAAGCCGGAGGACTTCTGGTTCGTCTTCCAGTTCTTCAAGTCTTCACGTCGGTGGCAGATGTTCCAGTCGCCGCCGATGACCATGTCGGGGTACACGTCGGGCCAGGTGGCTAGCAGCGGCTCGAACTGATCGAGGAACTGCCATTTCTCGTCCTGCTTCTCTGTGCCGGTGGACCCGGACGGCAAGTACAGGGACGCGACGCGTTCTCCACCGGGTGTCGTTCCGGCGATGAACCGGCCGGAGTCTTCGAAACCGGGGATGCCGTAGGAGACGTCGATAAGCGGCGTGCGCGAGGCGATGGCCACCCCGGCACGACCCTTCGCGGCTGCGGGAGCTGTGTAGACGTGCCACCCCTCCTCGATGGCGGGCGCGAGTGCTGCCTGGGCTTGCTCCTCAGTTGCGCGAACTTCTTGCATGAGCACCACATCGGCGGTCGTGTCGGTCAACCAGGCGAGCATGCCCGGGTTGGACTCGTTGCGGACCTTGGTGGCGGCGCGGATGCCGTTAACGTTCACGGAGGCGATAGTGAGACTCATAGGAAGCCAGGGTACTCGGCGCAGGTTTGACCAAATAGGTAGTGTGGGAGCGAAACGAATAGCTCCTATTAATTGAGGTGAACCATGGCCAAGATCATTTGGACGCAGACGGATGAAGCCCCCCTGCTGGCAACTTACTCCCTCAAACCGATTGTCGAAGCCTTCGCGTCGAACGCTGGCGTGGACGTGGAAACGTGCGACATTTCGCTGGCAGGCCGCATCCTTGCGCAGTTCCCGGATTACCTCGATCAGGACCAGCGCGTCAACGACGACCTAGCAAAGCTCGGTGAGTTGGCGGAGACGCCGGAAGCCAACATTGTGAAGCTGCCGAACATCTCTGCTTCCCTGGTCCAGCTGAAGAACGCCATCAAGGAGTTGCAGGACGCCGGATTCAAGATTCCGGATTACCCAGCTAACCCGTCCAGCGACGAGGAGAAGGACATCAAGTCCCGCTATGACGCTGTGAAGGGCTCCGCTGTGAACCCGGTTCTCCGCCAGGGCAACTCTGACCGTCGTGCGCCCCGCTCGGTGAAGAACTTCGCACGCAAGAACCCCCACTCCATGGGTGAGTGGTCCTCCGATTCCAAGACCAACGTGGCCACGATGGAGGACAACGACTTCCGCCACAACGAGAAGTCCGTCATCCTCGACAACGACGACACCCTGACCATGAAGCTCGTGGGCGCAGACGGCCGCGAAGAGGTCTTCCGCGACGACATGCAGGTCGATAGCGGCGATGTTGTGGACGCGACGTTCATGTCCGCCAAGGCACTGGATGCCTTTCTTTTGAACGCGATTCAGCGCGCAAAGGATGAAGGCGTTTTGTTCTCCATCCACCTGAAGGCCACTATGATGAAGGTTTCGGACCCCATCATGTTCGGCCACGTAGTACGCGCCTTTTTCAAGGATGTCTACGACCAGTACGGAGAGCAGCTCATGGAGGCTGGCCTGGACGGCGAGTCCGGCCTGGGTGCTATCTACTCCGGGCTGAAAAACCTCGAGAACGGCGCGGAGATCCGTGAGGCCTTCGACAAGGCCATGGCCGAGGGCCCGGACCTGGCGCAGGTCAACTCCCACAAGGGCATCACCAACCTGCACGTGCCGTCCGACGTGATTGTAGATGCCTCCATGCCCGCCATGATCCGCAACTCCGGCCAGATGTGGAACGCCGACGATAAGCCGCAGGACACCCTGGCTGTCATCCCGGACTCCTCCTACGCTGGCATCTACCAGGTGGTCATCGACGACTGCCGCGCCAACGGCGCCTACGACCCGACCACGATGGGCACCTCCCCCAACGTCGGCCTCATGGCACAGAAGGCAGAGGAGTACGGCTCCCACAACAAGACCTTCAAGATGCCTTTCGACGGCACCATGCAGGTCGTCTCCTCGAGCGGCGACGTGCTCATGGAGCACGAGGTGGAAGAGGGCGACATCTGGCGCTCCTGCCACACGCGCGGCCCCGCCATCAAGGACTGGGTCAAGCTGGCCGTCGACCGCGCACGCAAGTCCGGCATGAAGACCATTTTCTGGCTCGACCCGGCCCGCGACCACGACAACAACATCCGCACGCTGGTGAACAAGCACCTCGAAGAGCACGATCTCGAGGGCGTGGACATTTCCTCCCAGTCCCCGGAGGAAGCTACCCAGACCACGGTCGACCGCATCCGCCGCGGTGAGGACACCATCTCCGTCACTGGTAACGTCCTGCGCGACTACAACACGGACCTGTTCCCTATCCTCGAGCTGGGCACGTCGGCGAAGATGCTCTCTGTCGTCCCGCTCATGGCTGGCGGCGGCCTGTTCGAGACCGGCGCGGGCGGCTCCGCCCCCAAGCACGTCCAGCAGGTCCAGGAAGAAAACCACCTGCGCTGGGACTCCCTCGGCGAATACCTCGCGTTGACCGAGTCCTTCTTCCACGAGGAGGAGAAGAACGACAACGCCCGCGCCGGCATTCTGGGCCACACCCTCGACCGCGCGATTGAGACCTTCCTCGACGAGGGCCGCTCCCCGTCGCGCAAGGTGAACGAGATCGACGACCGCGGCTCGCACTACTGGATCGCCCGCTACTGGGCAGAGGAGCTCGCCTCCCAGGAGGACGACACGGAGCTGGCCTCCGGCTTCGAGACCATCGCGAAGGACCTCGGCGACAACGAGGAACAGATCTTGCAAGAGCTTCTCGTCGTCCAGGGTGAGCCCGCCGACCTTGGCGGCTACTACTGGCCAGACAACGAGAAGACCACCAAGGTGATGCGTCCGTCGGAAACCTTCAACAAGATCGTCGACAAAACTGAGGACGACTAGAACGACGAGCGCCAACTAGCGCCGCCGGAGCCCCGCCTGGGGTGCTGGCGGCGCACTTTTTCTCTCCCACCCAGAAGCTGAGAAGCAGGTAAGTTTGTGGACATGACTGAGCCCGCAGACTCTACTTGGATTCAAGCCCCCGACGGATACGCCCTGACCATTGCAGACGGTGCGATCCAGGCACGTAACGCCAAGGGCAAGGTACTGAAGTCGGTGCCTGCAAAGGTGAAGAAAACTGATGAATTCCTTGAGCTAGACAACCTGCTGACGTGGCTGCAGTCCCACGACGCTGAATGCGGCTCAACAGTGGAAACCTGGCTGCTGCGCTCGCTGCCTGTCCCCACCGCCGTCATTGCGGCTGTGTGGCCGGATGAGACATGGCAGTCCTGGCTGCGCGACCTCATCATCCAGCCGGTTGACGGTGAAGATTCTGATGCTGAAGAAGCCGGGTTTCTGCGGGACGCATCAGCGACAGATGACCAGATTCACCTCGGCATCGTCGACTTAGACGGCGAAACCCGCACCATCGTGTCGGACGAGATCCTCATCCCCCACCCTGCACTGCTTGAGGATCTTGCTGATTTGCGGGAGTTCGCCGCAGATCTCGGCGTGGAGCAGCGCTTCGACCAATTGCAACGCGCTGTCTATGAACTGCCCGACCCGCTTCCAGAGCCTGCCGTGACCAAGCTGGACACGTGGGCGAATGGTCGGTTCGAACAGGGACGTTTTGCCACCGGCCGCGCACAAACCGCCGGATTCGCCATCAAGGGCGGATTCGCGGTGGCTCGCATTCATGAAGCCGGCCGCCTTGTGGAAGCCCGGTACTGGATCGGGGCGAACGAGAACCCAGAGGTAGAAACCTGGACCGGTGAACTGCAGTGGGAGGTTGACGGCGAGACCGTCCCCGTGCGCGAACTCGGCCCCGTCGCCTACAGCGAAGGTGTCCGCATGGCCACATTCATTTACGCAGGCCGGTCAGTGGAAGGGGAGGGAAATGAGTGACAACCGAGCTCGCCTGGAACAAGGCGGCATCACGCTGCAGGCAGACGACACTACTTACCCGCTGACTGCGGCTACCTTCACGCACCCTGTCCTGCCCGGCCGCACCATCGTCCGGCTGATCCCGGAGCCGCTGCTGGAAGCAGAACGCCTCGCCTTAGAGGTGTCCGGGGTTGAGTTACAGGGAAGCACTCCGGTCGGCCACACGCGCCGCCGCGGGGTGGGTTTCCCGGCGTGGCCGATCCTCAACGATCCTGACAATGCCGAGCATGCGCTGAACCTCGTTGGCGACTTGGAGCGAGCGACCCGGCGTGCACGTCCGAAGCCCGGCGCCACCAAGCGAGAGATCTTAGAGCTGACAGCAGCGCTGGAGAACAGCGCCCCGCACTTCCTGCCGACGTTCCTGGAACAGGCTGCCCGCGTTTACTTGCGCGTGGGAAACCACGCTCACGCCGCGCATATGTTCGGCAGGGCGCGCGAAGCGGAACGCCGCTACGCACTGCCTATCAATGAAGAGCGCCACCGCGATGTCCTGATGGAATTCGCCTACGCCGGTGCCATCAACGCGAAAGCGCTCTCCGCTGAGGCACAAAGCCTCTCAGAACGACTGGAGCCGGCTGCCGCCTACGAGACGTTTCGCGCCCTGTGTGTGGAACGCATTCGCGGGGGTCTGACTCCCTACTCGGGGATGAAGAAGGACCTGGCTAAGTTGGCGAAAGCGGCTGGCCTGAAACCTGCCGACGAAGAAGTTCGCATCGTCTCTGAACTGCTACGGATCGGTTCCATCGAGCGCGCGAACGAGAGCTTCTGGAAGAGCTACAACGCCGCGATCCGCAAGGCGGCAGCGAAAGACGAGCAGTTGCGCGCCGTCCTGTTGACGCTGACACCGAAAGAAGCGAATAATGACAACTGGCTGGAGCTTCTCGACGCCTCCGGGGCACTCGAACTAGTCAAACAAGGCACCCACCCAGAGTTCGTGCCGCTCATCGTGTCATTCGCCTCCAAGCGCAGGTGGGGGCGGTGGGGGTCCCCAGAGCCGAGCAAGAAGCTGGCACCGGTGCTCGCGGACATTCTTCCGCACGCAGGATGCACGAGAGTGACGTTGTCAAGGCGCACGATCAATGAGATGCCCGCCGCAGTGCTCGAACAGTTGGCAGCTCACGACGTGGCGGTCGAGGTGGACGATGCCGGCCCCGAGACCTTCGTCGATATGAAGGCATGGGTGGACAGCGAGGATCGCGCACCCCTGCCGCATCTGGCAGCCCACGAGGACCTACGGAAATACCTCATCAACGGCATCAAGCGGGAGCTGACTTCCCCGGACGTTGTGTCGATTGTGTCCACCGACCCCGACCTTCGTCCCGTTTTGATCGAAATGCTCACTGAGCAGGTTGAACTACTTGAGTCGGCCCCGCCGACGGCCGACCGGCTGACCGAGGTGACCTCATTCGTCCGTCACTTCGAGTTCATTGCTGATGCGGAGGTGCAAGCCTTGCTGGACCGTGTGCGGACCTATCACAGCGATCTCGCCGAAGTGCTCGCTGAGACTCTACGCCGCGGTTTGCTCGATGAGTTGGGCTGGCCCGAATTCGAAGACGCTTACGCAAGCAACAGCAACAGGTACGACGAGGCCCGGCTGCAAGAGTGCTGGCCGGGTGTCGTGGCATACAACGGCAGCAAGGCCACGTATGTGTGCGGACGCACGAGCCACGACATCCAGAATTGGACCGGCGCATCCATTGGCGGCGTGACCGAAGTCGAGGGGCAGTTCGCGATCCAGCACTTTGACCCCTCCGCCGGCAAGAATTGCATCAACTGGTCTGGTTCCGACGAGCGACTCGCGGCCCGGACACGTCAATCCTGGTTTAACGATCCGGATGAATCAATTCCCGTCCCGGGTGGGCGGCTTGTCGACGCGAACACGATCATTCGCCCAGGCCGAGCGACGTGGAGCCACGGCAGCAAGCAGTTCTTCAACGAGGGCGACCGCTTTTGGATGGTCCAAGACGACCACAAGACGGTCAAGGTCGTTGAGATTGATCCGAAAACCGGCGCCAAAGGCCGCGAATCCTTGCCGGATTGGTTCGAGGAGCAACGCCGCCACCCCGATCTCGTCTTTGACCCGGCCCGCTCGCAGCTGCGACCCGTCACCGACGAGACCACGGGTTCACTCTTCTCAACTGCGGACGGCTATCACAGAAGCGCCGTGTTCTACCGTCCGGATGATCCGCACTCTCAGCTCGTTGTCGACGCTGACGGGACCGAGTATCCCGTTACCGGCACGTACGCTCCCCTAGTACGCGGTGTCATTCGCTTACCCGACGGGCAACCTCGTGTTCTTGCCGGAAACGGCCGCACCATATATCTCCTCGACCCCGATGACCTCATGCCCACGGTTCACCATGGAATCGGCTTCGAAACGCCCCTGTGGTGGCATCACGCAGTTCCGCGTGACCCCGAACTCAGTGCACGGTTACGCCAGATCACTGCAGAGGAGCTACGCCCGTTGATCGAGCGTATCTCGGCGCGCGGTCTCCCTACTGTCACCGTGATCCAGAAGGCGGTCTCCGAGCTGCTCGGGCTGCCCAGCTCTGCGGTACGCGATGCCGTCGCCAAGCATGCCGATGCTTTAGTGCACTCGTGGCCGGGCTGGGCCACCTCAGCCCCGACCCCCGCACTTCCGGACGCTCCAACGCTGAAGCACCACCTGCGCGTGCTCACGTCGGCAATGCACACGCACTTGACCAAGTTCGACGTCATGTCCATTTGGCGCGACACAGCAACGCTCGGGTTGCATGACCGCGAGCTGCCCAAGCACGCCCAAAAAGATCGCCTTCCTAGTCTGCGGCACTCGTGGGGCGATTTGCTGGGCAACACCGATGCGCTTCTCGCTCTCGCCGCTATTCCGGGCCGCACCGCTGGCGAGATTCGGGCCCTGAAGGAGCTGTGGTCCGTGCTGCGCGAATCCGGCCTTGTGGGCGCCGATAACCTGTTTGTTGATGTCCTGCAAATACCTGACGGGGTTGACCCGTTCCTCCGCGTCGCTCCCCCGCGGACACTGGAGATTGACCATGGCATCGACACGATCACCCTGTTGCGTGTTGATTCCGGCAAGCCCGTGGCCCGCAGAGGGCGCACGTTCACGCTGCTGGAACGTCGCGAGATCGCGCCAGGGCACACAGATCTTGAACCAGTCTTTGATGCACTAATGGAGCGTGTGAGGGCCAACGGACCCCAACCGTGGTCACCGGAACCGGGCGAGGCGTTCGCCGCCGCCAGCGGAGTATCGGTGACCGATGCGCACCTGATCATGGCCGGCTTCCCCAACTTTGCTGATTTTGAAGACAACTACCTGCCAAAAGAGTTGCGCACAGCACTAGGCCTTAAAGTCCAGGAAGCGCTGGATACGAAAAGAAGGCTGCAAGAAGTCAACGAGCACTTCTTGGCCGTCCTTGCTGCCGGTGTGCCTAAGGACCCAGCTGAGCTGCTGGAGGAGCTGCTGGAGCATGGACTGGACACCCAGGCTATGGCGGCACGCTGGCCCGGGCACCCTCCTGCCCCCGAACAGCTCCACGCTGACACTTCTGCCCGCGAAAAGCCCGCCGCTACTTTGGCCGACCGCAGACCGAAGTCTATGTGGGATACCACCTTCAGAGATGTCATCGCGGGCAAGCACGACAAGAGGTTCTGGGGCGAGGAGGTGGCTATGCTGCTCTGGATCGCCAACGATGTGGGCCTGTCCGACCCACTTCGCATCGCTTTGGCGGACTACGCCGAGGAGTTGGCGCAGTCCCCCGCCGGCCTGGGCTCCGTTCACCTCGGCCGCATTCGCGATTACGCCCATGTTCGCCAGCGTCTGGGACTTCCCGGCCCAGAGGAAGCCAGCATCGGATCGCAACACGCAGGGCGGTTCCGCATCGAATCCAATCACTGGCAAGACGCTTTGTACGCGGATTTGAGCGATATCACTGACCCGGACGATCCTGATCTGAACGTGGCGCGCCAGTGGGGTGTCGCCTTCGGTGGTGATGTCCAGACGCTTGCAGCGGTGGATGTGCGGTTGTCGGGCGGGCTGTCCGCGTACGCGCAGTGGCTGCGTGAGCCTGGTGAGGGGGATCCGCACGATCCGCTCGTCGTGGTCCCTGAGCTTGTCGCCGACGTCACCGCAGAGCTAAGCGTGAGTGAGGACGCTGCGCGGTACTACCTGCAATTGATTGCGTGGTCAGACCCGACCGACGCGAACGTGCGCCGTTGGAACAACTGGAAGAAGGCCGACATCACCCGCGCGGGCAAAGAACTCGCTGCGGTAGACCTCGTCTTAGAAGCGAAGCGGACTCGCTCTGGACGCAACTTCTTCTTGCCGGGCGGATGGCTTGAAGCCGCTCCCCCGCACGTGCCGCTGGAGCTGTGGAAGAAGGAGGCTTTCGGCATGGTCGTCTTGCCTGACTTCACCAAACCCCGTCCAATGCTGGGAGTGGCCGTGGCGCCCCTTCCGCCCACGTTGTGGCTCCCAGCGTGCTGGGAACGCTCCCGTGGTGATGACACACCGCAGTTCGGCGATCTGGAAACCACCCGGAGGACGCGCCAATGACGCAACCCAGTGCAGTCCGCCTTGAACAGGGCGGCATCACTACCGATGCAACGGACACGTCCGTACCACTCGTCGCGGCGAGCTACACCCACCCGGCGCTGACGAACCGCACCATCGTTCGGCTCGTCCCAGAGGCTCTAGCGAAAGCTGAGGATCTCGCCCTCGGGGTCGCCGGACTCGTCTCCCAGGGCCACGTCCACGTCGGTCACACGCGCCGCCGTGCAATCGGTTTTCCAGCGTGGCCAATTCTCACCGACCCAGCCAACGCGCAGCACGCGCTGAATCTCATTACCGATCTCGAGCGAGCCGGCCGGTACGCACACACGAAGCCAAAACGTTTCAAAGAGATCGTCGATGAGCTTGCAACCAAGCTGGACAATAGTGCGCCGCACTTCCTACCGACGTTCCTGGAAGAGGCCGGACGGATCTGTATCGCGGCGGAGAGTCCTCGGTTCGCGGCGCAAATGTTCACGCTCGCACGCGATGCAGAAAAGCGCCACCGCTTGCCTATCGACGAAGAGCGCCACCTCGAAGCCGTGATGGAATTCGCCTACGCGGGTGCGATGAACACCAAGGAGCTCAGCAACGAAGCGAAACGTCTCGCAGAAAGCATGGAGCCGGCCGAGACGTACCAGACCTACCGCACGTTGTGCGTGGAACGGGTGCGCGGCGGTCTCACACCGCATGCCGGAATGAAAAAAGAGTTGGCCAAGCTCGCCTCCGCTGCCGGATTGGATCCGGCAGCGGAAGAGTGCACCATCGCCAAGGAGATGCTCCGGGCAGCATCAATCCAGTACGCCGGCACGCATTTCTGGAAGAACTACGATAAAGCGATCTGCCAGGCTGTCGCGGAAGAGGACGACCTAGTAGACCGCCTCCTTTCGCTCACTCCCTACGGTGTGGACACCGACGTGTGGTTGAACCTGCTGAGCAAGACAGGAGCGCTGGAAAAGGTCAAAGAAGGCAACCACCCCGACTTCGTCCCGCGCATTCTGTGGTTTGAATCCATCCTGCGGGACTGGCCCCCGACCGAATCTGAGGACCTAGCGTCGGTGCTGGCCGACATCCTGCCGCACGCCGGGCTGAAGGAGGTGCCGTTTCCCCACGACCGGCTGAGCTATCTTCCCGCCGCCGTAGTCGAGCAAGTTGCCGCCTCCGGCATCCCCTTCGCCTTCTCTCGTCACGAACAGGCTGAATACATTGCTCTCGGGAGGTGGGCCCGCCGACCGGATCGGGAACCCCTGCCCCATCTCGCTGCAGACGAGTCACTGCGCGAAGACATGGTCGAGGGAATTACCGCCTGCCTGGCCTACCCCGAGATAGTGGATACGCTCGCCTCCGATCCGCACATTCGCCCCTTGGTGCTGGAGCTGCTCGGTGAGAGCGTGGAAAAGCTTGAAACTGGTATCCCGCCAGTCGAACTGCTGACACGTATCACCGGGTTCGCCCGGGGTTTTGAGCAGGTCGATGACCCTGATATCCAATCGCTCCTCGACCGAGTCCGGGTCATCCACCGCGACCCGGCCGTACCGCTGGCGGAGTCACTGCGCCGCGGCTTGCCCGACGAGCTCGGCTGGCCTGAGCTGGAACAGGCCCAGAGAGACTATGGGGAGTGCAGACAACTTTCCACGTGGCTTGACACCAGCGATTGTTGGCCCGGTGTCATTGTGGAGAACAGATCTGGCATCACATACCTGCGCGGCCGAACCTCCACCACGATCCCAAATTGGACTGGTGACAGCATTTTCGACGTGAAGGAAGTCGACGGCCAGTTCGGTCTGGCGACGTATCACGATAACAACCCCCGGGTGTGGTGGCCCGAAGCCCCGAAGGGCATGTCGAGCAACCTGAAACACTTTGACAGCCAAGGGTTGAGCGTCTCCGTGCCGGTACCCGGCGGGCGGTTGTTCGCCGAGGGAGTGATCATGCGCCCCGGTCAATCGACGTGGGCCAGGGGCAGCGAGCACTTCTTTGTGGATGGTGAGCGAGTATGGCTGGTCACGGACGAAAAGGTGCTGGAGATTGACCCAAACACCGGTGCGACAGGGCGCGCCTGCCTACCTGACTGGATGGAGGGGCAACGCCGCCGTCACCCAGACCTTGTGCTCGATCCGCAGCGTTCGCAGCATCGCCCGGTGACAGATGTGACGGCCGATTCGCCCTTTTCCACTGCGACAGGCTATCACCGGCACGCGGTGTTCACTCGCCCAGATGACCCGGACTTCTGCCTGATCGTGGACGCAGACGGAACCGAATACACCGTCACCGGTGCCTCCGCCAGAGTTGCGCAGGGCACTTTGCGCCGCCCAGGCGGGGGTACTTGGATTCTTTCCACATGGGCTTCGGACCCGGCAGTTGTAGACCCAGACGATCTCGCGCCGATCCCGCTGCGCGGCACCGATTCCGACTGCGCTATGTGGTGGCACCACACTCGCGTACGCGAACAGGAGGTAAGCGACCGTTTGCGGTCGATCACCGCCGACGACGTGCGCCCGCTGATTGACCACGCGCACGCCGAGCAAGCTGCGAGGGTCACCGAGAAGCTGTGCACAGCGGTCGGCGACCTGCTTGGTCTGGAAGATCCGGTACTGCGCTATGCCATCGCGTGCGTTGTTCATGACGTGACTAACTCCTGGCCGCAGCCGGACGCGGAGACACAGGCAGAAACATTGACACCGGCCCCGACCTTTGCGGAGCACCGGCACGTTGTTGATCCCGTCAAACGGTTTAAGCTGGATGCCTTCGATGCCGTTGACATTTGGAAAGGCGCGTCGGAGCTGGGGCTGCACGACCGTCACGTATCCACAAAACCGCAATTCGACTACCGCCGTCATGGCAGCAGCGACTGGATGCACCTGCTCGGTTTCGGCGATGCTTTGCTCGCCCTCGCGGCGATCCCCGGCCGGACTGCAGAAGAAGTCCAGGGGTTGAAGGAACTATGGACGGTGATGCGTGACGCAGGTGCTCTGGGAGCAGAGAACCTCGTGGTGGAGACGTATCAAAGCATCCCGTACCCGGCAAGCCGGGACAAGCAACTACCGCCTCAGTCGAAGAACCTTCTCTCGCCCTTCACGCGTGACGAGGTGATTGTTCGGGCTGCGGGCAGCGAACCTGTGACGGCGGGTGGTCAAGCGGTTCCGCTGAAGGATCGTGCGGAGATCCCTGCCTCGCGCACCGATCTTGAGCCGGTTTTCGATGCTCTGCTTGAGCGGATCAGTGCCGAGGGCCCGCTGCCGTGGTCGCCGGAGCCAGGCGAAGCTTTCGCCGCCGCCACTGGATCGCCGCTGGCGGATGCGCACTTGATCATGGCCGGGTTTCCCAACTTCCGCGCACTTGAGGTCAACTTCCTGTCGAAGGAACTGCGCACCGCCATGGGGTTGAAGGTGGATGAAGCGAAGCTCGCCCGGGAGCGGCTGTGGGACCAAAGCGAGCAATTCCTTGGTGTGTTGGCTGCGGGTGTGCCCGAAGATGCCAGCACACTGCTTGACGACGGTTTGGACACCGCATCCATGGCCCAGTTCTGGTCCCAACACGGACCCGCTTACCTTCCTGCGCTGCCACCCCACATCGCGGACCGGAAACCGAAGACGCTACCGGAAGAGGTGACGCAGCGCGTGGTCGCTGGCCGGCACGCGGACGGCGACGACTCGGAGACCGCGTGGGCTGAGGAGATGGCCGCCCTTTTCTGGGTAGCGAGCGAGCTGGATCTTTCTGACCCGCTGCGTCCCGTGCTAGCGGACTACGCTGAACGGTTGCACGCGAACCCGAGGGGAATCGACCACGTAATGATCGGTGTCGCCTGGGGCGACAAGTCCTGCAGCAAGCTGCGCCGCGCCATCGGTGTGCCGGAGAGGGTGCCCGGCGATGAGAGCCACAAGACCATCCAGTCGGGTCGATTCACCCTGTTCCAGGAGTCCTCGTCAGACTGGGTGTACCTCGACTTCACCGGAATCACCGACCCGGCTGACCCCGACTTGGCAGTGGCACGTGAGTGGGCCAGGGACTTGAGGGACTCCGAGCGGAGGTTGGTTGTCCAGGCGGCCGTCTACCATGTGCGCGGGGCTCTGACTGCCTTCGCCGAGTGGCTGCGGCAACCGGGCGACGGCGAGCCGCGCGACCCTCTCGTCTCCGCGCCTGGCCTGGTGGCGGAGGCGGCTGCTGCACTGGGCGTCAGCGAGGATGCCGCCCGCTACTACCTGCAATTGCTGGCATGGCCGGATCCCACAGACGCCAACGTGCGCCGCTGGAACAACTGGAAGAAGGCCGACATCACCCGCGCGGGTGATGAGCTGGTCGCCGCCGATGTCGTTGTGGCCGGGAAACGGCCCCGTTCAGGGCGCAGTTTCTTCCTCATGGGCGGCTGGATCGATGCGACTGCTCCGGAGTTGCCCATCGAGCTGTGGAAGCTCAGTGCGTTCGCCATCGAGCCGACGGGATACCGTGGCGTGTACGAACCCCAGTTGGGTATTCCGGTGGCACCGCTGCCGCCGCCGGATTGGTTCGCCGCGTGCTGGGAGCGCTCGCAAGGTGAGGATGCACCGCGTTTCGCCGAACTGGAAACCACCCGAAGGAGACGCCGATGACGCAACAGGTCGTGCTCGCTGAAGAGCGCTACGCCAAAGAATTGGAGTTTCTGGAGCGCTGGGACACCGGCACGCGTCCGCCGGGGTGGCGGCTCACGCCGCGTGCCGTGGTCACGTTCATCATGGGCGGGGCCGATTTGAAGGCCGGCCGCTCGAGACTGACCATTGCGCCGAAATATGTGGGCGATCCCGCACTTGTGGAACGCTGCGTGATCACACTCGCCGGCTCGCGCGGACTCATGCTCGTCGGTGAGCCCGGCACCGCCAAGTCCATGCTCTCGGAGCTGCTGTCGGCCGCGATCTGCGGAACCTCCGCGCTGGTCGTGCAGGGCACCGCCGGCACGACCGAGGATCAGCTGCGCTATGGCTGGAACTACGCCATGTTGCTCGGCCAGGGGCCGACGCGGGAGGCGCTTGTAGCCAGCCCTGTGATGCGCGCCATGGAGCAAGGCCAGATCGCCCGGATCGAGGAGATCACCCGCTGCCTGCCGGAGGTCCAGGACTCGCTAGTGTCGCTGCTGTCGGAGCGCCGCATCGCTGTCCCCGAGCTCGGGGATATGTCCGTCGCCGCGACCGAAGGGTTCGGTCTCATCGGCACAGCGAACTTGCGCGACCGAGGGGTGTCTGAGATGAGTGCTGCTCTGAAGCGCCGCTTCAGCTTTGAGACGGTCCACCCGATCGCCGACCTGGACGCCGAAGTCGCCCTCGTGACAGCCCAAACAAAGCGGGCGCTGGAGACTGCGCAGATCGACACGCCTGTCGACGATGTCGTGGTGGAAGTGCTGGTCACCGCGTTCCGCGACTTGCGCGCCGGTGTGAGCCGCGAAGGGTGGCCCGTGGAAAAGCCCACCACGGTTCTCTCCACCGCAGAAGCTGTGTCCGTGAGCACCTCGATCGCCTTGTCGGCCGCCTACTTCCCCGCCCGCAGCGACGGTTTGCGCGACCTGGCCGGCCACCTGCTCGGCGTCGTCCTCAAAGATGACCCCGCTGACGCTGACCGTTTGCGCGGCTACTGGGATGCGGTTGTTCACCGCCGGGCCGAGGAGGGTGCTGCTCCGTGGCGCACCCTGTGGGACCAGCGCGAAGAACTCGCCTGACATGGCCAGATACAACACGGAAGTTCGACAACCGGAGGTTGCGGGGGCCGTCGATAAGCTCGCCGGCGAGTCTGTGTACCTGATCGGTGTGCGCCACCATTCCCCGTCGCTCTCACGCGTGCTGCCGGAACTTTTAGACCACGCGCAACCGGATGCGCTGGTGCTGGAAATGCCGGAAGAAGCAGCGCCGTGGTGCGAATGGATCGCCCACCCCGATGCTGTCGCACCGCTGGCGTTCGCAGTTGCTGATGACGGCGGCGGGATCAGTTTTTGGCCGATGGCTGACTTCAGCCCGGAGCTCACCGCACTGCGTTGGGCACACGCGCACGGGGTGCCGGTTATCTGCGCGGACCTCTCCCCCGGCGCGAGCCCAGCCGAGGGGGATACACCCGATGTCAGCGAGCACCCCACCTCGAGCGTGGGCCGCTTCCTTGACACCTACGTAGGCGCCGACCACCACGACGACGCGTGGGACCGCCTAGTCGAAGTGCCTTCTGCCGGGGCGAGCGGCGAGGCGGTCCGGCGCGCCGCGTTGGCCTTCGGCTGGGCGTACCGGCAGGGCCAGCCGCTTGATGCCCGTACCGCTGCCCGCGAAGCCTCCATGCGTGAGGGCATCCGCCGCGCCCGCGCCGAACACGGCCCCCGCATCGCGGCAGTTACGGGCGCGTGGCACAGCCCGGCGCTCACCGAGACCCGCATCAGCGAAGACGCGACAGTGGACGCCGCGCTGCTCAGCGAACTTCAGCCGCTGCGGAACAGCCGCACAACAACGGCGAGCCTGGTCCCGTATTCTCACGCGCTGTTGGATTCTCGGTCGGGCTATCCCTCGGGCATTCGCGACCCGCGCTGGCAGGAGGCGGTGCTGGAGTACGGGGGCGACCGGGCTGCGTTCGAGGACGCCGTGGCTACTTTGCTGACCCGCATGGCGTCCGGCATCCGCGCGCAGGGGCACCCCTGCGGCCCGGGTGAGATCCAAGAGGCGCACCGCATGGCGCTCGATCTCGCGGCGCTACGGGCACTCCCGGTGCCGGGGCGCCGCGAGCTGTTGGAAGCGTGCACAAGCGTGTTCGCCCAGGGTGATGTGCTCGGGCGCGGGCGCGTCGTCGCCCGGGTCGCCCAAAGCATTCTCGTGGGCGCTGACGTGGGCCAGCTTGCGCCGGGTACTCCGAAGTCCGGATTGGCCCCCGAATTCCTCGCACAGATTGAGGATCTGCGCTTGCCCGGACCGGGGGAGCCCTCGCGCGAACTCACGTTGGAGCCGCTGCGCCTGAAAAACTCGTCGCCGCAAGACACGCTGGACACCCGCCGCGAGGTGTTCTTACACCGCTGCCGAGTCGCCGCGATCGGCTATGCCGTTCCCGACCACGTCGCTGGTGTCGGAGGCGCACAGGCAGTGAGTACGCGGTGGACGGTGCTGTATGACGCCGCTACCGATGCCAGTCTCGCCCGTGCCTCCCGCTACGGAGTGACCGTGGAACAAGTCGCGGCGGGCACGCTGCGCGCACGCCGGCCGAACCCGGTGGACGATGCGGATGACGTGACTGCCGACTATGTTCTCGCCACGGGTCTCGCGGATGCCGCCGCCGCGGGCCTGCTCGACGAGTTCGACTGGTGGCTGGGTGCGGTGGCAGACACGCTGCCAGGTCGCGCCGGAGTGAGCACATTGGCAGGCGTGCTCACTGCCGTAGTGGCCATGAGCGAAGGAACCGTGGCGGGGATGCTGGGGGTGGGGCCGGAGCGTCGTAAAGCGATCGCGGAAGCGCTGGACATCCTCTCGCGCGCCGCGGTCGCCCAAGTCAGCGGGCTTGCAGGCAGCGACGAACCGGACGATGCCGCCGCGTTAGGGCATCTTGTCGCGCTGCAGCACACCGACTTCGGAGTGCGGCTTGCGCACACCCTCACAGGATTCGTCGCAGATGCGTCCCCGCTGATGCAGGGCGCAGCTACCGCACTATTGCACCGGCTTGGGGCACAACCGGAGGATCTGCCCAGCATCGCTACGCGAATCCGTGCTGCCGCCACCTCCTCGGGCCGGATGGACCTGCGCCGCTGGTTGACGGGGTTCATCAGTGCGAGCCCCGAATTGCTTACCGACGATTCCGACCTCCTCGACGACCTCCGCGAAGGCGTCGAAGATCTCGAAGAGGCTGTGTTCATCGCCCGCCTTCCCGCGTTGCGCGGCGGTTTCGACCCGCTGTCCGCCGCCGAACGTGAACGTCTCATGGACGCTGTCGGTGCTGACCGGGCGCGCCCTGTCAACGTGCCGGTCGAAGAGCTCGGCCGCTGGGCAGCCGACGACATCGCCGCCTGGGAACGCCTGCAGCGGCTCGGGCTGGCGTCTGCGGCACTGACGCCGGCGCAGCGGTGGTCTTTGGTGCTGGGACGGCGACGTGAGGAAAACCCGTCCCCTACCCAGCGCCGCTTGGCGCGCAGTCTCGACCAGCTTTACGGACGCGGCGAAGGTGAAGGCTCCACCGCCGGGTCCATGGGCGGGCGCGCCGGCAACGAACCGCCCTACCCCACAGCACGCGATTGGGTCGACGAGCTCGACGCGCTCTTCGGTGAAGAGGTGCGCGAGGACATCGCGGCCACCGCGGTAGACACGCGCCACCCGTACGCCATGGAGCTGCTCACAGAGACGCAGCCGCGCGCATCCGTGGAGTTGCTAAGCGACGTTCTCACCCTCGCTGGCGGCGTGCCCGAATCCGTCCTGGACAAACTGCGCCCGGTGCTTCGGCGCATGGTCGAGGAACTGACACAGGTGCTGGCCAGCCAGCTGCGTCCCGCCCTGCGCGGCTTGCAAGGATGGCGTCCCAGCACACGCCCCTCCCCGGAATTGGACCCGCTGAGCACGATTCACCGCAATCTGCGCCACGCTGTGCTTGACAGCGACGGCACACCCCAGCTGGTGGTGGCCACACCGATCTTCCGCCAACCCATCGCTAAACGGTCCGAGTGGCATGTCATCGTTGTCGTGGATGTGTCTGCATCGATGGAGCCATCGACAGTGTTCGCGGCGCTCACTGCCTCCATCCTGTCCGGGGTAGACGCTTTATCGGTGACGTTCCTCGCGTTCTCCACCGAGGTAATTGATCTCAGCGGGCATGTCTCGGACCCTCTATCTCTGCTGCTGGAGATCCACATCGGCGGCGGCACGAACATCGCGGGAGCACTGGCAGTGGCCCACGAGCACGTGACTGTGCCGTCGCGCACGCTGCTGATCACCATCAGCGATTTCGACGAATACGGCTCCGTGGAAAGGTTGTTGGCCCGCGTTCAGGCGCTCAACAATGCAGGGGTGCGGCTACTCGGGTGCGCCGCCCTGGATGACACAGGGCAGGCCCGGTACAACGTAGGAATCGCCGGGCAGCTCGCGGACGTCGGCATGGCTGTCTCCGCGGTCTCCCCAACAGCCCTGGCCCGGTGGGTGGCAGAGCAGGTGCAGCAATGACGCACACGGATTCCCGCCACGACCTGCCTGGCATGGACCCGGCCTTTGTCGCCGCCACGATCGAGGCACTCCCCGGCCGCCTGCAGAAGCGCCTGGGCTCCGCCGACCCGGACAGTTGGACGATCAGCGGCACCACCGCGACCGTCGGCACCGCCACTGTGACGCTGAACCCGCCTGCCAGTGCGGAATGCGACTGCCTGCTCAGCCCACGATGTCTCCACCTCGCCCAGGTCCTCATGGCCTGCCCGCCTGCAGCGGCCAGCCCTGACGACACCGCAGATCCCGCAGAATTGTCCGAGCCCGCCGACGTGGACGGCGCCGCAGATCCCGCATCCGTCGACGAGCCGTTATCGCTCACTGATGACCAGTTGGCCACCCTTTCCCTCGCTGAAGAATGCTTAAGGGGCTTGCTTGACCGCGGATTGGGCGGCCTCACCGCGATGGACAGTTCGTCGGTCCTCTGGACTGTGTCCGCTGGGCGAGTGCAGCGCCTTCCGTTATTGGCGGGGGCGTTCGCCCGACTGCACGGTGAATTGAGTAGTGCAGACGGGCGAGTGACGGAGGCTGCCATCTCGCTATTGGTCGATGCCACGTTAGCGACCCACCAACTGCGGCACGGTCACGAAACGAAAACACTGAGCATCGATGCCGTCGGCACAGCGCGGCGAACCTACCAACCGGTGGGTGGTTTGAAGCTGCGCGGATGGGCGTGCGAGCCAGTGTTGACCAAGTCTGGCTACGCCGGCGTGATCACCTACCTTGTCGATGAACGCGACGGCTACGTCTGGCAGCTGCCGTCTGTGGTTCCCGGGGATGAGACACAGGTGGATCAGGCGTACCGCGCCAGCGCTGGGTTTGCTGAACTTGGGCTGAGCCACCATGATCTTGCTCGCGGCGGGCTGCTGCTCACCCACGCCACCGCCTCGGCCGACGGCAGGTTGGGCCGTGGCGCGAAGGTCCGCGCGAGCGCTCGCACCCCGGATGAGACCGCTGTGCCAGCGCAGGGCTGGTGGATCGGTGACGGCGTCCTGGCTGGAGTGGAAGACGACGGCCAGCACCCGGTACTCGTTGTTGAGACTGAAGATGGACCGCTACGCTGCCAGGTCACCACGGCGGCTGAGCGGCTGGGCATCCCGGCGTTGCGCGTGCTGGCCAGCGCTGTGGGAACACAAGTCCAACTGCGCCTGCGGGAGCGGCGGCCGGAAGAACCGGGCCGGTCCCCGTGGGTGCTCATCGGAGTCGGCCACGACGGCACCTGGGTGTTTCCCGGGCTGGACCGGCCGAATGAGCATTGGCTCGGTGTCCCCCAAAACGTCGCGCCGAAGGCGGTGGCATCATCGCGGGTGGAGCCGGCGACGGTGCTGCGGCGCTGGCGTGATGCTGTCGCCAGGCAGGGGCGGCGCGGGGCGACGGGAACCAACCGTGACCGTCTCATGGCCGATGCCGCCTGGCTGCGCGCGCACGCTAGCGGACACCGGGCGGACCTCCTCGAGTGGTTAGCCGATGCCGCCGCGGCAGGCACCCGCGGGTTCGACGGGCGTTTCCGCGCCGACGTGAGCGATCTCCCCCGCCGCTGGCTCGCTGTTGCCGCCGTCTGTTAGCCACGAATAAAATTCACGTGGCTTTCTTGCACCCTGCACCAGGGGGCTTCTAGGTTGGAAATATGCCTCAATACGACAACAGCGCTGCAGGCGAGTGGGGTTTTGATACCCGCGCTGTCCACGCCGGCCAGAATGTCGACTCTGACTTCGGTGCACGCAACCAGCCGATCTACATGACCACGTCCTACGTCTTCAACGACACGGAGCACGCGCAGGCGAGGTTCGCGCTGGCTGACCCGGGGCCGATCTACACCCGCATCACCAACCCGACGCAGGACGCGTTCGAGAACCGTCTGGCCTCCCTGGAGGGCGGTGTCGCGGCAGTGGCGTTCGCCTCCGGCATGGCGGCGGAGACTGCGGCGATCACGAACCTGGCCAGCGCCGGGGACCACATTGTCACCTCCCCGCGCCTTTACGGCGGCACTGAGACGCTGTTTGAGGTCACCCTCCCCCGCCTCGGTATCGAGTTCACGTTCGTGGACAATCCGGATGATCCGGCCTCCTGGGAGGCCGCAGTCAAGCCCAACACGAAGGCGTTCTACGGCGAGACCTTCGGCAACCCGATCGCGGACATCTTGGACATTCCTGCCATCGCGGACGTCGCCCACGCTAACCGTGTCCCGCTCATTGTCGACAACACGATGGCCACAGCCGCGCTGGTCAAGCCGCTTGAGCTCGGCGCGGACATCGTTGTCGTCTCCACGACGAAGTTCTACACCGGCAATGGCTCGGCGCTCGGCGGAGCGATTATCGACGGCGGATCTTTCGACTGGACCGTCCAACGCGACGGAGCAGACGTTTTCCCTTATTTCACCAACCCCGACCCGGCGTACCACGGTCTCGTTTACGCGGATGTGGGTGCACCGGCCTATGCCGTGAAGGCGCGCGCAGGCATCCTGCGTGACACAGGTGCAGCAATCTCCCCCTTCAACGCCTGGTTGGCGCTGCAGGGAATGGATACGTTGGGCCTCCGCGTGGAGAAGCACAACGCGAACGCTCTGGAAGTCGCACAATTCCTGGATGCGAATCCGCAAGTTGCCACCGTGAACTTCGCTGGCCTGCCTAGCTCCCCGCACTACACCACGAAGGAGAAGCTCGGGCTGAAGTACACCGGGTCCGTGCTGTCCTTTGATATCGCGGACGCGTCCCGCGAGTCTGCCTGGGCGTTCATCGATGCACTAAAGCTCCACTCCAACCTGGCCAACGTCGGCGATGTGCGCTCGCTGGTCGTGCACCCGGCGTCGACGACGCACTCGCAGTCCAACGAAGCGGGCCTGGCGCGCGCGGGCATCACGCAGGCGACGATCCGCCTGTCCGTCGGTATTGAAGATGTCCGCGACATCATCGCCGATCTCGAGCACGGATTCGCGGCCATCGCATGATCCCGCTTCCGCCCGAAGGTGAACTCACCCACCAACCGATCGGTGACTTCCAGACGGAGGCTGGTGCCGTCATCCGCGACGTGACTGTCGCCTACCAGCGGTGGGGTGAGTTCCACGGGGATCCCCACGGCCGCAACAACCTCATCCTTGTGGAACATGCCCTGACCGGCGATTCCAACGCCGTCGTGTGGTGGGACGGGCTGATCGGCCCCGGCGCGCCTATCGACACGGACCGCTTCTGCGTCATCTGCACGAACGTCCTCGGCGGCTGCTCTGGCACGACCGGCCCGTCGAGCGACCACCCGGACGGCGGGAAGTGGGGCTCGCGGTTCCCGGCGACGTCGATACGCGATCATGTGCGCACCGAAGCCCACTTCTTAGAGGCGCTCGGCATCACCTCGATGCACGCCGTGATCGGCGGCTCCATGGGCGGCGCACGCACCCTCGAGTGGACGCTGATGTACCCGGACTGGGCGAACTACGCCTGCGTCATCGCCATGTCTGCGCGCGCGAGCGCCTGGCAGATCGGCATCCAGTCCGCGCAAATCTCCGCGATCGAGCGCGACCCGGACTGGCAGGGCGGCGACTACTACGGCACCGGCCGCTCCCCCGATGCAGGCCTGTCCGCCGCACGCAGGCTGGCGCACCTGACCTACCGCGGTGAGCTGGAGATTGACGAGCGTTTTGGCACCATGGCCCAGCCAGGCGAGAACCCCCTCGGCGCCTTCCGCGACAGGCAGCAGCGCTTCGCCGTGCAGAGCTACCTCGACTACCAGGGCCAGCGGCTCGTGGAGCGTTTCGACGCCGGCTCCTACGTCACCATCACCGAGTCCCTCTCCCGCCACGACATCGGCCGCGGACGCGGCGGACTGAACCGGGCGCTCGCACAAATCACCGTGCCCACGATGGTCGTCGGCGTGGACACCGACATCCTCTACCCGTTCCACCAGCAAGAGCACATCTCGCGCAACATCGGCAACCTGCTGGCGATGAACAAGATCGTCTCCCCCGTCGGCCACGACGCCTTCCTAGTGGAAACCCGCCAAATGGGCCACATCCTGCGCAACTTCATTGCCATGGCGGACCAGACCCCGTCCGCGAGCGACTTAGCGAAGGAGCAGGGCAACTACGACATCTAGGGGCTTAGCCCTCCATGCGTTCGAACGCACCAAAAGCCTCCGGAAAAGGTAACGCGGTGCCAGCCTGTGCTTACACCACCAGGTTCTGCACACGGACGTCTCCGTCGTTCACGTCAATGAGATACGCCCGCCCCATACCTACCCAGCCGATAAAAGGCTCAGGGTTCAGTGTGATTTGCGAGTGGACATGGCCCAGGATCCACGCGTCGTACCCGCATGCGAGGAGTTCCTCTGTCGTGCATGGAAGGCAATCGTGTTTGGAGTACTCGCCGGTAACCGAAGTGTGAAGCAACCCAAGGTTCACGGCATGAGGTAAAGGGTGCGGAAAGTCGCTCACGAGTGAGCGCGGGTCCCTATCTACCTCAACAGCAGCGGAATGCAATGCCCACTCACCCACCTCGATGGTGTGTGGCTGTGTGCCGGAGACAATGACTCCCCGCGGAATGACGGCGCCGAGATCGTGGTAGACGTCATGGTTGCCCGCGGTGAAAACCACCGTTTCGAACAGTTCGAGCCCACGGCTGAAGAATGCAGCCACCTCAGAGTACGTGGCCTCGGTGTAGCGCTTGCGGTCGATGATGTCACCGACCACGACAAGGTGGCTCGCCCCGGCAGCGGCCGCATGATCAAGGGTCTCTAGGGCCCATTCAATTCCGGGCCCGGTTTTCTTGTCTCCGGTCTGTTTGCGGCCAAGGTGTACGTCAGCAAGGACTGCTACAGAACTCACAAGATGAACCGTAACCGAAAACTGTAGGGTTCCTCTAGCGGGCTTGGTGGCTTGCACGCCCCTGCCACCATCGGATGAGCACCAGGACCGCAGTCGATGTACCCACACCGATCAGGGTCATCGCCATTGCTTCGGCTCTGTGTCCCTGCTCGAACTGGTTCATGATCCAGGGTGCGAGCAGGTTGATGTTCGACGGCCTAATCAGAGACGACATGACCAGCTCGCGGATGCCCACGAAGAACGCCAGCAGCCAGCCTGCGAAAATTCCTGGGGCAAGCATGGGGAGTGTGATGCGTGTGAACGTTTGCCATCGCGTAGCACCCGAAACGGCGGATGCCTCGCTGAGTGTCGGCGACATGGACACCGCTGAAGTCTTGATGTTTTGCACCGCCATGGGGACAAACAGCACAGTGAATGCCATCACAAGGATGATTTGCGAGCCGTAAGGGGTAAACGGCAAACGCGGAGAGTTCCACAGCAAGATGAAACCGATCGCGAGCACGATTCCGGGAACAGTATCGGGAGCCACTGCAAGGAAGTCGCTCAAGCGGGAAGACAGCGTGCGGTTACGCAATGTGAAGATCGTTACTGCAAGAGCAAGCACAACCGCTGTCGTTGCACCAATTGCACCAAGCGCAATGGAACGCGTTAGCGCCTCCTGCCCGGACGGCATCTGGAGGACAATCTTGAAGTAATCGAAAGTCAGGTTGTTGAGTGTCGGCGGCTTTGAACGCAGGATCGTCATCGACGCGAGGATGATAGAGATGTAGGGAATCACCACACACAGGATGAACACCACCGCAGCGTAGATCCAAGCCACAACCATCGCGGGGCGCGAGGGGTTCAGGTGCACAGCCCGGGAGACCCGGCCACCGCTCACCAAGTCAGTACGTGCAACCCACTGCTGAGTACCCCAAGCGAGCACGCCCAGTGTGAACAGAACACTCGAGGATGCAGCAGCCTTTGAGAAGTTCAGCGGATCGATGGTCACATCTTGGTAGATAGAGGAAACGAGAACCGGGTACCCGATCGCGTTACCGAGCGTGACCGGAGTACCGAACTCACCCGCGGCCTTAATGAAGACAATGAGTGCTCCTAGCGAGTACGGCCCGAGCACAATGGGAGCGACCACACGGCTGAATTGCTGCCAGCGACTCGCCCCTGCCACTTGCGCCATTTCCAGCTGCGAAGCCGGAATAGAGGCGAAGGCATTTCTGAGGATGAGATACAGGAACGGGAAGAGTTCCGCCGCCATGATGAAGCCCATACCCCACACCGAGTTGATCGCGGAACGGACCGCGTCACCGAGCGCGGGGCCGAGGAGCATGTCCGCAACGCCGCGCAGGCGTGTGAAGTCCATCCACGCCAGAGCTGCGGCAAAAGGCGGCGTCATGAACGGGATCATGATCATGACCTCTACCCATTCTGCCTTCCGCATGGGTGTCCAAGCGCGAAGGAAGGCTAGCGGAGCAGCGAAGAGGGTGGAGAACATGACGACGAGGAACGAAAGCCAAACTGTGTTCCAGATGACCCGAAGCATTTCGGGACGGAAGAGGGTGTGCAGTGCAGAATCCTCGTCCCGGTAGCCCGTCACTGCGGTGACCAGGACGGACACGAGCGGCGCCGCAACCAGCACTAGCAAGATCAGCAGCACCGGGTACACACCGGCGTTAGTTTTAGCTCTCGTTCTCATCGCCTTAGAACTTGTCCTTACTCTCTGGCGGCCTAGGAGAGGTAGCGCTCAGCGAATTTGTCACGGAGATCCTTCGATTCAGAGGAAATTGCAGACCAATCGTCGGAGATTTGATCAATCTCGTCGAGCTTCGGGCCGTTCTTCGGATCCACGTTCTTGTTAGCGGGAATCATGTTCTTGGAAGCAGAAATCTGCTGTGCTTCTTCGGAGAACATGAAGTCGACAAACGCCTTTGCTGCGTCCATGTTGTCGGAAGACTTCATGATCATGACCGGGCGAGGGGTCACCGTGGTACCGGAGGACGGGATGATGACCTCAATCGGCTCACCCTTGTCTTTAGCGGAGTAAGCCGAGTAGTCCACGCCGCCGAGGACAATGCCCTTGGAACCAGAGGTGACCTGGTCAAGAGCCGGGCCGTTGGCGCCTTGAACGATCATGCCGTTGTCAAAGAGATTGTCAAAGAGTTCCCAGGTTTTGTCTTCGCCCCACTGGGACACCATGGCGGCAATCAGGTCAGCCGCGGTGCCAGACTCGCGAGGATCCGGCATGATCACCTGGTCCTTGTACTTCTCGTCAGCGAGATCCTCCCAGTCCTTGGGCATGTCAGTGACTACATCGGTGTTGGCAACTAGAGCCAAGGCAGAGCCGTCACGACCATGGAACGTGTCGTCGGATGCGTTCCAATCAGCGTTCGCGGAGTCGATATTCTCCGGCTTGTACTCCTCTAGTGCGCCACCTTCAGACTGCTTGTCCGCTGCGCTCCAGGAAGCGAGGTAAACGACATCAGCCTGAGGGTTAGCCTCTTCTGCCTTGATCTTCGCAGTGACTTCACCGGTCGTACCAGCGAAGACGTTGACGGTCACGTCAGTGCGTTCCTGGAACGCTTCCACCAGAGCATCGGTAAGACCCTGCGGGTTTGCCGAGTAGTAGTCGATGGAACCGGACAACCCGTCCGGTGCCTGCCACTGTTCAGCAGTGGAGGCGGTGTCATCGTTGCCGGTGGATCCAGCATCATCGTTCGATTCAACAGATCCGCAGGCGACCAAGCCGAGAGCGGTACCAATGCCGACGAGTGCAGCAGCAAACTTCTTCATGAAAGCAAACTCCTTGTTGAAAAACGGGAAAATTTAGGAATGCGAGGTGACCGTCAGCAGGACCTTGTCACCTCGGCCGAGGCGGTGCCGCGAGTAAGCCAGCCATGGATCGGCGGCACCGGGCACCACACAGCGGACCTCGTAGCGTCCACCGGTGTATTGGCTCTCCACCACCTCGCCGATGATGGAGTTCGCCGGTTGCGTGTCCGGTCGCTTTCCATCGAGGGGAGTGACCTCGAGGTCCTCGGGGCGGTTCGTCGGAAGCGTTTCGTGGGTGTTGGTCACACCGACGAAACCGGCGACAAAGTCATCTGCCGGGTGGTCGTACAGCTCGACCGGGTCGGCGAATTGGCGGACGTTGCCAGCATTCATCACGGCGACGCGGTCCGACATGGCCAACGCCTCGGACTGGTCGTGCGTGACGTAAATGACGGTCAGGTTCAGCTCGTACGCCAAGCGGGTCAGCTCCGAACGAATCTGTGTGCGCAGGGCCGCATCCAAGGCAGACAGCGGCTCGTCCATGAGCAACAGCTCTGGATCGGACACCAATGCACGTGCAATAGCAACGCGCTGCTGTTGACCACCGGACAATTCGTTCGGGCGTTGCTCGGCTTTGGCGCCGATTCCCACCATGTCCATTGCCCGCGCAACGCGTTCTTCGCGCTCCGCTTTTGCCACTTTCTGATTTCCAGTGGTCAGCGGGAATTCCACGTTCTTGGCCACCGTCATATGCGGCCATAGCGCGAGATCTTGGAACACCATCGACAGGTTGCGTTTGTTTACTGGGACATTGGTGTTGGGACCGAACACTTCGTTGCCTGCAAACTCAATAACTCCGTCGTCCGGTGTCTCAAGTCCACCGATGCACCTCAATAGCGTCGACTTTCCACATCCAGACGGGCCGAGTATTGAGACAAATTCACCTTTCGCGATGTCCAGCGAGGTTTTGTGCAACCCCGTTCCGTCAGCGAACTCGCGGCGCACTCCGCGCAATGAGACGTGCGAACTATCCATACCTGCTCCAGCGTTAAGAACTAACGGTCCTACACTAGGGGTGGCCAATGAAATAAACTATGGATTCGCAGTGAACAGATTATGAAATATCTGAAACCCTCCAGTTAGACCTCAGTGCGTCCGCCAACAGCCCCAGCCAACGCCTGTTGATGACTAGAACCCACTGCTAGGCTCGCACTGCAGTCACAGCAATATGTGCACGCTTCTGTGCGGTGGCAGGACGAGTTTCCACTCTGCTAACCCGAAAGCCTGCGTATTCAATAAGGGATGTGATGTCGTCTTCCGAGTACGCCGTCGCCGGGAAAACTTTGTGAGCGAAGAGCTTTCGGGAATCGGCAAGGAACCCGCCATAAACGAGCACGCCTTCAGGAACGAGAATCCTCGAGAGCGTTTCGAGGGTCGTCAGCATGTCCTCCGGCGTCATGTGGATGAGCGAGTACCACGCCAGCACCCCACCCGCGCTCTCGACGTCCCCTTCGAAACTCTCAATGTCGATCACCGAGTACTCAATGCCTGGATATGCCCTCCGCGCATGATTCACGAACTGAGGAACTAGGTCTATTCCAGCAGCTTGATGCCCCAGACTGTTGAGGTACGCCGTGAGGTGACCAGGACCGCAACCCACATCGAGAATGCTGTTGGTGACGCCTTTGAAACCTTCCGCGATGAACAGACGATCCGCCTCGTCGACAGAATCGATGCTCCCCAATTGATCGATGTACCTGCCCGCCACGTCCGAGTAAGCTTCCTGCGTTTCGCGAGACGTCATATCCATTGCGCTCTAGCTCCCCAACGCATCCACCGACAGCGCCAACCAGAGCAGCAGTGCGCCTGTCGACGCCGAGAATAGCGCGTCGAAACGTCGCGACCGCACCGCCAACAACCCCATCACTTGCGAGTCGCACGTCAAGCGGCACGCGGTGAGCCACAGCATAGATACGCCGAGAGTGAATGCCGCTCGGCGCCAGTGCTCTGTCACCGAGAACAGCGAGGCCGCGACGAAGCCGAGGACGAACAGCACGATCATTATCTGCTGGACACGCACGGGCAGCCGGGACGGTGGGGTGCCGATGTCGTGCGGGTTATCCAGGCTCGGCGGAGGAGCCGACGAAACAGACCCAGGCGCGGTTACCGGCGCGGTCGTGGCCCGCCCCGCCGGGTCTACGTCAGGGCGCCTTGGGGGGCGTCTTGCTGGGCGTGAGCTACTCGGCGTGGGCAATCCGCTCTGCCCTCTCCACGATGTTGCGCACCAGGAAGGTGCGCGTCATCGGGCCAACACCACCGGGGTTGGGCGACACCCAGCCGGCTTTGTCCCACACGTCGGGGTGGACGTCTCCGGTGGTTTTGCCGTCGAGACGCGACACGCCCACGTCGAGCACTGCGGCACCGTCTTTGATCATGTCGGCGGTGATCATGTGGGGTTTGCCCGCGGCGGCGATAATGACATCGGCGCGGCGGGTCTCCGCGGCGAGATCCTTGGTGCCGGTGTGGCAGAGCACGGCGGTCGCGTTGACGTCGCGCTTGGTCAGCATGAGCGAGATCGGGCGGCCAACGGTCACGCCGCGCCCGATAACGCACACGATTGCGCCGTCCAAGTCCACGCCGAAACGCTCGAGCAGCGCGAGCGACCCGTTGGGGGTGCACGGCAGCGGGGCGGGCTCGTTGAGCACGAGGCGGCCGAGGTTGACCGGGTGCAGGCCGTCAGCGTCCTTATCCGGGTCGATCAGACCCAGCACACGGTTCTCGTCGAGGTGCTTCGGCAGCGGCAGCTGCACGATGTAGCCGGTGACCGCGTCGTCGTTGTTGAGCTCCTCGATGACCGCGTCGAGCTCTTCCTGGGTGCAATCCCCCGGCAGCTCCTTCATGATGGACGCGATGCCCAGCTCCTCGCAGTCCTTGTGCTTCATGCGCACGTAGTTCTGGCTGGCGGGATCCTCACCGACAAGCACCGTGGCCAAGCCCGGCGTCACACCATGCTTCTCCTTCAAGCGAGTTACACGAGCTTGAAGGTCGGCGAAGATTTCTTCGCGGTAGAGTTTTCCGTCCAGTTTGATCGCAGTCACACCCGTCATCTTAGACCGAGCTTTAGACTAAGCGGCGTGCACGTGATCTTCGACAACCCCGTCATCCCCGGCAACACTGGCAACACGATCCGCCTCTGCGCGGGCACCGGGTTCACGCTCCACCTGGTCAAACCGTTGGGCTTCCTGCTGGATGACAAGCATCTGAAACGCTCCGGCCTGGACTACCACGACCTCGCCGACGTGCAGATTCATGAGGACATCGAGTCCTGCTTCGCGTCGCTTATCGACGCACGCATCTTCGCCTTCACCACCCACACCACCCGCCACTACACAGACGTGGAGTACCGGGACACAGATGCGCTTCTCTTCGGCACAGAGCCGACGGGATTGCCCGAGGAGCACTCCCACCACCCGCGCGTGACAGACCAGTTGCGCATCCCGATGCTGCCCGGGCGCCGGTCGATGAACCTGGCCAACTCGGCTGCCGTGGCCTCCTACGAGGCGTGGCGGCAGTTGGGGTTCCCCGGCGGGGTGTGAGGGGGAAGTTTGCGGGTGCGGAGCTCGTCGATAAGCGCCCAGGCGTCGGACGTAGCGAGGTCGCGCGCGCACATCTTCACGGTGCCGGGGACAAGCTCGAAGCGCACGTGCGCCAGGTTGAGACGGCGCTGAATCGGGCCCTGGCGGAACGTGATTTCTTGGATGTGCGGCACTTCGATGAATGCGAAGCGGCGGCTCAGCAGGCCGTACCTCGTGGTCGCCATGGGGATGCCGCCCATGAGGTCGAGGGAGACAGCTTGGTGGGACGCGTCAATTGGCGATGGGATCCGTGCGTGCTTCGGCGAGCGGAGATCCCAGTCGGGTTCTGTGATGTGCGTGCGGGTGAGCGGGCTGATCGCCTCGATGAGCGCGACCGCTTGCTCGTACGAACCGACGGGAAGCAGCCGCGACGTGCCGGACTGCTTATTCGACTCGCGGCCGTAACCGGCGATGTTGACGGTGACCGACCACCACCCGAAGATGCGCCACAGCACCGGCTGGGACAGTCCGATCGCGTGGATCCGATCCAGCGGCACTGCTTGGCGGCGGCGGTTGGCTAGGCCGTAGCTCAAGTTCACAACGTCGCCGTCCAGCGTCGCGGTGTAGCGCCATGACTGGTCGATCTGCCGCCAGATCTGCGGGATGAACCCGGCCAGGACCGGGAGGATGACCGCCAGGGTGAGCTCCGTGAAGATCGGAATGAACGACCATGCGACCGTGAACACCGTGGTCAGACGCAGTGCCGCGCCGGCGAGCGAGCGCGCAACCGGAATCGGTTCAACGAGATAGGCACCCGCAGTTTGTGTGAGCGTGTCCAGCTGCTCGTCGGTGCCCTGCTGCGCGATCTTTCGCAGTAGTTCCGTGCGGACATTCTCTGCTTCCGTGCGGGGTAGGTAGCCGATCTCGATGGCAGAGTTGGACCCTCCGGCTGCCTCGACGCGCACAGCCGCAAGGCCGATAAGGCGTGGGGCGAGCGGCTCGACCACGTCGACAGCTTGGATACGGTCGTACCGCGCCGCGCGCACCTTGGTGGAGATGACGCCCCGTGTTAGCTCCACCTCATCCGTGCCGAGGCGGAAAGTCGTGCGGTACCACCACACCTGCGAACCGAGGAAAACCAGAAACAGAGCCACCCCTGCCCCGCCGGCGACCTGGCCGATGGTGGCCCATGTCAGGTCGCGCTCACGCAACGCATCGGTCACGAACGTGAAGAAGTTGAACACGATCAGCGTGACAATCGCCGCCACGCCAGCCCACACGCGCAGCAGCGGAGTCAGACGGTGGACGCGGCGGTACCGCGGG
Source organism: Corynebacterium sp. CCUG 70398 (assembly GCF_024454055.1). Classification (NCBI taxonomy): domain Bacteria; kingdom Bacillati; phylum Actinomycetota; class Actinomycetes; order Mycobacteriales; family Corynebacteriaceae; genus Corynebacterium; species Corynebacterium sp. CCUG 70398. Next base: position 117,839 of record NZ_JAGPYZ010000002.1, read on the forward strand.
ACAGTATTCACAGCCCGCTCATCCGTTCACGAGCTTGGAACGCAAGCCGCTCACGCAGCGCATCCGCTTCCTCGGCGGGTAGCCCCGGAATGGTCGCGTCCGTTGTCGCGGAGGCCGTGTGCAGTGCCAACTCTTTAAGCCCCAGCGGACGCGTGAATGGGCCGGTGCTGACATCGACGTACTGGATCCGGCCGTACGGCACCACTGTGAAATTCTGGGTGATCTTGCCTTTGGTGATCAGCAGCTCATTGTCTGTCTCCAACCAGCCGGTATTGCGCACCCGCAACGGAATCATGATCAGCTGAAAGACATACCAGAGGCCGATGGCGGCAGCACCCCACCACCACACGCCGCCAAGCTGAAACTGGGCAAGGCCGAAGCTGCCAGCTAGGACCGCAGCCCAGATCGTCTGCGAGATATAGCGCGCGGTGATGAGCTTGCGGCTCACCGGATTCATGCCACTGACATCAGTAGGCATCTGTGCTGGCTGGTTCAGGTGCGAACGGCGGCGATCCGGCGATTCTGCTTCGTGGGCGCCCTGCATGCGGTTCAGCCTAGCGTGCGGTGACCTCACCGAAGCGCCGGGCAAGCGGTGCAAGCGTCGCCGGACGAGCCGCCACCCACGCCGCCGCGACCACCGCCAGCGACACCAGGAAGATGATCAAGCCCGTCCAGTTCCCCGCGTACTCCGACGGGTCCGTCGAGCCTTGCGCCGCGTACATGTGGTTGAGGTTGCGCAGCGCGCCAGTAGCCAAGACCAGCCCGACGTGAATCACGATGAACACCACGAAGTAGATCATCACCGGGAAGTGCATCGCCCGCGCCGCTTGCGCAGGGAAGACCTTGTTCCATCGGGCCGAGTTGGCCGGCCAGAAGCTACTCATGCGCACACCCGACAGGATCGCCAGCGGTGCCGCCACGAACACTGTGATGAAGTACGCCAGCTGCTGCAGGCCGTTGTAGTGGACCCAGCCGTTTTCCGTGGGCCAGTTCAAGGACAGATACTGCAGCCCGGCCGAGACCGCATTCGGGAAAACACCCCAGCTGGTCGGCACAATCCGCATCCACTGCCCCGTTACAAACAGCAGCACACCGAACACCAGCCCGTTGACCACCCACAAGATATCGAGCACCTGGTGGAACCACAGCGTCAAACTGATCTTCCGCCCGCCCTTCTTCGGCCGCCAGTACGCTTCAGGGCGGCGCTCGGTGCGGATCTGCATGCCCGTCCGGATGATCAGCACCATCAAGAACATGTTGAAAAAGTGCGACCAGTTCAGCCACGCGGGAATGCCCACCGGCGCGCTCTCCGGCATCGGTGCATAACCGGGGTACTTCTCCACGAACTCCTGGCCCGTCTCCGTACCCAGGAACGCTCGGGCGCCCCAGACACCCAGTGCAAGCAACACCAGTGCGACCACCGCAGCGATCCACACCCAGCGCCTCCGCTTATCGACGCCCCGCGCCACCGTCGTCCCCCCACCACTCTTCTCCCCAGCGGGTGTGGTGGGAGCAGGTTTGGCTGCAGCCGGTTTGGGTGCGGCGGGAGCCGGCGCAGCAGCCGGGGGTTTCGGTGCAGCAGCAGCTGGTGCCGCAGCGGGCGGTTTCGGTGCAGCAGGTGCTGCAGGTGTTGTAGGCGCAGCGGGCGGTTTCGGTGCAGCAGCCGGCGGTTTGGGCGCCACGGGAGCAGCTGGCGCGGCCACCGGGGGCTTCGGCGCTGCGGGAGCCGCTGGTGCAGCCGGCGCGCTTGGGGCGGCCGGGGGTTTGGGCGCTGCAGGAACGTTGGCGTTCGGAGTGTCGCCCGCTTTGGGGATGTTGTTTCCAGTCATTACAGAATCAGACTATCCAACCTCGAGGGGTGCTCTGAATTTAAGTCGCTCTGGGTGGCCTTTAGATTCACACTCCCCTCTTGCAGGATCGGCCTTGGAATACTGTTGGCGGTTTTCCGGAATACTGCTCACGCAAACGTGCAGGTCAAAAGCATGCGTTTCGGTTGATATTGCCGAGCAGTATTCCACCCCAGAATCGAGCAGTATTCCGGTCTGGCTCTACCCCGACTGACTGCCTCCCCCGGCGCCCACCTGGCACCTGCCCCCGCTAGTGGAAGTCACGCGCCCCGCGGGCGAGCCAGTCACCCATCTCCAGCGGCTCGAATTTGTCGGCGATGATGCTCACCGCGCCGGTGGCGTTTTCCACTATGCCGCGAATGATCAGTGCTTTGGCGGTGCGGGCAAGCACTTTCTGGCGGTTCCACAGCCCAACGGGAATGACCACGTTCATCAGCCCGGTTTCGTCCTCCAGACCCATGAAGGTCACCCCACCGGCGGTGACGGGGCGTTGCCTGTGGGTGATCACACCGGCGATGCGCACGCGGGTGCCGTCCTCAACACTCATGAGGTCCGCGGCGGCGACGACTCCGGTGGCGCCCAGCGCCCCGCGCAGCATCTCCATCGGCATCAAGCCGGGGGTGACACCGGTGGCGGCAACGTCGGCAGCCATGAGCTCGAAGGCGTTCATGCCGGGCAGTGCCGGTGCCGAGATCGCAGAAAGCCCAGGAAGCATCCCGTCTCGCTCGGTGGCGGCAACACCTGCCTGCCACAGTGCTTGCCTGCGGTCCACCCCGAAACAGTCCAGCGCGCCGGCTCGCGCTAAAGCCTCGGCGTGCTCGACCGACAAGTCAGCCCGGCGCGACAGGTCAGGAATGCCAGTGAACGGCTGGGCAGCTTCGATCCGCTCAGCGGCTTTGTCGCCCAGCCCCTTGATCAGGTTCATGCCTACCCGGATGGCAGGATCCGCACCGGAAACAGCATCCACAACGCAGCGCGCTTCGCACCCAGATTCATTCACGCTGACCGGCAGCACGTCAATGCCGTGGCGGCGCGCGTCCTGGATGAGCGACTGCGGCGAGTAGAACCCCATCGGCTGCGCGCGCAGCAGACCGACGCAGAACTGCGCCGGGTAGTAGTGCTTGAACCAGGCGGAGAAGTACACCAGCGACGCGAACGACTGGGAGTGGGACTCCGGGAACCCGTAGGCGGCGAACGCGACGATCTTCTGCCAAAGTCGGTCGGCGACGGCGCTGTCAATGCCGTTCGTCTCACGGCAACCGTCGAAAAAGCGTTGCCGCAGCGCCTCCATCTTCGCCGGTGACCGCTTCGACCCCATGGCGCGGCGCAGAGAGTCGGCTTCGGCGCCGGTGAAGCCTGCGGCGTCGACAGCAATTTGCATGAGCTGCTCTTGGAACAGCGGAATGCCCAGCGTCCGGCCGAGGGATTTCTCCAGCACCGGGTGATCGAACTCGATTGGCTCGCGCCCGTCGCGGCGGCGCAGGTACGGGTGCACCGACCCGCCCTGAATCGGGCCGGGGCGGATCAGGGCGACCTCCACCACCAGGTCGAAGAACTCGCGCGGTTTCAGCCGCGGCAGCGTGTTCATCTGGGCGCGGGACTCCACCTGGAAGACTCCGACGGCGTCGGCGCGGGCGAGCATGTCGTACACGGAAGCGTCGTCAAGCGGAAGCTCCCACAAGCGCACCTCGCGGCCCGTGGTCTCGCGCACGAGGTCGATCATGTGGTGCAGCGCCTCGAGCATGCCCAGGCCGAGCAGGTCGAACTTGACCAAGCCTGCCGACGCGCAATCGTCCTTGTCCCACTGCACCACCGACCGGTCCTCCATACGGGCCCATTCGACGGGCACGACGTCGGCAATCGGGCGGTCGCAAATGACCATGCCGCCGGAGTGGATGCCCAGGTGGCGGGGTTGGCCGCGCAATTGCTCGGCTAGCGAAGAGACAAGACTCGGCGGTTCTGAGAGCCCCTTTGACCAGGCATCTGCCGCACCCTGCGGGTATCCGAGCGCGCGGGCGGCGTCGCGCACCGCACCCTTCGACCGGTACGTGATCACGTTGGCCACCTGCGCGGCGTTGTCGCGGCCGTAGGTGCGGTAGACGTACTGGATTGCTTCCTCGCGGCGGCCGGATTCGATATCAATGTCAATGTCCGGCGGCCCGTCGCGGTCCGGCGAGAGGAATCGCTCGAACAGCAGCTGCGCCGAGATCGGCTCCACATTGGTGATCCCCAGGGCGAAGCAGACCGCCGAGTTCGCCGCCGACCCGCGCCCCTGGCACAGGATGTCGGACTCGCGGCAGAAGTCCACAATGTCGTTGACGATGAGAAAGTAGCCCGGAAACCCCAGCTGCTCGATGACGTTCAGTTCGTGCTCGATCTGTGTGCACGCCCGCTCACGCACGTCAGCGGGACGCGAGGCGTAGCGCTCCTCGCCGCGGACACGCACGAGATGGCGCAGCCAGCTCATTTCGTCGTGGCCGTCGGGCGTGGGAAAGAGCGGCAGTTGCGGCGCGACAAGGTTGAGTGTGAACGCGCACTCGGCCGCCAGATCGACGGTGGCTGCAAGCATGTCCGCGCACCCCGGTGCCATCGCGAGCAGCTGCTCGCCGCTGCGCAGCCAGTTCGCGCCCATTGGGTGCAGGTCGCAGTACGCAACGCCCATTGCTTGACGACGCGCCAGCGACCTCTTCGCCCCCGCCAACCTCGCCCCCTGGCGCGTAGCCGCCCCGGGTGCCGCACTGATGATCGCGGGGACGTGCGGGTATGCACGCAACGCCTCGTTATGGTCGGCGTCTTCGGGGAGCATGGTGGCAGTGAATTCGCGCACAACCCGGTCGGGGCCGAAGTATTCGATCAAATCATCGATACGGTCCGCCCACTGCCAGCTGGCCAGGACGGTGCACGTCCCGGCAAGCTCATCGGCAATCACCGGCAGGGGCGGATAGAGGACTTTGTCTTTCTCCCCCGTTGCCATGTGGGCGGCGGCCATGAGGTGCGACAGGCGGCGGTAGCCTTCGGGGCCGCGGGCGATGACGGACAGCGGAATCACCGAGTCATCGCCTGGGCCGCCATCGTCGCGCGGGAGCGACAGCTCCGCACCGAAGACTGTGGGCATGCCCACTTCTGCCGCTGCCTCAGCGAATTTGACGGCGCCGTAAAAACCGTCCCGGTCCAGCAAGCCGACTGCCGATAGGCCCAGTTCTTGCGCCCGGGCCACGATCTCTTCCGGCTCGCTCGCACCGCCGGTGTCACTGAGGAAACTGTAGGTGGACACGGCGTGCAGCTCGGCGAACGGGACGGCAGGTGCACGGCGGGGCGCGGTGCCTGCCGACCCATCCCCCGGCGCGGCGCCGCCTTCTGCTTCGGATCCCTCTGGCGCATAGACCGCCCCGGCGGGCGTGCCCGTGTGGTTGACGGGCACAGGAGTAGGCCCGGGGCGGCCGGAGAGGATTCTCTCCAGCCGCGACCAGGACATTCTCTCGCCGCCATGGAAACGCACGCCCCCAGAATAATCGCGGTCGAAACTTTGTTCCAATCAGCAACGGGCACGGGGCTGTATCCAGTGCCGGCATAGCAATGGTTGGTGTGAACCCAAACTAGACTAAGCGGTCCGTTAGGTGTTAGATTTTCGAAGTCATATTTGACCACCCCTAGCAAGAAAGTGCAGGAAAAGATATGCGCTTCAACCGCATCATCGCGACCGCCGCAGCCTCCGTTCTGGCGGCAACCGGCCTGGTCGCATGCTCTGACGAGTCGGCAGACAACGCAGCCGGCAAGAACAACGGCGGCGACGATCAGGTTGTCCGGATCGGCACCACCGACTCCGACCAGAAGGCTTGGTCTGTCTTCATGGAGCTGGCTGAGAAGGAGGGCATCACCCTCGAGCTCACCCCGTTCACCGAGTACCCGCCGGTCAACCCGGCGCTGGCTCAGGACCAGATCGACATCAACAAGTTCCAGCACATCCTGTACCTGGCTGAGTACAACGCCTCCTCCGGCGACGACCTGAAGATCGTCGGCTCCGGCGAAATCAACACCCTGGGCCTGTTCTGGAAGGACCACGACAGCCTCGACGACATCGAGGGCCAGAAAGTCGCCATCCCGAACGACCCGTCCAACCAGGGCCGCGCCATCAACGTGCTGGTCCAGGCTGACCTGGTCAAGGTCAAGGACGGTGCTGACACGCTGAACCCGACCCCGGCCGACATCGACAAGGATGCCTCCAAGGTTGAGGTCACCCCGGTCGACGCGTCCCAGACCCCGACCGCCTACAACCAGGGCGACCCGGCCGTGATCAACAACACCTGGTTGGGCCGCGCCGGCATCGACGCGTCCACTTCTGTCTTCGCGGACGACCCGAACTCTGAGCTGGCGGAGCCGTACATCAACATCTTCGCTGTCCGCGCAGACGACGTCGACAACGCGACCTACGACAAGCTCGTGGAGATCTGGCAGTCCGACGAGGTCACCGAGGCTCTGAACGAGGACTCCAACGGCACCGCTGTCCAGGTGGAGAAGACCAAGGAGGAGCTCGACGAGATCCTCAAGCGCCTGGAAGAGGACTTCAAGTAATGGCACCCACCGGCACCCGGATTGAGTTCCGGAACGTCCACAAGACGTTCCGCTCCAAGAAAGGCGGGGCGGATGTCGTCGCACTCGACAACGTCAACCTCACCGTTGAACCCGGTGAGATCTTGGGCGTCATCGGATATTCGGGTGCCGGCAAGTCCACCCTCGTGCGCATGATCAACGGGCTGGACACCCCGACTTCCGGTGAGATTCTGCTCGACGGCACCAACATTGTCGGCATGCCTGGCAAGCAGTTGCGCGACGTGCGCCGCAGCATCGGGATGATTTTCCAGCAGTTCAACCTGCTCACCTCGCTCACTGCGGCAGGCAATGTTGAGTACCCGCTGAAGATGACGGACATGAGCAAGTCCGAGCGCGCCGCCCGCGTGCAGGAGCTCCTCGAGTTCGTCGGCCTGGGTGAGCGCGGCAAGAACTACCCAGAGCAGCTGTCCGGCGGCCAGAAGCAGCGCGTCGGCATCGCCCGTGCGCTTGCCACGGATCCCTCGCTGTTGCTTGCCGACGAGGCCACCTCCGCCCTCGACCCCGAAACCACCCAGGAAGTCCTGGAACTGTTGCGGGTGATCAACCAGCGCACCGGGATCACCATCGTCGTGATCACCCACGAGATGGACGTCATCCGCGCCATCGCGGACAAGGTCGCTGTCATGGAGGCCGGCAAGGTCGTCGAATACGGCTCTGTCTACGACGTGTTTTCTAATCCGAAAACGCACGTGGCGCAGCGGTTTGTGTCGACGTCGTTGCGCAACACTCCGTCGAAAAGCGAAGAGCGCGAACTCTTGGGCGGCGACGGCCGACTGTTCACCGTCGACTTGTCGTCGAACTCCGGGGTCTTCTCCGCGGCCGCGAAGCTGCAGGAGCAGGGCGTGGGGCTCGATGTCGTGCACGGCAGCGTGACCACCCTGCAGGAACAGTCCTTCGGCAAAATGACGGTGCGCCTGACCGGCGACAACCGCGCCATCGAGGAGTTCTACCGCAGAATGCAGGAGACCACCACCATTCACGAAATCACCGGCAACACCACTGCTGAGATTGGGGAGGAGAAGTAAATGACTGAGCAGATCCTCGCCCAAATGGACTGGGACCGCCTGGGCCCCACATACCTCCAGGCCATTCAGGACACGCTGTTCATGGTGATCATCACCATGCTCGTCGGCGGGTTCTTCGGCCTGATCATCGGCATGTTCCTCTACACCACCCGCGCTGGCGGTGTGCTGGAGAACCGGTTTGTCTACTGGACACTGAACATCCTGGTGAACTTCTTCCGCCCTATCCCGTTCATCATCATGATCGCCATGCTTTACTCCGTGACTCTGTCGGTGGTGGGCACGACGATCGGACGCGGGGCAGCCACATTCGTCATGTGCGTGACCGCGACGTTCACCGTGGCACGCATCGTGGAGCAGAACCTCGTCGCCATCGACCCCGGCGTGATTGAAGCAGCCCGCGCGATGGGTGCTGGCCCATGGCGCATCATCCGCACCGTGATCGTCCCGGAGGCACTCGGCCCGCTGATCTTGGGCTTTACCTTCATCTTCATCGCCGTGATCGACATGTCCGCCATGGCCGGCTACATCGGCGGCGGTGGTCTGGGTGACTTCGCCATCGTCTACGGTTACCGCGCGTTTGAGCCGCAGGTGACGTGGCTGGCAGTGATCACCATTGTGGTCATCGTTCAGCTCGCCCAGTTGCTGGGCAACGTGCTGTCGCGGAAGGTCATGCGCCGATAAGTTCGAGCTTTTCGACGCCCCAGTACGTACCCGTTTTCGGTTCGTCGCCGCAGGAGGAAATCACTCCTGCGGCTTCGTTTTGCGTAAGGGTGACTGCGAACTGGCGCGGCCCCCGGTGCGTATCGTCGGCAAACACGATTGTGGCTGCACCGTCGCCAACGGTTTCGTCCACGAGCGTGAACTGGCCGTAGGCGACATCCTCGCCCTCGTTCTGCAAGTGGGCAGCCACGGCGATCTCGGCGGCCTGCGCCGACGCCGACAACGTTCCGCGTCCTCGGTTGCCGGGAACGAAGTACTGCGCGCGCATCGCCGCGCCGATCATCGCTTCCGTGGCCTCCAGATTCATCCGCCCGAAGCTGTACCCCCACGGCATGAGCAGCATTGCCGGGGCGAAACGGTGCCCCTTGACATGCGAGGTCTCCCACACGATGTCGCCGGTGCGGCGGAACGGATAGCGCCGCTCCAGCTCCATCACCAACGGGCGTCCCTTCACAGCGCAGCAGCGGTCGCGCTTCGCGTGCGTGCACACCAGCAACAGTGGCGCGATGCGCGTCTGCCCACCGTTGAGGCCCGGCGCGGAGAAATCCATCTCCAGAAGGTCCTCAACACCATCGACGTGGTGGACCTCCGTGATTCCGACATCCGAGAAGACGGTGTACAGGTGCGGCTTGTCAATGTCGCGCCCCTCCCGCGTGGGGTGACGGATGAGCTGAAGCGAGGCATCGAATTTCTTCAGGTGCGCTTTGAGCTTCGCGGTGAGCTCCTCACCTAAGGTTCCACCGTCGAGAACATCGTGGCTCCAGGGGCCAGGGTGCTCGAACAGGACATAGGTCCCCGCCGTTTTGGCGGTGCCGGGCAGCGGTTCGACTTCGACATCGGAACACATTGGCTGGCGGGGAGCGGGCATACTTCTTAGGGTAGCCTATCTCGCTCTCAGGTATATAAAGCCTCGATCCGCCACTGCTGCTTCGACCACAACAGCAGCCACGCCGCGCACTCACCGCCCGTGGGTTTCTCCCCTACCACCTGCAGCCGCGCGACCTTCTGCGGGTTATCACCCCACCACCCTTCGTCCACAGGCCATGGCCCCGCCCAGCCGGTGACCACGTAGCGGTGTTCACCCCATCCCAACGCGTACGGCTCTCCCGTCAGCAGCGCTTCCGCTGTCACACCGATCTGCCTCGCATCCGCGCTGATCAGCTTCACCCGCGACGCTGGGTGGTCCAGACCGCCGCCGATCCGGGCAGGCAGCGGGGCCAAGATCGCGCCCGGCCACGAGGCAGCCGCTGCGGCACTGGCAGCCTCGTTGTCCTGCTCGCCGAAGGGGACGAGGGCGATCCGCTCGGCCACGCCACGGCCCCCGGCGGGGCGGGGCTGAACGACGGCATCAATGCCCAAAGAAGACTGTATCCGCTCAGCGACGCGACGGGCGTCCCGGGCGGCCTCATCCGACCCCGCGGCAGCACCGCCCCAGAGCTGACCGGCCGGTTCAGGTGCCGCGACCTCCAGCGGCTCCAGAATGAGCGAGGCGATCGCGCCCGCTCCCCCGCCGGTGAGCCACCCGTCGAGCTGCCACCGCACGCGGTCGGCAGTGGCCCCCTCGGTCAGGGCATCGCGGGTGCGCCAGATGCGTTCAAGGGAGGTACCGTCGCTCAGCTCCGCTTTCACTTTGAGCCGCACGCAGTTCTGCCCAGCGTCAGCAAGCCGCTCGTGCAAGCTGGCAGCCAGCGCGCGGGCGGCGAAGGCAGCGGCATCGACGCGGTCGATCGGATCCTCGGGTGTCACAGACACCGCGAGATCAGACGTAGGCAGCTCCGGGGAGACGCGGCGGTCCGGCGCACCCCGTGCAATCCGGTGGCAGTGCAGCCCCGTCTGGCCGAAACGCGTCGAGATTGCGGTGGCGGGTACGGCAGTGAGATCCCCCAGCGTGCTAATCCCCAGCTGCCCCAGCGACTTCACCGTCTCTGCATCTGCACCGAGCGCCGTCTCCGCTGTGAGCACACGCAACGGCTGGTTGGCCAGGAAGTCCACCGACCCGCCCGGCGGGACCACCGCGCAGGTGCGCGCGGCGACGACGGCCGTGGCAATCTCGTCTGCGATCCCGATGAGCGGGTTGATGCCGGGGCGTGATGCAGCGTCGATAAGCATCTCGGCAGCGCGCTCCTCACCGCCGTGGAACTTGCCTGCAGCCGCAATGTCCACGACGACAAGCCCAGGGCGCAACACCTCGACCGACGAAGCCACATCATCGAAACTGGCCGCGAGCGCAGCGAAGATGCGCCCGTCACGGTCCGGATTATCGTCGACGACCGTAAGCCCCGGGCACACCGACTGCGCGTGGCGCACCTTCATACCGCGGCGAATGCCCAGCTTGCGGGCGGCGTGCGAAACGACCTTGATGCGGTGCTGGCGCACGACGGCCAACGGCTCTGCCAGATCGTCTTCGAGGCATGCAGCCTGCACCGGCCAATCGGGGAACCATATGGCGGCGACGCGCATCTACGTCACCACCTTGAGCGCCGGAGCTGCCGGGGCTGCCACCGTCTCCCGAGCCTGACCGACGGTGACCGTGCCCGATGCCGGATGCGCGCTTTTCGGCTGCGCCCGCACCCGGATATCCAGCCCCGTGATGCGCCCTGTGCCCCGGCCGATCCCCCGGAACTCCTGCACGTCACCAGTGACAGTGAGCGCCGGCGACGGCACCGTCGCGCCGACGAGCATGAGCGCGGCCCGGCCTTTGCGCAGCTTGCCCACCAGCGGACGCGCCCGCACCGGGGATAGCTCGACGCGCGCGCGGGTGCGGAAGACCACCAGATCCAGCCCCTCCACCAGCACCCCGGTGATCCCCAACGGGTCCACCCCGGGGTCCGGGACCGCAATGACACGATTCAAACACTCTGGCGGAAGCGCCGCGTACGACAGCTCCGGCCAGCCGACCACGCCGACATACCGGCCCGCCTCCGTGATCTGCAGCAGCATCTCCACCACCAGTGCCGGGGTATCACTCATGTGCGTCACCGCTTGGCGGGGCAGGCCGCCGCCGGGCAGAGTATTCTCAAATTGCGTGCCGAGTTGCAGGACATCAGTCCCCGTAACGTGGCCAGTATGAGGCCCGCCGAGCTGGTCCGGAACCTCCCCGCCGATCTGCGCCATGCGGGCGCGCAGCTGCGCGATCTGCTCAGCGCGAGCGGAACTGGCGGGACCAGCAGGCGCAGCGGAGCCGGAGGCGGCAGCCAACGCGGCCAGCGCCTCCACATCCACCTTGCGAACACTTGTTCCACTCACGAAGATGATTATGCTCGCCGGGGCAACCAACGTCAATCAAAAAGGTCGAACATGCTTTCTATCTGGCGAAATAACCCAACAGACTCGAGCTCAAGCAGCATGCGACCTACTTGAAACCGTTTCGAGTAGGTTTCAAGTAGATCGATCTGTGCAGGTCAGGCTAGATACAACGTATTTCGAGTACGTTTCGAGTAGCTTTCGAGCTAGCCTAGCGGGCCCGCTACCGACCACACTGCGCGCGGATCACGGGAGCTGTTTCCACGCCACTCTATGATTCCCTTGTCCCGCATCGCTTGCAGAGCGCGACGCACAGGAGGCGTCGATAAGCCCAAGGCCTCAGCGATCTCACCCGTCGACATTGACCTGCCACTTGCTTGAAGAACGGAAAGCACATCCGCAGAATGCGGCGGCAAAGCGTCGACAGCTTCCAAGTTCAGGCGCTGAACAGCATTCAAGGTGAGAATCACACTTCCACTAGTCTGCCTGTACACAGGATCCGTGAAACCAACTCGGCGCATACCGGCGAACATACGGCGAATACCTTCGCCGAGCTCTTGGCCAATGCGAAGCTCCGCGGTAACCCTTGCGATGAGAGGATTCCTGGCAAACCGCGCAATCGACTCAGGCTTGTCAGGATCCACGAGTCCCGGAAAACGGCCAGGGCTAGAGACTTCAATCCGGCCCGGGTACATCTCGAAACGGATGTGGTCACCGCTCATGCTGTAGGACCTGTGGATCACCGCATTAACCAACCCCTCAAGCCACACATCGTGAGGGATCAGATTTTCATCTTCAAACAGCCCCTCTCCGGTCAACCTGCGGACCTTGGGCAGCATTTCGCTGATCGCATTCTGCACATGAGCGATCTGCTGCGGCAGCGGGCCATCGAAACGCCGATCAGCCATGAGTTGTTGCTGGTAACCGGAGAGCCGTTCATCGTCGCCGAACTGAAGCACACGCACATGCGCATTCGGGAAATACTCCTGCGGGTTCTTACCAAACAAAAGAATCGCTGCCGTGCGAGGTCGACCATCACGGTCAACCAAGTTGCGGGCCCTCAACGCATCGACCACGGACGATGAACCTATAACCTCGGCGTAGTTCTCCACCAGTTCCCAATTGAGGTCCTCGGCGGTCGCACGGGGCGGCACCGACGCGTCAAACTGCTGCTCCCCTTTGGTGTACCGGAGCTCGAGGATGTCGTCCGCCTTCAGCCGCTTGGACTCGTCGCCAACACGCAAGAAGCACTCCCCCGATTTCAAGTAATGCACCCTGTCGCTCGGCAGGACATTGAAGAGAAGAACAGATGCGCCTTCTTCCGTATCAAGAGCTTCTATACCAACACGAACGGTCGGATCCGTGTGATCGAACGTCACTTGGCGCAAATCATTTTCCTGCGCAGAGGTCGGTTGACCATCAAACCGGCGATCAGTGATTCCAACCGCAATCACACCGCCTTCCGCGTTAGCCATGGCCACAACTGTTTTGGCAAGGTCCTTTGGGGCGATGCGGAACGATTTCCGCTCAAACCACTGATCCTCGTCAAGAGTCAACAGCAGCGCGGGGTCATCCTGAAAAGAGGGACTTTCTTTCACAGCAGCAACTCTACTTGAAACCGTTTCGAGTAGGTTTCAAGTAGATTGATCTGCGCAGGTCAGACTAGATACAACGTGTTTCGAGTACGTTTCGAGTAGCTTTCGAGTACCTCGCGAGCGCCAAGCTGATCTTTAGTCCAGCGCGCGTTCCGACGCCCACCGCGTGAGCTGATGCCGGTTCGATGTCTGCGTCTTGCGCAGCACATTCGACGCGTGCGTCTCCACCGTCTTGACGGAAATGAACAGCTCAGACGCGATTTCCTTATACGTGTACCCGCGCGCGAGCAACCGCAGCACCTCGAGCTCGCGCCGCGTCAGCTTATCGACGACCGCCTCATCCTCCCCCGCCTTCTCCGGCTCCCCCGCAGGATCCTCGACAACCCCGCCCGACGCGAACGCATCGAGCACGAAACCGGCCAGCCGCGGCGAGAAGTACGCGTCCCCGCCGTGCACCTGAATGATCGCTTCGGCCAGCTCGGGCCCGTCGATGTTCTTGGTCACATACCCGCGGGCACCGACGCGGATCAGCGCAATGACGTCCTCGGCGGCGTCGGAGACGGACAGGGCCAGGTACTGCGGCCCGGGTGCTCGGGTGATCACGGCGAGGCCGCCGCCGTCGGGCATGTGAACGTCCAAAAGCACGACGTCAGGCTGGGTGTCCCCGATTCCTGTGACCGCGTCGGCGACCGTGCCGGCGTCACCAACAATCTTAATGCCGGGCGCCGCGCTCAGCTCTGCCCGGACGCCGGAGCGGAAGACCGAGTGGTCGTCGACGAGGAACACCTTCACTGCCATGAACCCGACACTACCCCGCGCCGACGGTGCTGGGTCACGCAGCCAAAGTCAGTGCGACCTCGGTGCCTTTGCCCGGCGCGGTCTTGATTGTCGCTGTGCCCCCGGCGCGCTCCATGCGGCCGGTGATCGAATCGCGAACGCCGTGGCGGTCGGCCGGGATCATCGCCGGGTCGAAGCCGGTGCCGCGGTCGCGGACGAACACGGAGAGCTCACCGGCGAGGTTTTCGGCATACACATCGATCCCGTCTGCCCCCGAGTGCTTCGCCGCGTTCACCATAGCTTCCCGGGCTGCCAGGACGATGGGCTTGACAGTGTCGTCGAACGCTGTGTCCTCTCCAACTGTGACGGGGCGGATGGTCACGTTGAATAGGTCCTCGACTTCTCCGGCGGCGGTGTTGATCGCGGCGAAGAAGGTAGCCGGCGTGGGTGGCGCAGCAGCAGTCGGCGCGGGTTCGGGATTGGTGGTGTGGGTGGTCCAGCCGGGGGCGGGCGAAGCGTCGTAAAGCCATGCTCTCAGCTCGCGTTCCTGGCGGCGCGCAAGGCGGGCGACTTCCTCGGAGTCGCTGGCGCGCTTCTGAATGAGCGCGAGCGTCTGTAACACGGAATCATGCAGGTGAGCGGCGATGTCGGCGCGCTGATCGGCGACCGCCTTGTCCTGACGTTCCTCCACAAGCGAGCGCAACAGGCGCGCAATGAGCGGCACCACAAGAATGCCCACCCCCAGCACCGCCGCCAGCACAGCCAAAACCACGCCCATGATGCCGCCGCGGTCCCCCATCACCGCGATGACAATGACACCGCCCATAACCAGCACACCGCCAACAAGCAGGGACGCAATCGAACCGGCAGTGCGCATGTCGCGGTCGTACGCACGCCACGCCAGCACCGCGCCGACCGCCATCATGACCACCACCGCGACGAACGCGCCGTTGCCGGGATCCCCCACCGCAGATGTCGACATCGACCACAGCACAAACGCCGCAATGACGAGGAGGAAGTTCACAAACCCGCCGGCCTTCTTAGCGTCCACGACAGGCTGCGCCGGCACACCCAGCGGCATGAAGATCCACAGCGCCGCGTAACACAGGATGCCCAGACCCCCAATGAGGGAGCTCAGAGACAGGAAAAGGCGAATGTAGACAACCTCAATATTCAGATGCGCAGACAAACCAGCCGCAACGCCAGCAATGACCCGGTGCTCCCGTTCGCGGACAAAGCGCGGGTAGGGCCGGGGCTGCTCAGGGGCATAGTGCTGGGGCATGCTATTCATCATGGCACGCAGGGCCCGCAGGCGGATCAGGGCAAACCCTGAACTTGCGATTTCAGGGTGAATCCCGATACCGCCCAGCCCAGCCAAATCGCATACTTGAAACATGAACGAGACACTGCACCTCATGTGGGACACCCGCCCGCCGCGCATCCCGAAAAAGCAGGGCGGCGACGCAATGGTCTCCGGCGTCTGCGAAGGCATCGGTGTGCGCTACCAGATCGACGCGAGCCTCGTGCGCATCGCGTTCGCGGCGCTGTCGCTCGCGTTCGGTGTCGGCATTTTCATGTACGTGCTGTGCGGCTTCCTCATGCCGCGCTTTGGCTTATCGACGTCACCTTCCCAAGCCATCGCAATCCCCAAACGCCAGCTCGACCCCGTCGAAGTCAAAGAGCGCGGCACCGGCTGGGGCCTGCTGATTCTCCTCGTCCTCTTCTTCCCGACGATCTCAGTAGGAACTCCCCGTGAAGCTTTCGCCTCCACGATCGGCTGGCTCCTTCTCAGCGCCGTCGCGTGGTGGGCGCTCTACCGCCGCCTCCCGGAGCCGCCTCCGGGGGTGATCGCACAACCCGAGAAGCGACAGAGCAGCCAGCCTCAGTCCGGGGAGCCTGGTTTTGGGGAGCCAGGCTTTGGGGAGCCTGGCTTTGGGGATCCGGAGCCCCAGCCCGCCACGGCTTCGGCGCGCAACCTGGTCACGAGTGGATTCACCGCTCCGCAGGGTTATCCGCACCCGGCCCACGGTCACACGGGGCCGCCGTCGTGGGACCCGTTGGGGACTGTTCCGGAATTGTGGCACCTGCCGGACCCCGGGTACGAACCGCCCCAACAGCCGAGCACGAAAAGGAACCGGCCACTGTGGGTGTGGATTCCCGTAGCTTTATTGCTCACCATTGCGACATTCGTGGCGATGGCGGCCGCAAGCGAAATCCGCAACCGCGACTGGTCCCGCTTCGGGCAAACGATCATCGCCTTCCCTGACGCAGAGGGCATCCACCCGGTCAATACCTACGTTGGTGAACTCACCGTCGATCTGACGGACCTGCAGCCGATGAAGGAACCGGTGACTCTCGATATCAGCCAGAAAGTCGGTTCGGTTGAAGTGCTCATGCCCGACGAGAAAGTCCGCGCTCGTGTGAACTGCGATGTCGATGTCGGTGACACGGCCTGCCCGCCAGAGGAAATCGACGGCGATGGCGAACTGTTGACCATCAACATCCACCAGAACGTGGGCTCGATTCAGGTCGCGTGGGCGAAGTAGACCAAACCCCAAGATCTCGATTACATCACCGCGTCAAACACGCGATAAAAGCCCTGGTCGATTTTGATTGACGGGGCAAAAATGCAATCGAGATCTTAAGACTGGCCTCGTCGGGTGAGCGGCGAGGCCGCTCACTACTCCCACTCGATGGTTCCCGGCGGCTTGGACGTGATGTCCACAACCACGCGGTTGACGTCCTCGACCTCGTTGGTGATGCGAGTGGAGATGGTCTCCAAGACCTCGTAGGGCACGCGGACCCAGTCCGCGGTCATCGCGTCTTCGGAGGTCACCGGGCGCAGCACGATCGGGTGGCCGTAGGTGCGCCCGTCGCCTTGGACACCGACGGAGCGGACGTCGGCGAGCAGGACGACCGGGCACTGCCAGATTTGGTCGTCGAGGCCAGCGCGGGTGAGCTCCTCGCGCGCAATGGCGTCAGCCGCGCGCAGGGTTTCCAGCCGCTCAGCGGTGACCTCACCAACGATGCGGATGCCCAGGCCCGGGCCCGGGAAGGGCTGGCGGTTCACGATCACTTCCGGCAGGCCCAGCTCGCGGCCGACAGCACGAACCTCGTCCTTGAACAAGGTGCGCAGGGGCTCGACGAGCTCGAACTCAACATCATCAGGCAGGCCGCCGACGTTGTGGTGGCTCTTAATGTTCGCGGTACCCGTGCCGCCGCCGGACTCCACAACGTCCGGGTAGAGCGTTCCCTGGACGAGGAAGCCGACATCCTGGCCTTCGAGGACGCCGGCGACCGCGCGCTCGAAGGACCGGATGAATTCCGCACCGATGGCCTTACGCTTCGCCTCCGGGTCGGTCACACCGGCGAGCTTGCTCAGGAAGGCTTCGCGCTCGTCCACAGTGACCAGACGTGCGCCGGTCGCAGCGACGAAGTCGGTCTCTACCTGCTCGCGTTCGCCCTTGCGCAGCAGGCCGTGGTCAACGAAGACACAGGTCAGACGATCGCCGATCGCACGCTGGACCAAGGCCGCCGCGACGGCGGAGTCGACTCCTCCGGACAAGCCGCAAATCGCGTGGCCGTCGGGGCCGATCTGTTCGGAAATCGCGTCGATAAGCTGGTCGGCGATGTTCGACGCGGTCCATGTTTGCTCCAAGCCCGCGATCTCGGTGAGGAATCGCGTGAGCACCTGCTGGCCGTGCGGCGAGTGCATGACCTCCGGGTGGTACTGGACACCGGCCATGCGCGACTCCGCGTTCTCGAAAGCCGCAACCGGAGCGCCCTCGGTCGCAGCGGTGACATCGAAACCGTCGGGCGCCTTGGTCACGGAATCGCCGTGGCTCATCCAGACTGGGTGCTGCTCATTCAGGCCGGAGTGGAGCACGCCGCCGCGCACGTCCATGTTCGTGCGGCCGTACTCGCGCGAGCCGGTCTTGGCCACGGTGCCGCCGAGCGCCTGCGTCATCACCTGGAAGCCGTAGCAAATGCCGAAGGTGGGCAAGCCCAACTTGAAGATCTCTGGGTCGAGCTGCGGCGCGCCATCCTCGTAGACGGAGGACGGGCCGCCGGAAAGCACGAGCGCAACCGGGTCCTTCGCCTTGAGCTCCGCGGCGGAGATCGTGTGCGGCACGACCTCCGAGTAGATACGGGCCTCGCGCACGCGGCGTGCGATCAGCTGCGCATATTGCGCGCCGAAGTCCACAACGAGGACGGGACGCGGGTGGGCGTTTGCGGGCGGGGTCTGCTCTGGTGCGTTCGCGGAGGTAGTCACGGTTTCAGAGTCTAACTCATGGCCTGAAAAGACCGAACAGTCGCAACTGTGCGGGGTGAATTGCGGGTTCAGGGCGACGTCGATAAGCATGCTCCCGGAAGATAAGTAGAGTTGAACGCATGTCGGTGAGCGAATTATCCACCTCGACCCAGAACTATTTGAAGGTCATCTGGAGTCTCACGGAATGGTCGACGGAACCCGTCACGGCGACCCTGATTTCGAAGCAGACGGGGCTGCGGATGTCGTCGGTCTCGGATGCTGTGCGCAAGCTCGCCGCACAGGAGTTGATCGTGCACGCCCCCTACGGCTCGGTGGAATTGACCGAGAAGGGCCACGGATACGCAGTGGACATGATTCGGCGCCACCGGCTCATCGAGACGTTCTTGGTGGAGACTCTCGGGTACACGTGGGACGAAGTGCACGACGAAGCGGAGCACTTGGAGCACGCAGTCTCTGACTACCTGGTGGACAGGCTGGACAAGCTGCTCGGCCATCCCACCCGCGACCCGCACGGGGATCCGATCCCGGCCGCCGACGGTACGGTGCTCGCTTTGGACGCGCGCCGCCTCACGGATGCTGGGGTGGGCGCCGGCGCAGCGGGGACGACGGTCACTGTCGAGCGGATCTCCGATTCGGACCCGACCCTGCTGAAGTTTTTCGAGGAGAACGGCATCGTTGTCGGTGCCGTCCTCACGGTCTCAGAAGGTGCGCCGTTTTCCGAGTCGCTAGATGTGAAGGTGGACGGGGCAAAGAACTCAGTTCCGCTCGGCCGCACCGCTTCCGGCGCGCTGTTCGTCTCCAGTTAGACGCGCCGTTCCGCCCCGGAGCGCACGCGCTGTGATGATCCCCTGGCGCGGGCTGAACAGGTACACCAGCAGGAATGCGACCCCCTGCGCCATGACCACGAGTCCGCCAGGCGAAGCGTCGAGGTAGTAGCTCGTGTACAACCCCACGACGGAGCATACGGTGGCCACCGCAGGGGCGATCAGCAGCATGCGGCCGAAACTGTCGGTCAGCAGGTGCGCGGTCGCGCCCGGAATGATCAACATCGCCACCACGAGGATCACCCCGACAGCCTGCAACCCCACCACGCAGGTGAGCGCGAGCAGGGCGAGCAACACTGCCCCAATCAGCTTCGGCCGCAAGCCAATCGCGTGGGCATGCACGGGATCGAAAGCGAAAAGCGTGAAATCGCGGCGCTTGAGCACGAGCACAGCCAGCGTGGCCACGCCCAAAACGAAGATCTGCACAAGATCAGCTTTGGAGACGCCGAGCAAGTTGCCGAAGATAATGTGGTTGAGGTCGGTGTGCGAGGGCGTAACGGAGATGAGCACGAGCCCGAACGCGAAGAGCGTCGTGAAGACGATTCCGATCGCAGCGTCTTCTTTCACCCGGCTTGTATCACGCACGACGCCGATCAAACCCACGGCGAGGAAGCCGAAGACCACTGCCCCGAGGGCGAAGGGAACGCCCGCGATATACGCCAGCACCACGCCGGGGAACACCGCGTGGGACACGGCATCGCCCATCAGCGACCAACCGACGAGGACCAGCCAGCACGACAGCACCGCGCACACAATGGAGGAAATCAGGCTCGTGGCGAACGCGCGGACCATGAAGTCGTAGGCGAACGGGTCGAGAAGAAAAGAGATCATCGTTTCATCACATCCAGCCCGAAGGCAGCAGCGAGATTATCGGGTTGCAGGACATCTTTGGGCGAGCCGTGCATGAGCACATGCCGGTTGAGCAGCATCGCTTCATCAGCCAGCTCGGGCAACGCGGGGAGGTCGTGCGTCGACACGAACACGGTGGCACCGCCGTCAGCAAGCTCGCGAAACAGCCGGGTCATTGTCGCTTCGCTGCGCTTATCGACGCCCGCAAAAGGCTCGTCCAGCAGCATGATCCTCGCCCCCTGGGCAATGCACCGGGCAACAAAGGCGCGTTTCCGCTGGCCGCCGGAAAGCTGACCGATCTGACGGGAGGCGAAATCCGTGAGCTCCACACGCTCGAGTGCATGGTCGACGGCTTCGATGTCAGCCCGGCGAGGCCGGCGGGTGAAACCGAGTTGTCCGTAGCGGCCCATCATGACCACATCCCGCACGCTGACCGGGAAATCCCAGTCCACTGCCTCGCGCTGAGGCACGTACCCGAGCACACCGGTGCGGCGGGCGACAGCGGGGTCATCTCCGTTCACGGCGACGGTCCCGGAATCTGGCCGGGTCTGCCCCATAATCGTTTTGAATAGCGTAGATTTCCCGGATCCATTCATTCCGACGAGTCCGCACACGCGTCCCGGCGCGATCTCGAGGGACGCGCCGTCGAGCGCGAGCACGCTCCCATAGTGAACGGTGACATCGCGCACGGATATCGCGGGAGTCGCGTTCGACGGCACGGCCGCCGCGGGTGTTGACGTTTCCTGTTGCACCGCGACGCCTACTTCTTACCCGTCAACGCCTGCGTGATCACGTCGGCGTCGTGCTTAATCATGTCGAGGTAGGTCGGAACCGGACCGTCTTTCTCCGAAAGGGAGTCGACGTACAGGGTGCCACCGTAGGTGGCGTCGGTCGCGTCAACCACCTGCTGCATCGGTGCGTCCGAGACCGTGGATTCGCAGAACACGGCCGGCACGTCGTTCTCCTTGACGAATTCGATGGCGCGAGTGATCTGCTGCGGGGTTGCCTCATTCTCGGAGTTCACGGCCCAAATGAACCGTTC
This sequence comes from Corynebacterium sp. CCUG 70398, assembly GCF_024454055.1. Lineage (NCBI taxonomy): Bacteria > Bacillati > Actinomycetota > Actinomycetes > Mycobacteriales > Corynebacteriaceae > Corynebacterium > Corynebacterium sp. CCUG 70398. The sequence continues at coordinate 138,645 of NZ_JAGPYZ010000002.1, forward strand.
CTCTAAACCAGCGTCGCGTGCCATGTAGGAGAATGCGCCTTCGCACGTCACCAGTGCGCGATGTTGCTCAGGCAAGTTCGCCAACTCGTTGACCATGCCGTCCTGGACCTCTTGCAGCTGCTTTTTGTACTGCTCGCCGTTCTGCGTGAAGTCCTCAGCATGGTCCGGATCGAGTTCGCTGAAGGCGGTGACCATATTGTCCACGTACTTCTTCACCTCAACCGGACTCATCCACGCGTGCGGGTTCGGTTTGCCTGCGCCCTCGTCCTCGGTGATGTCGATCGGGTCCACGCCGTCGCTGACGGTGACGTGGGGCGCGTCGACTCCCTCGACGAATTGCGCGAACCAGTTCTCCAAGTTCAGCCCGTTATCGAGAATGAGGTCGGCATCAGACGCGCGGCGGATATCAGCCGGTGTGGGCTCGTAGCCGTGGATCTCCGCCCCCGGCTTCGTCAAAGACTCCACGGTCAAGTGCTCCCCCGCGACATTCTGGGCGATGTCCTGGATCACGGTGAAGGTGGTCAGCACTTTCGGCTTTCCGCCGTCCGCGCGATTCTCCTCCGGCGCGCACGCTGTGAGCGCCGCCGCGAGAATCATCGCCATCATCGCGGCTGCCGCCGCAAACAGCGCTGATCGTGACGTCTGATTTCCCGACCGAACCATTGAGTTTTTCCTTTCCTGAAAATGTATTCCGTCAAGACTTTTTTAAAAGTTACGTTTTGGCGTACTTTTTATTTTGGTCATACTTTAGTCGTGCTTTCAGGAGAGTCAAGATGATTCGGCTGTGACATACCCCGCAGACATGAAAACGCCCGGGGATCATTGGAGATCCACCGGGCGTTGTCGGCTACGAAAGCGTGCAGCTAGTTGGCGACTGCGATGTCGACTTTTTGGAAGCTCTTGATGTCTGTGTACCCGCACTTCGCCATCGCGCGGCGCAGGCCGCCGACGAAGTTGGAGTGGCCCCAGGTGCTGGTGCTCGGCCCGTGGAGAATGGACTCCAGGCTCGGACGGCCTTCGCCGATTTTGTCCAACATCTCTTCGCGGGCGCGCTCTTGATCTGCGGGGGTGTCTCCTTCCGTGGAGTACCACCCGAGGCCGAAACCGAAACCGGAGCCGTCCACGGCGTTGGAAATCGTGCCGCGCGGAAAGCGCGGGTGAGCGGTTTGCGGCTGCCAGTAGTAGCCGCGGCCCGCCGCCTCAGCGGCGCCGGCGAGCGCACTGCCGAGCATGACAGCGTCGGCGCCGCACGCGACGCCGCGTGCGATCTCGCCGCTGGTGGCAAGGTCGCCGTCGGCGATGATGTGCACGTAGCGGCCTTCGGTCTCGTCGAGGTATTCGCGGCGCGCGGCTGCCGCGTCGGCGATCTGGGTAGCCAGATGCGTGTCGATGCCCAAAGCGACCGACGAGGTGGTCGCGCCCTGTCCGACGATGATGCCGGCCGCGCCGGCGCGCATGAGGTGCAGCGCGGTGGTGTAGTCGGCCACACCGCCGGCGATGACGGGAACATCGAGGGAGCCGATGAACTCTTTGAGGTTGAGCGGTTTGCCGCCCTCCTGGACATGCTCGGCGGAAATGATCTCGCCCTGGATGAACAGGATCTCCGCGCCGGCCTTGACCACGACCGGTGCGAGCTCGCGGGCGTTTTGGGGGCTCACACGGACGGCGACGGTGACGCCGGAGTCGCGCACCTGGGCGATGCGTTCGGTCAGCAAGTCGGTGTCGATGGGGGCGGAATGCAGCTCCTGAAGCTCAGCCACGCCGGGCTGACGCAGATCCATCGGATCGGGGTCGGCGAAGATCAGCGGAGCAATGACCTTCTTGATCGCAGAGTCGAGGTCGGCGTGGCGTCCCCACAGACCTTCTGCGTCAATCACGCCGAGCCCACCCTGCTTGCCCATCTCGATGACGAACTCAGGGCTAGCCAGAGCGTCGGTTGGGTGGGAGGCGAAAGGGATGTCGAAAGTGTAGGCGTCGATATGCCAGCTCAGGTCCACGTCCTTCGAGGAACGAGTGCGGCGCGCGGGCACGATCCCGATATCCCGCAGATTGTAGGCGCGGCGGGCCTCGCGGCCGATGCCGATCTCAACGTAGTCGCGCATGCGTCTTTCTCTCTTTTCTCCGCCGAACTGCCGCCCTCACCCGCGGTAGTTCGGAGCTTCGACAGTCTGCGTGATGTCGTGCGGGTGGGACTCGCGCAGGCCAGCGGCGGTGATCTGCACAAAGCGTTTGGTCTGCAGTTCCTCAATGGAGGCGGAGCCGGTGTAGCCCATGGCTGCGCGCAAGCCGCCGACGATCTGGTGGGTAATGGAGTCCAGCTCGCCGCGGTAGGGCACGCGGCCTTCAATGCCTTCTGGCACGAGCTTGTCCTCGCTGGTGACGTCAGCCTGGAAGTAGCGGTCCTTGGAGAAGGAACGCTTCTCCCCTGTCAGGCCGCGGCCCTGCATCGCACCCATGGAACCCATGCCGCGGTAGCGCTTGTACTGCTTGCCACCCACAACGACGATCTCGCCTGGGGCTTCCTTCGTGCCGGCGAGCATCGAGCCGAGCATGACGGTCGATGCACCAGCCGCGAGCGCCTTGGCCACGTCACCGGAGTGCTGCATACCGCCGTCGGCGATGATGGGCACGCCAGCCTGGTGGGCAGGAACGGACGCTTCCAGGATGGAAGTAATTTGCGGGGCGCCCACACCGGCGACAACACGCGTGGTGCAAATGGAGCCCGGGCCGATGCCGACCTTGATGGCGTCCGCACCGGCTTCGATCATTGCGGCGGCGGCTTCGCGGGTGGCTAGGTTGCCGCCGACGACATCGACGCGGTCGCCGAAGTCCTTCTTCACGCGCGCCACCATTTCCAAAACCCGGTTGTTGTGGGCGTGGGCGGAGTCGACGATGAGGGCGTCCACGCCAGCGTCGACAAGCAGCCCCGCGCGGGAGTAGGAGTCCTCGCCTGTGCCGATGCCCGCAGCGACCAGCAAACGCCCCTCGGAGTCCTTGGACGCGTTCGGGAACTGCTCGGTCTTCACAAAGTCCTTCACGGTGATCAGGCCCGTGAGTTTGCCCTGCTTATCGACGATTGGCAGCTTCTCCACCTTGTTGGCGGACAGCAGCTTCAGCGCCTCTTCCTTGCTCACGCCGTCTTCGGCGACGACGAGCGGCATCGGAGTCATGACCTGGGCAACCGGGCGGGAGAAGTCCGGCTCGAAACGCATGTCGCGGTTGGTGATGATGCCGACGAGCACTCCGTCGCCGTCGACGACCGGCAGGCCGGAGATTCGGAAGCGGGCGCACAGCGCATCCACGTCAGCGATGGTCATGTCCGGCGACGCGGTGACCGGGTCGGTGACCATGCCGGATTCCGAACGCTTCACCACATCGACGTGCTCTGCTTGATCTTCGGCGGACAGGTTGCGGTGCAGCACGCCGATGCCGCCCTGGCGGGCCATGGCGATAGCCATGCGGGACTCGGTGACGGTGTCCATTGCGGCGGAAGCAACCGGGATGCCCAGGCGGATGTTGCGGCTGAACTGGGCGGAGGTGTCCACTTCACCGGGAACGATGTGGGACTCTGCCGGGAGCAGCAGCACGTCGTCGAAAGTCAGGCCGCGCAGGGCGATCTTGTTCGGGTCGTCCCCACCGGTGTGTACTCGCTGATTGGCTTCGCTGGACATGCCCTATCGCTCCCTTTCTTACAACCGCTTCAAGCACTTACGCAGATAGCATAGTGCCTTGCGCCCACACCCCGCGATTGTCCTTCCGCCCCGATCCGCAATAGGGTGAAAGGCGTGAACTTTGACTCCATGATGCCGCGCGACCCCTTCGCCGACGATCCCAACGATCCGGCATCCTTCATCGAAGACGACGAGGTCGTGGAGCCACTGACGCCCGAGGAGCGCCAGGCCGTCATCCGCGACCTCGCCCAGACCCGCGAGTTCAAGGAAGTCTTGGGCCCCCGCGGAATCCTAGGCATCTACTTCATGTGCGAAGACTGCGATGAAGTGCATTTCTATGACTGGGACATCATGATCAACAACATGATCGCCAACCTCAACAACGAGCTGCCGCCGGTCCACGAGCCGAGCGCGGAACCGAACGAGCGTGCTTATGTGCCGTGGGATTACGCCCTGGGCTACCTGGACGGACTCGACGCGCGCTAACGCAGCACGAGACCGCAGCTAGTTAGCCTGCCTGGTCGGAGGATGCGGCCGGGCTCGACGGGGCCGCTGACGGTGCTGGCCCGGATGGGGCCGAAGACGGAGCTGGCGCAGGTGCCGGCGCCGGCGCCGGGGCTTGCGTTGCAGCGTTGGATGGTGCCGGCTGAGTGCCCGGGTTCGCAGTCGCTGCTGGCTCGGTGACCACGACTGTCACCGTGACGGTATCTGGTGCAGGCGGCTGGGAAGCCGGACGTTCTGCGTCGTCTTTCTTCCGCTCAGTGGTGACCGTGACCGTTTCCTTGTCCGGACGCGGGGTCGAGGTGGTACCGCGCTGCGAGTTGCCGCGATCGCCGCGGTCACTGCGCTCCGCCTTCAAACTCGAGCGCAGTTGCTCGATCAGGCTGCGGGCACCTTCGATGTCGCCTTCTTCAGCCTTCGAGTCGATCTCATCGAGCGTGCTGGCCAGCTCCACATAATCGGTATTTCCACCGAACAGCTTCTGGGACGGGCCCCACAGCGGTGAATCCGGGGTGGCGTTGTACAGCGCAGCACCGGTGCCGGCCACCATGACCGTGGCGGCGGCTGCACCGACCAGACCTGCCATCCATGGGCTGGTGCGGTAACTGCGGCGCTTCTTGCGCTCAACGTCGAGCGGTACCGGGGCGACGGCCGCATCCACGTCGTCATCAAGCAAGTCGTCGTCAAGCAGCTCGTCCGAGAGCGACTCGTCCAAGAACGGTTCCCCCGCCAGAGGCTCCCCTACCGTCGGGTCCTCCGGCATCGGGGCCACCGGCATCAGCTCCTCCGTCGCTGGGGCCTCCAACGTCGGAGCCTCCGGCATCGGCGCTTCAACGTCGTCGCGCAGCTCCAAGAAGAGAGTAGCCAGCTGGTCTTGGCCGTCGGACGGGTCAATACCGTGGGACAGCGCTGTCAGGAATTCATCGCTGCGGTGTGCATCTTGAGGTTTCACGGCTACCCTCCTTGCTTCTTCTCGAGAGCCTTGCGCAGGGTGGCCAAGGCTCGGTGTTGGGCGACGCGGACTGCACCGGCTGTACTGCCGGTGATTTCCGCTGTCTCTTCGGCGGAAAGACCGACAAACACGCGCAAAACGATAATCTCACGCGCCTTCTCACTTAGTTGATCGAGCAATTCACGCGCAGCGTTACTACCTTCCATCTGCATCGCCGCATCCTCGGGCGTGAGACCGGAAAACTCCTGGTCGGGAACCTCATCTGTGGGGTTTGTTTTGTCGCGCGAAAGGGCCCGATGAGCGTCAGTGACTTTGTTGAACGCGATGCCGTAAACGAAAGCCATGAACGGCTTGCCCGTGTCCTTGTACTTGTCCACAGACGTTGCCACAGCGAGGCACACCTCTTGAGCGACGTCTTCCGCCGTGGGTGTGCGGCCGCCGTTGATGCGCGCACGGCAGTACCGCAGCACCATGGGGTGCACGACTCGAATGATGTCTTCTAACGCTCGACGGTCCCCCTCTTGTGCTCGCGGCACAAGATGAGCCAGCCGGCTGTCGGTGTCTACTCCTGACACGCCTCTCCTTTGCTCGCTCATTGCCAGGGACCCGTCCATCGTACGCATACTCCCCGATACCCCCAACTGGAAAACTAAGAATAATTCACCGAGCTTTAACCTTGGCACATTTTCGCTGCTTATCGACGCGCCAGAATGCCGAACTCTCTGTGTTCAAACTGGGCGACACCTGACAGAAACCCGTTGTTTACCCGCACGGTGAACACTCCCTTGTCGGTGCTTGGCTCCCCATCAAGCAAAGCACGAACGGATCGCTACCTCAGGAGACCGCAAAGTATGCCTACGATGTCCATGCCTTCGCAACTGCCCGGCCCCAACGCTGATTTTTGGGATTGGCAGCTCCACGGCGCTTGCCGCGGAGAGGCGTCCGATGTCTTCTACCACCCGGACGGGGAGCGCGGCCGTGCCCGCACCCAGCGCGAGAACCGGGCGAAAGCTATTTGCTTGGGCTGCCCGGTGCTCGAGCAGTGCCGCGCCCACGCTCTCGCTGTCGCTGAGCCGTACGGCATTTGGGGCGGTATGAGCGAGTCTGAGCGTCACGCCACTTTGCGCGGCAACCGCAGCCGCGGCGGCAAGAAGGTCGCCGTCGCCGCACGCTAGGCGCGTCCGGCACAGCAAAACGCCCCACCGTGTTCCGATGGGGCGTTTGCTGCGCGATTACGCACGGGCGTGCAGCTCTAGTGCTGGTGCCCTGGGTGCTCGTCTTCTTCGGCAGGCTTATCCACGACCGATGCCTCGGTCGTGAGCACCATGCGTGCCACAGACGCAGCGTTGACCACTGCGGAGTGGGTGACCTTGACGGGGTCGATGATGCCCTGCTCGATGAGGTTGCCGTACTCGAGGGTGGCGGCGTTGAAGCCTTCACCGTTGGGCAGCTCAGCGATCTTGGACACGACCACGGATCCGTCCAGACCGGCGTTCTCGGCGATCCAGAAAGCGGGCTTGGTCAGTGCGCGAGCGACAGCCTGGACGCCGACCTTCTGCTCGCCGTCGAACTCTTCCGCATACTTCTGCAGCTCGTTCGAGATCTGCACCAGCGCGGAACCACCGCCGGCGATGATGCCTTCCTGCGCGGCGGCGCGGGCAGCGTTGATAGCGTCCTCGACGCGCAACTTGCGCTCGTTGACCTCGGTCTCGGTCGGCGCGCCGACGCGAATGACGGCGATGCCGCCGGAGAGCTTGGCCAAGCGCTCCTCGGCCTTTTCTTTGTCCCAGGTGGAGTCGGTGTTCTCGATCTCGCGGCGGATCTGGCCGCGGCGGTTCTCCACTGCCTCGGCGGAACCTGCGCCGTCGACGATGACGGTGTCATCCTTGTCCACGGTGACGCGGCGAGCGCTACCCAGGACGTCGAGCTCGATGTCCTTGAGGTTGATGCCCAGCTCCGGATCGACCACGGTGGCCTCGGTGACCACAGCGAGGTCGTCCATGAATGCGGCGCGGCGCTCACCGAAGTACGGGGACTTCACGGCGACGACCTTGAGGGCGCCGCGGATGGAGTTGACCACGAGGGTCTGCAGCGGCTCACCCTCAACGTCCTCGGCGATAATGAGCAGCGGACGGGAGGTGGCCACGACCTTTTCCAGCACCGGAAGGAACTCCGGCAGGGAGGAGATCTTGTTGCGCACCAGCAGAACCAGCGGGTTCTCCAGGACAGCCTGGCCGGCCTCCGGGTCGGTCATGAAGTACGGCGACAGGAAGCCCTTCTCAAAGGAGATTCCTTCGGTAACGTCCACGTAGGAGTCGATGGACTGGGACTCCTCAACGGTGAGAACACCGTCCTTGCCCACCTTGTCCATGGCGCCGGAGACCATCTCGCCGACCTCCGGGTCGCGGGAGGAGACGGTGGCCACGTTCGCGATTTCCTCGCTGGAGGAGACATCGGTGGCGCGGGCCTTGAGCTCCTCGACAACCTTCTCAGTGGCTGCGGAGATGCCCTTGTTCAACTCAATCGGGTTGGCGCCAGCAGCGACGTTGCGCAGACCTTCGTTGACCAGGGCCTGAGCGAGCAGTGTCGCGGTAGTGGTGCCGTCACCGGCGATGTCGTTGGTTTTCACAGCGACGGACTTGACCAGCTGCGCACCGAGGTTCTCGAAGGGATCCTCGAGGTCGACCTCGCGGGCGATGGTCACGCCGTCATTGGTCACGACGGGGCCGCCGAAAGCCTTGTCCAGCACGACGTTGCGGCCGCGGGGGCCGAGCGTGACGCGCACGGAGTCAGCCAGCGTGTCCACGCCGCGCTGGATGCCCTCGCGGGCCTCCTGATCAAATGCAATCAGTTTTGCCATTGGGGATTAATCCCGCCTTTTACTTTTCGACGACGGCCAGCAGGTCACGAGCAGACAGCAGGAGGTACTCCTCGCCGTCGTACTTCAGCTCGGTGCCGCCGTACTTGGAGAAGATCACGGTGTCGCCTTCCTTGACGTCCACCGGAATACGGTGCTCACCCTCGTCGTCCCAGCGGCCCGGGCCGACGGCGATGACGGTCGCTTCCTGCGGCTTCTCCTGAGCGGAGTCCGGGATGACCAGGCCGGAGGCGGTGGTGGTCTCAGCCTCGACGATCTGGACGAGGATCTTGTCCTCCAGGGGCTTGATGTTGACGTTTGCCACGGTTTGAAAACCTTTCGTTTCAGACTTGGTTTCTTCTTCGGTCGGTGCGCAGCCGTCGTCGCGGGTGAACAAACTGTGCCCAAAACCTGGTTAGCACTCTACCCTCGCGAGTGCTAGGTAACAACAAGGGCCGAGTCCGCAGTGTCCGCCTGCAGCGAACTCCACGTCTACCCGGCCCGAGGGTTAAGGCCCGAAGCTCTACAGCAGGTCTACTCCTGCGGGGAGCCCATGTTGAGCACGGCGTTGCGCCACAGCTCGTACTCTTCACCGTTGTCGTTGATGAAGTTGCGCACAGCACGGATGGCTTGCTTGATCTGGGTGACAATCTCGTCGTCAATGCTCTTGCCGCCGCGGCCGGTGAAGATCACCGGACCGGAGATAGCGTGCACCGGGTCGGTGAGGAAGTTCGGGTTGTCGGTGGCTGCCTGGTTGCGGGCCATCGACGCGACCGGGTTCGGGGCTGCGCATTGCTCACGGGCCTCCGGGGAGTAGATCGCCTGGAACTCGTTGTCCTGCTGGACGAATGCGACCTCGACCTGCTCCTGCACGGTCGGGCCGAGGAACTGCTCGGCGCTACCGGTGCCGAAGACAATGCGGTGGTAGGTCAGGTCCGGGTACACCAGGAAACCGAAACGCTCGTGGTCCTTACGAGAGCTCATAGCTAGAGGTCCTTTCACAGTTTATGGGTGGTGTTTCTGCGTGAATCATCTTCACGTTAGCTCTAAATGCCCACGTGCGCTCGGCAAGCGCATCGCTGGCACCACCTAGCCGGTGACCAGTGGCGTTTCCACCTCGAGGGCAGTGTCTGTGGCCGTCGACAGCGGCGACGGTTCTGCACCCTCGTGAATCAGCTGTGCGGCCAACGCCGCGATCATGACCCCGTTGTCCGTGCAGAGCTTGAATCGCGGCACACGCAGTTCAACTCCGGCCGCCGCACAGCGTTGCTCAGCTACTGCCCGCAGGCGGGAGTTCGCCGCGACTCCCCCGCCAAGCAGCAGCGTGCGCGCACCGGTGTCCTCGCAGGCCATCATTGCTTTCGCGGTGAGCACGTCGACGACAGCCTCCTGGAACGAGGCGCACACATCCTCGATGGAGATGACGGCGCCGTCCCGCTCCGCCGCCTCAACGTACCGCGCTACAGCAGTTTTCAATCCGGAGAAGGAGAAGTCGTAGCGGTGCTCGCCGCGCAGATCCTCGGCACGCGACAGCCCGCGCGGGAACCGGATCGCGTCCGGATTTCCCTGCGCCGCCAGCTTGTCGATCACCGGCCCGCCCGGATACCCGAGTCCCAAAAGCCGGGCGACTTTGTCGTAGGCCTCGCCAGCAGCGTCGTCAAGCGTGCTGCCCAATTCGCGCATCGGCTTGCCCACGGCATCCACCTCAAGAAGCTGCGTGTGCCCGCCGGAGACAAGCAGCGCGATGGAGTGCGGCAATTCCTCAGCCCCATCCAAGTTGGCCACCGCGACGTGCCCGCCGAGGTGGTTGACCCCGTAGAACGGCACACCCCACGCTGCGGCGTACGCCTTCGCGGCAGAGGCCCCCACGAGCAAAGCGCCGGCGAGCCCTGGGCCGACAGTCGCGGCGACAGCATCTGGCTTATCGACGCCCGCTTGCCCCAGCGCCTCCTCCATCACCTGCGGCATAGCCTCCAGGTGGGCGCGCGAAGCAATCTCCGGGACGACACCGCCAAAGCGGGCATGTTCAGCCATCGATGAGGCTACGACGTCGGCAAGCACCTCCATCGTTCCGTCCGACGCGAGACGGATGATGCCGACACCTGTCTCGTCGCAGGAGGACTCGATCCCGAGAACAATCATGCTCCGCTCCTTTCGCTCAGACTGTGCCGCATCATGGTGTACGCGTCCGCGCCAGACGGCTGGTAGTAGCCTTTGCGCAGGCCGATCTCGGTGAAACCGAACTGCTCATAAAGCCTAATGGCCGCGGTGTTGTCCACGCGAACCTCGAGAAACATCTGCCCATCGTAGGCGTCCGCGACATGCACGAGCTGCTCCATGAGCACCGTGCCGATGCCCTCACCTTGGTGCTCGCGGGCTACAGCGATGGTGTGCACCTCGAACTCGGGATCGTTGCGGGGACCGAGCTTGGCCAGGCCCGCGTAGCCCACCAGCTCCGCCTCCGCGTTCTCAGCCCCTGCGAACGCTCCGACGTAGAACGTGTGCGGGTGCGCGAACTGCACCAAGAAAACATCACGCGACCACGGACTCTCGTCAGCGAACAGGTCGGCCTCGATTGCGGCGACGGCAGACGCGTCAGCCTTTTTCAACTCACGCAGGAACATCTACACGTCCACGTCCGGGATCGCCGGCGACTTCGGCTTCGGAGCCGGTTCCTTCGCGTCCGGACGACGCAGATACAGCGGCACCAGCGGCTCGGGAGTTGCGGCCAAGTCAGCCACTGCGACGAGGCCCGCAGGATGCGGGGGGATGTAGGTGATGTGGCGGGCGACGTCGATAAGCTCGGCGGGCAACTGTCCGCGCAAACTTTCCGGGCAACTGATCACGTCTGCACGGGCCACGTTCAGCGCGGCGGGTGCGACGACATCTGGCCCCGCCACGCGCCGCGCGGCTTCGTAGCGGGCCCAGTACACCTCGCGGCGGCGGGCATCGGTGACGATCAGGCTGCTGCCCTCCCCGTGTTCCTGCTGCGCAAGAGCCGCGACCGCATCGTGGGTGCACACACCGTGCACCGGAATGCCCAGTGCCTGCCCGAAAGCAGAGGCCGTGGACATGCCCACGCGCAGGCCCGTGAATGGGCCGGGGCCGCAGCCGACAACCACAGCGTCGAGATCACTGAACTCGAGCCCTGCCTGTGAGAGCAGCTCCATGACGGTGGGCACCAGCAGCTCGTTGTGCGCGCGGGTTTCCGTCACCGCCTCCGCGAGAACGCGGGCGTCACCGCCGGTATCCGTGTCGACGATCCCGGCGACAAGATCCGTCGTCGCAGTGTCGATCGCCAGAACGTTCATCTACTGCACGCGCGGCCCGAAGCGCCACTTGTCGCCGTCCCAGTGCACCGGGAACCCGTTCTCGGTGCTGACGTACTGGTTGAAGTAGTTGCCGTTGCACAAGTCCATCACGTCGTTCGGGATGGTGTCCACGGCCTCGAAGCCCTTCTCCACATCCGAGGTGAGCAGGACGTAGCTGTTGCCGGACTCGAGATCGATCTGGTCCTTGACGCTCTCAGCGGCCTTCAACTTTGCGTCGATAAGCTCCTGCGGCTCTTCCTTGCACAGCGGAATGAACGCCGTGATGTCCTCACCGTAGACGTAGCGCAGGTCAATCACCTCGGCTGCAACCGCATCGCTTGTCGACGGCTCCATCTCCTCCAACGTAGAAACAAGCGAACCGGATGCATCCGCCTCCGACACGGGCGTCGATTCCCCGGCAGCGTTCTTCGACGACGAGGACTTAGGCATGAGGAACATCATGGCCACCAACGCGATGATCCACAGCGCGATGACGATTCCCGTCCAGCCCTTCTGGCTTGCTGAGAGCTTTTGCATGCGTCCAACCCTACCCCGCTGGCGCCCACGAGATAACCCGCCCCTCGTCGAGAGCGTCGCGGTTGAGGGTGACCACCAGGTAGCGGGAGGTCAACTGTTCCACCAGCCCACTACCCCATTCCGCCACCACGACCGCGTCTTCCAACTCCGAATCGAGGTCGAGCGCGTCGAGCTCTCCCAGCGGGTCTGCCGTGCCAGTTCCACCGACGCTGTCGAGCAGACGGTAGGCGTCCACGTGCACGAGCGCTGGGCCGTCCCCGTTGTTCTTGTGCTCTCTGGCGATGATGAAGGTCGGGCTGGTCACCCGGCCTTTTACCCCCATCCCCTGAGCAATTCCCTGCGTCAGCGTGGTCTTGCCCGCCCCGAGTGGGCCGTCGAGGATGACCATATCCCCTGCTTCCAGGCTCGCACCGAGCTGCTTACCGAACGCGCGGGTGTCCTCGACGGTAGCGCATTCCGTGCGCCCGGGCTGATCAAAGGGAGGTTTCATGGCTGTATTGTCTCTCAACTCGCCCGCACGGGGAGCACACCACCTCATAGTGAATCGTCCCAGCACGGTCCGCCAGCTCCGCCGCACTCATGCCGCCCTCGCCGAAAATGACAGCTGCGTCTCCTGGTTGCACATTGGCTGCGTTGTCACCGAGCCAAACGATGAACTGGTCCATGCACACCCGTCCGACCTGCGGATAACGCGCACCGTTCACCGTCACCTCGACCGCGTCCTGCCAGGCGCGCGGAAGCCCGTCGGCATACCCAACAGGCACGACCGCCGTGTACCCGTCCTCCGGCGCAGTCCACGTCAGCCCGTAGCTCGCACCCTCACCCTTTCCGATGCGTTTCACGGCGACGATCTCCGCCGACCACGTCATCGCCGGGCGCAGCTGGGCGCGGTCGAAGTCGGTGTTCGGCGCGGTTCCGGGCGCTGCTTCCGGCCCTGTTTCCGGCGCGACGGGGTCAAGCCCGTACAGCGCCACTCCTGCCCGGACCTGCTCGAAGGCCAGCTCCTTGCGGGACAGCGTGCCGGGAGAGTTCGCCAGGTGGTTACACGGCACGTCCAGCCCCATGCTGCGGGCCAGGGCAATGCCACGCTGAAAGGACTCGTACTGCTCCGTGTTGAACGGGTTGCCCGGTTCATCAGCGCAGGCAAGGTGGGACATCACGCCCCTGACAGTGAGGCCAGCGTTCGTGGCTATCGCGAACGCATCGGCCCAGTCCTCCTCGTCAATTCCGGAGCGGTTCATGCCTGTGTCGAGCATGAGGTGGACGGGGGTGTGGGGGGAAACGTCGATAAGCGTGCGCAGGTGCGTCAGTGTGGGGACACCGACCTCGATGCCTGCAGGAATGGGTTCGCCGGGGGCCCACATCCATGCGAGGACCGGCTTGTCGGTGAGACGTTTGACCTGGGCGGCTTCGGCGAGGGTGGCCACCCCGAACGCGTCCGCTCCAGCCTTGTCCATGACCGGAACGACGCGCTCCACCCCGTGGTTGTACGCATTCGCCTTGACCACGCACATCAGTTTCGCGGCACCGGCACCCCGTTTGAGCAGGGCGGTGTTGTGCGCGATCGCGTCCAGGTCGATGTGGAGTGTGGCGGGACTCATGGGGAATATTGTGCCAAAGGCCCGCTTGCCGGAATACTGCTCGGGCTTTTTCAGAATACTGCTCAACTGAACCTGCTGGTCAGAAGTATGCGATGCGGCTAATAAGCGCCAGCAGTCTTCTAGGCGCCGCGAGCAGGCTTAGGGCCCGCCGCGTACGCACACGCACCCGCACGGGCTACACGAAGTGGATCACACCGAGCAAGACCAGCAGTGCCGCCACGAACCAGGTCGCGCCAAGAGAGACCTTTTCGGAGTTGTCGCGAGCCCAGTCGAAGGCGCGGCCAGCGGGGCTGAGCGGGGCCCGTCGCACCCACCCCACGAGCAGAGCGCACACGGTGGGCAGGCTCAACGCAACGGTGGCGTAGAGAATGAGGAAGGTGTACCGGGTCGCCAGCTCAACCCCCGCCGTCGACAGCACGGCCAATCCGCCGTAGAACGGCACGGACGTGGCCGACTGGATCAACCCGAGGATGAAACCGACCACAACAGTCGTCGGCGAGGGGGTGCGCAGCGGTTCCAGAATGCGCGACACCAGGGCGGAGTTGTCCCCACCGCGCAGCGCCAACAGCCCTGTGACCAGGCCGGTGGCAATGAGCAAAATCCCGAAGATCGGTCCTTCGACGAAGCGGTGGACGACCGAGCCGAGCCCGTCGAAAAGCACCAGCATGATGAAGGCGAGCGACGCCACACCCAGCCAGTCACCGGCGATGAGCAGACTCACCGTGCGCGCGTACTGGCTGCTGCCGCGCGGCACGATGATGCCCACCGCCACGATCACCCCGATGAGCAGGAGGTTGATCGAGTCGACGAAGGCGAACCCGAGGGCCGAAAGCATCTGTAAGCGCTACTCGACAGTGACCGACTTGGCCAGGTTGCGCGGCTTGTCAATGTCCTCGTTGCCGCACTCGCGAGCAATGAACGCCGCGAGAAACTGCAGCGGAACAGTGGCCAGCAGCGGCTGCATGATCGTCGGTGACTGCGGGATGCGCATGAGCCAGTTCGCGTACGGTTCGACGGCGGTGTCGCCTTCTTCCGCGATGACGATCGTCTTGGCACCGCGGGCGCGGATCTCCTGGATGTTGGAGACGATCTTGGAGTGCAGCTGGGACACGCCGCGCGGGCTCGGGACGATGACCACGACGGGCAGGTCGTCTTCGATCAGCGCGATCGGGCCGTGCTTGAGCTCGCCGGCGGCAAAGCCTTCCGCGTGGATGTACGCCAGCTCCTTGAGCTTGAGCGCGCCCTCGAGCGCGATCGGGAAACCGACGCCACGGCCGAGGAAGAGCATGGTCTTCACAGCACCGAGGGTCTCCGCGATGTGCTTGCACGTGTCGTGGTTGCCCAGCGCGGCTTCGATTTTCTCCGGGATGGCTTCGAGTTCCGCCCAGATATCGCGGATCTCATCCGGGTACTTCGTGCCCTTCGCCTGGGCGAGTGCCAGGCCGACGATGTAGTTCGCGGCGACCTGCGCCAAGAACGCCTTCGTCGACGCCACACCGATCTCCGGTCCGGCGTGGGTGTAGAGCACAGCGTCGGACTCGCGCGGGATCTGGGAGCCGTTGGTGTTGCACACTGCCAGCACTTTCGCGCCCTGCGTCTTGGCGTGGCGGACAGCCTCGAGGGTGTCGGCGGTCTCGCCGGATTGGGAGATAGCCAGCACCAAAGTGCGCTCATCCAGCACCGGGTCGCGGTAGCGGAACTCGGATGCCACCTCGATCTGCACCGGAATGCGCACCCAGTGCTCAATGGCGTACTTCGCAGCCAGTCCGGAGTGGTAGGCGGAACCGCAGGCGATCACGAAGACCTGGTTGAAGGACTTCAGTTCACGCTCAGAGATGCTGTTCTCATCGAGGATGACGCGCTCGCCGTCCCAGTGGCCGGCCAGGGTGTCGCGCACAGCTGCCGGTTGCTCGTAGATCTCCTTCATCATGAAGGAATCGAACCCGCCCTTTTCTGCGGCTTCCAAGTCCCAGTCAATGGTGAAGGGTTTGGACTGGGCCGGGGTGCCGTCGAAATGCAGCACCTCGTAGTCGTCCTTCGTGATCACCACGACGGAATCCGATTCGAGCTCCACGGCGTTCTTCGTGTACTCGATGAATGCGGCGACGTCGCTGCCGAGGAACATTTCGCCCTCGCCCACACCGACCATGAGCGGGGTCGAGCGGCGCGCGGCAATGATCTGGTCCGGGTGGTCAGCGTGCACAAAGAGAATGGTGAACGCGCCCTCGAGCTTGCGCAGCACGCTTAGCGACGACTCCTTGAAGTCCCC
Organism: Corynebacterium sp. CCUG 70398; assembly: GCF_024454055.1. Classification (NCBI taxonomy): domain Bacteria; kingdom Bacillati; phylum Actinomycetota; class Actinomycetes; order Mycobacteriales; family Corynebacteriaceae; genus Corynebacterium; species Corynebacterium sp. CCUG 70398. The sequence goes on from NZ_JAGPYZ010000002.1 coordinate 154,344, forward strand.
CGCCGTCTCCCCCTCGTTGTAGGCGAGAGCGAGCAGGTGGGCAGCGACCTCCGAGTCCGTTTCGGACTGCATCTCAATCCCGGAGCGCTCCAACTCCTCACGCAGGGACGCGAAGTTCTCGATGATGCCGTTGTGGACGATGGCAGCCTTGCCGTCGAACGACATGTGGGGGTGCGCATTCTCATCCGTCGGGCGGCCGTGCGTAGCCCAGCGGGTGTGCCCGATCGCCGTGGTGCCAGCCAGGTTCTCTGCGCCAATTTCCTCGATTCTGTCCTCGAGGTTCTGCAGTTTGCCCGCACGCTTTGCGACGTCCAAGCTGCCTTGACCCACTACAGCGATACCGGCGGAGTCATACCCGCGGTACTCCATGCGCCTCAGGGCGTCGAGCGCGATGCCGAGTGCCTGCTGGTCTCCTACGTATCCCACGATTCCACACATGCGCCTAAGGATAGCCATGTCTGACCCATCACTACTAACCAACGTCAGCTGCTCCCTCCGCCCGGCGTATGCAGTAGTCTTGGGGGCGTGTCTGCGAACTTGAAGAAGCTCAGCGAACTGTCCAAGCGAGGCCCCTACCGCGTCATGGAGGGCGACCTTGGATACACCGGCCTGCCCGGCAAGGTCTACCTGCCTGCCGAAGGCACCGCCATCCCCGGCGTGGCATTCGGCCACGACTGGATGAAGAGCGCCGCCAATTACGAGAAGACGCTGCGCCACCTGGCTAGCTGGGGCATCGCAGTCGCCGTGCCGGACACGGAGCGCGGTTTCAACCCGAACCACGCCGGTTACGCCGCCGACCTGGAGACCTGCCTGCAGATCCTGGGTGGGGTGCGCATGGGCAACGGCAACGTCACCATTTCCCCGGGCAAGCTCGGTGTGGCCGGCCACGGCATGGGCGGCGGCTGCGCCGTCCTCGCCAGCGTGGACAACGACAAGGTCAAGGCAGTTGCACCTATCTACCCGGCGTCTGTCGCGCCTTCCGCCGTTGAGGCGTCCCGCACCATGTTCAAGCCGGGCATGATCATCGGCCCCGATGAGGACTCGGACGCGATCTTCGATCCGGGTAACCCCGCCAAGCTGGCGTACAACTGGGCTGGCCCTGTCGCCTACCGGACGGTGAAGAAAGGCAACCAGCAGGCGCTGAGCGAGGACAACTTCCGCAAGATGCTGCTGGGCGTGGGCAAATCCACGACCAGCGTCCAGGAAACCATCCGCGGCCTGTTAACCGGGTTCTTCCTGCACCAGCTCGCTGACGAGAAGAAGTATGCAGACTTCTCCGAGATGGATGCCGCCGGCAAGGGTGTGGAATCCATCGTGGGCAAGGACCTCGCCGATCACGCCGGCTTCGCACGCTCGGACACGAAGAGCATCTTCTAACTCCAGCGTGCGGGTTCGCCCTGCCGCCTGGCGTTAGCCCTGCTCGGATCCGGCCCCTGTCGGCCCTTCCCTCCGCAGCACACCCTGCACTTTGCCGTGGCGGACACCACGGTAACCTCCGCGCGGGGTGGTGGTCGGCGGCTTCTGAATATTCATTTCCTTGGCGAGAGCCTGCTGCCGTGCAGTCTGCTCCATTTGCTGTTGAGTCTGCTGCAGCACCAGTTCGAACTCCGCCATGCGGCGCGCGGTGCGCTGGTTGAACTGATCGACAAAATCCTTGAAGTCCATCACCACGTCCTCGTCTTCCTCGTGCGCTCGTTTGTGTCAGTGCCAGAACCGGTGTCAGTGCCGCTGGAGTCGGTGTGCGGCGCTGCAGGTTCGGCTGGCTTGTGTGGCTCCTCTGGGGCAACGTCGGTTGCGTCGCTCGTTTGGCCCAGCTCGCCCGCACCGGCGGGTGCCACTGACTGTTTCGGCGGTGGCGGAGGCTCCTTGACCTCAGCAAGCTCGGGTGGCGGGGCCAGCTTCTCCTCCGGTTGTTCAGTTGCTGGTTGTTCAGTTGCTGGGTTCTCCGGTGCGGGTTTTTCCGGTGCCTGGTGGTCCGGTGCCGGTTTCTCAGGCAGGGTGTCCGATTCCGTCTCGGGCGCCTCCGGCGGGCATTCGCAGTCTGCCGCCGGCGGGAGTTCCGTTTCGGAGAGACAGTCCATCACCATGTTCTTGAACTCCTCCACCCCAGCAATGAACTGGCCGATTGCGGCTTGGCCCACCGGCCCCACCGGAGGGACCGCGGGAAGAGAGGGCGGTGTGGGAAGCACGGGAGGTGCCGTTGGAGCCGCAGGAGCGGGTGGGACTCCTCCGAGATCACCACCCAGGCCGACGTTGATATTCACGTTGAGGTTCGCTCCGCCAGCACTCGCGGTGAACCCTGCGGGCTCCGTCGCCACGCTCGCCGGAATAGTCGGCATGGTCACAGACTCGGCGCTTGGGGGCGCGGCCTGAACCGACGGGGCAGGTGCAGCAACCGGAGCAGGTCCCGGGGCGGGCTCTGGGGCAGGTGCTGCCTGGGGTCCAGCCGGTTTCACGGGCGCTTCCGTCGCTCCAGTCGGGGGCTGCTCCTTCAGCGGTGGTCCATCAACCGGCGGTTCCTTCTGCTCCGGCTGTTCGGTTTGTTTTGGCGTGTCCGGTTCGCCCTCTGGGCTAGTAGGTGCGCCGCCGTTAGGCGGGTAGTACTCCTTCGCGGACGGGGATGGGAGCTGGCCAACTTCGTCGTAGAGGGACTCCAGGTGTTCGTAGCATTGGCGCATGCTCTCATTGCGGTCGTCGATGGTTTTCTCGACGTACATCAGCGCTTTGACGACGGGCAAGAGCGCGGCAGCCTCGTTCTGCGGCGACGATACAGCGCGCGCCAAGGGGAGGAACTTGAGCAACGTATCCAGGATCGCCAGCACGCCGTCTTCCGCGTTGGAATCGATCTCATCGACGGCATTGACACACTCTCCTGTTTCGGTACGCAGATCCTCAAGGCAGCGATCTAGTTCGCGCTGGCCCTCATCGAGGTCATCCTCATGGCCGGTGATCCCAATATCCCGCAGCCAGTCGCCTGCGGAATTGATCGCGCCGAACGCCAATGGCGCCAGCTCGACGAGAAGGCCCACAATGCCCCAGCCGCCCGAGCGGCCGCCAGGGCGTGACTTGCCGCCTGGTTGGTCCCCTTTGGGGTTGACCCGCGCGGCTTCGGTGGGCAGGGCGCTGGTGTCTTTCCCGTTGGTATAGTCCAACTTCGCCGAGATGTCACTCACCTTGGCGTTGATTTGGTTCAGGTCCCCGGACGAGACACCAGGTAGTGCCGCCGCTTCCTGTGCGACAGCATTGAGGCGGTCTTTCACGAGCGCGTTACCCACGATTGAGCCTCCTTATCACAGCGTCCAACGGCGCGGCATTGTCTTCATCCGTTGACTCGACATCGTCTGTGAGCGCGAGAACAGACTCGTAGTGGCGCACCCTTTCGTTCAAGTGCGCGAGAGTGTTCTCATGGACCGCGGTCATGGCCGCCCCCAAGCGTTCCGCGTCGCTAGTGAACCCCTCCCCCAAACAGGCCGGATCCACGCTCGGCCGCTGCTGGCGGAGCAGCTCCACCGCTTCGGTATACCGGGATATCGCGCCCCGTAGCGCTTCCCGCATCTCACCCGTGTCTAGCTCTAAAGGTGCATTCACGTTCAATCCCCCCGCGTAAATGAAGCCGCGCATGCGGCAGTCGAATTCCTCACACAGAGTTAGACTGCCGCGGACCCCCCTTTGGTTCCCTGCTGCCCCAATTACTTTAAGGCATTTTCAGCGCACTCGCGCTAGACAGAGGCGACAGTGGCGGCGAGCTTGCCAGCTACCTTGCGCGCATGCTCCTCCTCCGCTGCTTCCACCATGACGCGGAAGAGCTCTTCGGTACCAGAGGGGCGCAGCAGCACACGGCCACTCGAGCCAAGCTCGGCCTCTGCGGCGGCGGTGGCTTCCTTGACTTCGGGGTTGTCCAGGATGAGCGACTTGTCGGACACGGGCACGTTGATGAGCACCTGCGGCAGCACCGTCATCACGCTGGCCAGCTCTTTCAGTGTCGCGCCGGTTTCGGCCATGCGCTCCATGATCATCAGGCCGCTCAACGTTCCATCGCCCGTCGTCGCGCGGGACGGCAGCACGATGTGGCCGGACTGCTCGCCGCCGAGTGAGTAATCGCCGCGCGCGAGTTCCTCGAGCACGTATCGGTCGCCCACTTTCGTCTCCCGCACAGCGATGCCCTCGCGCTCCATGGCGATTTTCAGACCGAGGTTGCTCATCACGGTGGTTACGAGCGTGTTTTTGCGTAACGACGACTTCTCTTTCAGCCCCAGAGCCAAAATCGCCATAATTTGGTCGCCATCGACGACATTGCCCTCGGCATCGACAGCCAGGCAGCGGTCGGCATCGCCGTCGTGAGCCAGGCCTAAGTCGGCACCGTGCTCGACAACAGCCTTCTGCACCTGGGAAATGTGGGTGGATCCGCAGTTGTCGTTGATGTTGAAGGCGTTGGGCTTGTTGAAGATCGGGATGACCTTCGCCCCTGCTTCGGCGTAGGCCTCCGGAGCTAGGCGGGAGGCGGCCCCGTTCGCGCAGTCCACGACAACCTTCAGGCCGTTGAGGCGAGTGGTCACCGAGGCGTTGAGGTGGTCCAAGTAGCGGTCGTGGGCTTCCGGGGACTCCTCGATGATGCGGCCGATGCCGGTGCCGGTTGGTCCGCCTTCATCGATGTGGGCCATCTCCTCCTCGATGTCGTTCTCCACGTCGTCAGGAAGCTTCTTGCCGCCGGCGGAGAAGAACTTGATGCCGTTGTCCGGCATGGGGTTGTGGGACGCGGAGATCATCACGCCGATATCCGCGCCGTAATCGTCGGTGAGAAACGCCAAGCCCGGCGTCGGTATGACTCCGACGCGGAGCACGTCCACACCTTTCGATGCCATACCGGCTGCCATTGCCGCCGCCAGCATCTCCCCCGACACGCGCGGGTCGCGGCCGATGATGGCGGTCGCACGACGCTGGTCGGAACGCTTCGTCTGCGTCAACACCGTGGCCGCTGCCTGGCCCAGCTTCAGCGCCAAAGGCGCGGTCAGAGCTTCATTGGCCAAGCCACGGACACCGTCAGTTCCAAACAGTCGAGTCATGAGACACCATTATGCCTTAGGGGATTTTCAGGTTGGTAATGCGTCGATAAGCCAAAAGCGCCCCCACCCGCAAAGGGTGACGGCGCTTGTGAAGCAGTAACCGCGATTAACGCTTGGAGTACTGCGGGGCACGGCGGGCCTTGTGCAGACCAGCCTTCTTGCGCTCGACGGCACGTGCGTCGCGGGTGAGGTAGCCAGCCTTCTTCAAGGTCGGGCGCTCAGCCGGGTTGTACACGTTCAGGGCGCGGGCGATGGCCAGGCGCAGAGCACCAGCCTGGCCGGTCGGGCCACCACCGTTGATGTTGGCCTTGATGTTGAACTGGCCTTCGCGCTCCAGCAGCGTCAGCGGGGACAGGATGTCCTGCTGGTGCAGCTTGTTCGGGAAGTAGTCCTCGAACTCGCGGCCGTTGACCGTGATCTTGCCCTCGCCCTCGACGACGGTGACACGGGCGATGGCGCGCTTACGGCGGCCGACGGTCTGGATCGGGCCCTCGTGGAAGGACGCGACCTCGATGGTCTCCTCAGCGCCAGCGGTCTCATCCTCGACTGCCACCGCGTCGCCGATGGTGTAGTTGAACTCTTCGGTCGCAGCGGTTGCGGCGTCGACGTCGGTGAGGTCAGTCTCAAGGGCTGCGTCAGCGATGTTGTCGGGGGTGTTGTTCGGCTCGGTCATTACTGCGCCACCTGCTTAAGCTCGAAGTTCTCGGGCTTCTGCGCCTCGTGCGGGTGCTCGGCACCGACGTAGACGTGAAGCTTCTTAATGGACTCACGGGAGAGGCGGTTGTGCGGCATCATGCCCTTGACAGCCTCTTCGATGACGCGGTCCGCGCGCTCATCGAGAGCACGGCCCAGGGTCATGGACTTCAGACCACCCGGGTAACCGGAGTGGCGGTAGCGCATCTCACGATCGCGCTTGTTGGACGAAATGTGGACCTTGTCGGCGTTGATCACGATGACGTGGTCTCCGGTGTCGACGTTCGGTGCGAACTGCGGCTTGTGCTTACCGCGCAGCAGGTCTGCCACGGTAGAAGCAAGCTTGCCCAGCACCACGTCGGTAGCGTCGATGACGTACCACTGACGGGTAATGTCACCGCTCTTCGGGTGGTAAGTAGACATACATGGACTCCTTGAAGTCTGTATCTAGAGGCTGCCGGCCATGTGCGCCCGCTCCCCCCTCACATTCCGGCGGCCGGTGGAGACCCGGATGTGAGGTGACCAGCTACCGCAGAGCGAGCGCCGGTCGGAGATAACACACAGACCGTTAACCCTAGAGCACCACCTGCCGAAACACCAAAACGCCGCCGCAGAAGTTTCCCTGCGGCGGCGCGGCAAAACCTGATCCCCCTCTGTCCGCGCCACGCGTCGGTGCCCAACGTCGCGTCCGCCCACGCCAACCGAATAGGAACGGTCAGTGCAGCTTTAAGACGCTTGCAAAAAAGGGAACGGCAGTGTGTGGCGTACTTAGGCCCAGCTGTTAGCGGCGGCGGTGTTGACCGCCTTCATCCGGGAGTTGCCGTTTTCGACGGTGTTGCCGATGACGGTGAGGATCTCGTTCAGCTCCTCTGCCGCGGCATCCCATTTCGCCTGGTGGATCTGGTACGCCTCAGCTGCTTCACCGTCCCAGCTGTCCACCATGGGGCGCAACCGCGCCTTCAGGTCCTCGAGCTGGCCGTCGATCGTGAGTGCCGACTGCAGAATGTCCTGGGATGTGTTTGAGATCGAGGCGAATTGGTACTTGATGACAGTCATGGTGTTCTCCTTTAACTCTCTGAATTCTCTTCGTGGGCTTACAGGGCCAGGCCTGAGGACGGCGCGATCGACGAGAAGCTATCCGCGTTAGTGGCCTCGACGTCTTCGTAGTTGCCCGCGTTATCGCGGATGTTCATTGCGATGGCGGTCAGTGCCTCCCCGAGACGGCGCTCGGCATCGTCGTAACGCATCATCAGCTCGTTGAAACTGACCTGTGCGGTGCCGCCCCAGTGGCTGCGCGCCCCCTCTGCGAGAGTCTGCAGACGGTTGAGTTCACCGTTGATTTCTTCATTGGTCGTTTCGACTTCCTTGGCGGCGGCGCGCATCACGTCGGCTTCTGTTTGCATGTTGCTCATGTTTTCCCCCGATATCGGTGTGTGACTTAACGGACAAAGGCCGGTCCGGGCACGTGGCGCGTAGTCGGTGAAGCACCTTTGCGAGCCGTTCGTGACCTTTCCACCCTTATTGGACTGCCGCAGGCCCCTGTTTGGTTCCCTCGGCGGTGAAAATTCTTGGAGTTTTTCTCCGTGCGGGCCGGTACCTGCCCCTTTGGTGAGACGGTTAAGGAGGGCTGTACCGGGCCGAGTCGTTAGCCATGGTGCATGTGGCCTGCTGGACTGACGTGGGAGCTTTCCGGGTGTGGCAACCAATGGAGATTTGGTGGTCTGCATCGACCCAGGCGCGCCAGTGGGCTTGGGAGCCGTCTGGAAGCAAGTGCCTGTAGGTGATGCTGTGCTCATCACGCTCGATGAGGCGTAACTCGGGGTCGCCGAGAATCTCCTGCTCAATCTGGGCGATCACGGCTTCTCCTGCCACTCCGTAGAGCGGATCAACGGCAAGCTGCAAGCGGAAATCCGGATCAGGGCCGGTCGCGCGCCACATATCTTCATCGGGCTCGAGGGTGAAGCCGACCGGCACCTCCACGCTCAGACCGTCCTGGGTGAGAGTGACGAACTCGGGCTGCGGGGCTGGCTGCGTAGAAGGCGCGGATGAATCAAGCGAAGGAGCCGATGTCACCTCACTCGTCGTCGCGCCAATGGAGGCGCCAGATCCGGCCGCGTGCTCTAACGCATCGGAACCAGACCGCGCAACGGCCCACACAGCGGCAGCGCAGAGTGCGCCGATGACGACCACCGCCACAATGAGGAGGGGGCGTGCGGGTAGGAAGGTGTCGCGTGAGCCGTCGTAAAGCGTCGGGCGACGCAGCGTGATTTCCTCCCATTCGTTTGTGGACGGATTTGTTTCAGTTTCGGAGTCCGTACTCGAATCCGCCGTTTCGGCAGCGCCCGCTTTCGCATTGGGGCGCAGGGCATGCTTTCCGCGCGGTTTCGTGGTCTCGCTGGTGAGCACGACGTCGTATCCGCTCATCAGAACAACGAGGTCGTCGATGGTTTCTTCATCCCCGACAATGTGCACGTGGGCACCGGCAGGATCACTACCCAAACATTTGCAGATCGCGGCGGCGATCTCGCTGGTGCTCGGACTGTCGTGGCGATGCACGTTGGCAACGCCTTCGAAAACGACGCTGTCGGGGCGGATAGTCACCGTGAGCTGCGGTGTGGTCAACCGTGTGGTCATGCTGCGTCACCTACTGCGATCTGGATTGGGCCGGCGTTGTCGTTGTCGCGCACGAGGATCCCGCGTCCCGGCGCAAGCGGCATCGGTCGAACACCGAAAAGCTGTCCTTCTTCCCGGTTCCCGGAGAGCAGAACAGCGTCAGGAAGCTGATCTTTCAACGTGGACAAGAACGGAGAGAACAAAGCGCGGGCGCTGCCGCCGAACTTGCGGGCGGCAATGATGTGCAGCCCAATGTCGTGGGCATGAGGAAGGAGCGCGACGAGCGGACGCAGGTGCTCGTCGGGAACAAGTTCTAGGTCGTCGATCACAAGGTAGATATCTGGACCAGTCCACCAACTGCGAGCGGCGAGTTGCTCGGCCGTGACATCTGGCCCCGGCAGACGCGACGACATCGTGGCCACGGTGTCGGTCACCGCTGTAGCGGCCGCGTCAGAAGAGCCCGCATACGCTGCGACCATGGGGTGGTCCGCGTGGCGCAGGTGGACACGCCGTGGATCGATGACCACCATGCGCGCCTGTTCCCGCGGGAGCTCGGCGATCTGTGTGATCACAGTGTTCACCAGCGTCGATTTGCCAGAGCCCGCCGCGCCGATAGCGACGAGATGCTGGCCATCCAGGTGCACAGGTTCCAGTGCACGTCCACCAATGCCCAACAGCGGCGTGTCGCTTATCGACGTCTGAGTCTGGCGCGCCTGCCCCACCGTCACCCTCTCCGGCAGAACCCTCAAGGCAGGTACACGCGGCTGGTGCGCAGTCGTGGCTGCAATGTGTGCGATATCTTCCTTTGCGGTTGCCGCCACCAGCATGCTCATCCCGTCGGGAGTGAGTCCGCGGCCGGGCAATGCGGGAAGTTTCTCCTGCTTTTTGCGGTCGACTACAGAATCCATCGACTCAGTGAGTTTGAGCTCCACTCGAGTGCCGATGATGTCGCGCACGTTGGGACGGATCGCGCCCCAGCGCTGGGTGGTGGCCACCAGGTGCACCCCAGCCGCCGGCCCCTCAGCCGCAATGGTCGCCAGCGGTTCCCGCAGATCCTCCAGTTTCGAATCGGTCGCCAACAATGAATGCCACCCATCGACCGCCAACACCGTGTGCTGCGGTCGCGGTGCGCCACGCGGGTTTTCAATGATGCCCAAGACTTCATCGACGACGCGGCGGACCCGCTCCTCGTCGCTGCGTTCTGCCACGCCGGCAACGTGGGGCAGACTTTCAAGGTCCGCGAAGTCGCCGCTACCGGCATCGACGATGTAGAAGCCGATCTGCTCAGTCGAGTGGGTGGCAGCCAAAGAGGTGATCAGCGTGCGCACGGCCATCGACTTGCCCGTTTGCGGCCCACCGGCGATCGCCACATGGCCGCCGGAGACGTTCAAGTCGAGGATGAGGGGATCTTGGCGCTGGTGGTAGGGGTCGTCGATAAGCCCAATGCCCGCGGTGAGCATTCCCGCTCGCGTGACGACGGCAGGGATCCCTACCCGGCGCGGCAGTGGTGGCAGCCACACGCGGTGAGCGCTGTGCCCGCGCAACTGAGCAGTCTCGCCGGCGGCCTCAACAACAGCCGCCAGCACGGTTGTCGACGTGTCCGGCGTACCTGCGACGACCGGGGTCACCTCGGGCGGATCCCAGCCGTCGAAAATGCGTACTGCCGGGATGCTCGCTGCGGTATGGGAACCGTGCGCCGCAACGTCTTTTCGCATGAGTGGACCGGAGACATACGCCGCTTTGAAACGCGTGACCTCACTGGATGCGGCCTTGAGGTAGCCCGAGCCAGGGTCAGCCGGCAACTCGTAAGCATCGGGGATGCCCAGTACCTGGCGCGACTCGGTGGCTGAGAACGTGCGCAGACCGATGCGGTAGGACAGGTGCGAATCCAGGCCGCGCAGTTTGCCCTCCTCAAGCCGTTGTGAGGCTAACAGCAAATGCACACCCAACGAGCGCCCTAACCGTCCGACAGCGACGAAGAGATCCGCGAAGTCCGGGTGTTGGCCGAGGAGCTCGGAGAACTCGTCGACCACGATGAGCAGTGCCGGCAGCGGAACCATGTCTGGACGCGTGCTCATGCGTGCCGCGGTGTAGTCGGTGACGTTGGCGAAATTACCCGATGCGCGCAGCAGTTCTTGGCGGCGGTTGAGCTCGCCGGAGATCGCATCGAACATGCGCTCCACCAGGACCGCCTCGTCTTCCAGGTTGGTGATCACCGCGGATGTGTGGGGTAACCCTTCACATCCGAGGAACGTGGCGCCGCCTTTGAAATCAACGAGGACAAAGTTGAGCTCCTCGGGCGAATGTGTCGCTGCCAGCGCTGCAACGAGTGTTCTGAGTAGTTCAGACTTACCGCTTCCTGTCGCGCCAATGCACAATCCATGCGGGCCCATTCCGCCGTGCGCTGACTCCTTCAGGTCTAGATAGACGGGCGCTCCGCCCGATCCCGGACCTTCCGTACCGATCGGTACCGTCAACCGTTGCCGGGTCCCCTCCCGCCCAGGCCACATCGCCGGCCCAGACAGCTGGTCTACGTCTTCGAACCCCAACAGCTCTAACAGGTCCCCGCTATTGGCAGTACCTGTTTGGCCCTCAGGACGGCGGTAGAAGGCGAGATTCCGGCAGATGTATTCTGCGGCACCGTCACTGAACTCGTCAGGCTCCCCAAGCGGCTCCGTGCCAGCTGCTGTGACCGCACTAATGCGTTCCCCGCACACCAAGTGCAGCGCATCCTCGTGAACGAAGGCATCCTCATCCTCCGTGACCACGACAACGCAGTCGTGCTCGGTGCGCACTAGTGCGTCCGGGGAGCCAGCATCCACGAACGCGATCGAGAACGCCGCGGACTCAGGATCGCGGGTGTGCGGCAACCACTTGGAGAACTCGAGCCCCTCTGCAGCGACCTCAATACCGAGCAGCTCCGGGCCGTGGAAGAACGCCACCTGCGCCAACATGGACCGCGCCACTGTGCGCGCTTTCGGCCCAGCAAGTGTGATGAGCGGAAACGCTTCCAACTGGATGATGATCGGAACCCGCGGCACCGCGCTCACAGCGGCCACAGTGCGGCGCAGACTCACAGCGCATACAGGGTCAAGATCTTCAGGTGAACCGGGGTCAGGCACGTCGATAGGCGTGCACAAAGCGGACATTCCTGTTCCCACACGCACTTCCAGCGCACGAGAATCGTCGTCCACTCTCTCCCAGACCCGCTCTGTGGGCACCGCGCTGACCAATGCCTGCGGATGCGGGTGGAAGAACTCAACATGGGCACGCTGCTTGTCGCCATTTCCGCGGGCGTGCTCCGCCAGTGCGTCAAGGTGGCGCAAGTACACACGGCGGGATTCGTCAATATCCCCGGCCCGCTCCGGAGGGTTGAGCATTGTGAGCATGCCCATGACCATCATGAGCGGAAAGACCATCATCATGGGGCTAACACCCCGGCCTGACAAGGCCATGATCGCCACCATTGCTCCGATGGCTACGACCATGACCACCGGCATGATGATTTTCATCATTGGTTCCGGCGGACGCCGCACCGCCTGCGGGACGGGCTCCGCGACGAGGTTTCCACCGGGCAGCGGCGGTGCATCGTCAGCGCTGTGGCCAGCATTGACCGGTGTTTGGACAGGATTGTTGTCCAATCCGAGCATGAATGTCCCCCCTCGAACCATCCCTGCTGGTTCCCCCAACCGCAGGTGTTGAGCGTTAGTGTAGCGCGCCGTTACCGATTACGTGTAGCGTGAACGCCAGCACAGCTCATCACGTGTGCAGGCGGGGGCCTGCACTGTGCAACCCGGGGGGGGGAAGAAAACTGTGGTCGCCGCATCGACTCACCATGTCGTCCGCGTCACCGTGCGTGTCAGTGCCGTGACATACCACCGCTCCATTGACGTGACATTGCCAACCGCGTCGACGTTCGCTGAGGTCCTGCCGGAGCTTGCCCGGCTCGTCGAACTTCCGGAAATCGGACGACCGTGGGAGTTCACCACTGCTGGAGGCGCTCCCTTGGATCCGCACACTCCCCTGCACCACATGCGCGTGCGGGACGGTCAGGTGCTTGCACTGCGCCCGGAGGAGGAGGTCGATCCCCCGGTCGTGCGCGACGCTGCGGAATCGCTCGCGGCGGTGTCGGCTGACGGGGGCCCGCGCGCCGGGATCGATACGGCGTCATCGCTCGCGGGTATCGTTGCCGTCGGTTTTCTTGTTGCTGCCCTGACCAACCCGGTTATCGGTGTCGGGGCAGCAGCCGTCGTCGCGCTCGCGATCGGTGTCATCTCCCGTTCCCGCGCGGTGTCCCCCGCCGGCGCTGTGCTTGCGGGTATCGCATGCGGCACCTGGGCCGGGGGCGAGGAAGCGATTGCGTGGCCGCTCAACAGCAGCGCAGCACTTGGTGTGGTCGCTGCATCGGCGACGGTGGCAGTCCTGGTCGGCGGTGGGGCGGTGCTGGGCTTCGCCGGCACGCGATGCGGTACTGCGGTACTCACGGTGAGTGCACTTAGCGCAGGTGGCGCATTAGGATCGTGGTTACCGTCCCCGCACGCTCCCGCAGCGACGGTCGTGCTGCTGGGGTTGACCGCCGTCATGCTCACACCTGCTGTGGCGACCCGCGGCGCCGGTCTACGCATTCCCCGCGTGCCCACTGCTGGGCAGGAGTTCTCCATCGCGGACGACTACCAGGATGACGTTGACCTGCGCACGCAAAAAGCCCGCGGTATTACAGACGGTCTGGGCATCGGCACCGCCGTGTGCATGATCCCGGCGCTGATCACCATCGCTATCGCGGGCGGAGCCTGGATCTTTGCGTTCTGTCTCTGTGTCGCTGGAGCGCTCATCGTGCACGCGTCACGCCACCACTCCACCGCGCCGAGGTTGAGCCTCGCACTTTCTGCCATGACGGCCGTTACCTGTGCTGTTATCGCCGTCGCACAGATGGATAGCCCGCATCCAGCGCTACTCGTGCTCGCCGGAGTCCTCGCGGTGGCTGCGGCAAGCGCGACGATCTGGGCCCGTTTCGTCCCCGATCTGGAACCCACCACACTCGTGTGGCTCGAGCGCGCCGAGGCTGCCGCGATCATTGCCGTGTTGCCGCTGGCTGTCTACCTCACCGGTTTCTTCACGCTGATCAGGGGCCTGTAGTGCGCTTTCGCTTATCGACGTCCACGTGCATCCCGGCCCTAACCCTCATGCTTTTCTCAACCCAGCCCGTTCTTGTTGCCACCCCACCTGCCCACGCCCAAGATGTCGCCTGCGCAGTCCCGGTTCCCGCGGACCCACCCGCCGCTGCGGCCGATCTCGACCAGGTGCGTACTATCGCCACCGGCGCGGGAGTGAAAGTGGCTGTCATCGACACCGGGGTTGCCCAGCACCCCGAGCTCAACCAGCTCATCCCCGGCAACGACTACGTCACTCCCGATGAGCCGCGCCCGTTCCAGGACTGCGACGCGCACGGCACCGTCGTCGCCGGCATCATCGCGGGCACGACAACGGGCATCGCCCCTGATGCGGAGATCATCGCGATCCGCCAATCCTCCGCGCACTTCCGCACAACTACGGCCCCAGTACCGGATGGCTCGCCGGAAGCAGAGGACATCCCCGGTGCGGGGAATTTGGACACCCTTGCGCGCGCCATCCACAACGCGATCGACTTGGGCGCCGACGTGATCAATATGTCGGTCGTCTCTTGCGTGGAACCGCAGCTCGCCGCACGGGTGGACACCCAGGACCTGCGTCTTGCACTCGGGCGCGCCGAGTTGGACGGTGTTGCCGTTGTCGCCGCCGCGGGCAATGCGAACCACGAGTGCCCGCCGGGCTCCACGGTGTACCCGGCGCACTTCCCCACCGTGATCACTGTCGGGTCGAGAGCGGACAGCCACACCATGGCCGAGTACTCCCTGCCGGTACCCGACGAGCACATAGCTGTTTCCGCACCGGGCCGCCCACAGGCTGCTTTGTCGTCCGACGGAAACGGTTTCACCGGTGGAGTTGCGGGCGATCGCGGGGACGCTCAACCATACGAGGGCACCAGTTTTGCTGCTCCGGTGGTCAGTGCAACAGTGGCGTTGCTGCGGCAGCGTTACCCCGATGCCAGCCCGGCGCAGATTCGCGCGATGGTGGATGGGGCCGCGGAGCCGAGCGGCGGGGCCGTCGATACGCTCACTACGCTAACGCATCTCCCGCCCGAATCTCACCGCTCTGGTCGCGATGACGATACGGACCCAGTGACAGTTACTCCCGTAGAGAAAACCGTGGCCACAGCACCCCGCAAGACCGGTGTTGTACTCACAATTCTTGGCTTGTTTGCGCTGCTCAGCACCGCTGTAGGTTCTTTGTTGGTCTCGCGCAGGAACATTTGACGTACTGTGCACATTGAACGCATGAAAACACCACTCACCACACCAGTAAGGACGCAATCATGACCAACCCCAACAACCCGCAGGACCCGAACACCATCGACGAGAACGTAGAGACTTTTGACGCTGCCGTTCGGGACACCGACAACGACGGCACCATCGACACCGCACTGGTGGATCTGGACGGCGACGGCACCATCGACACCGTCGTGCTCGACTCGGACGGCGACGGCTACGCTAACACCGTGCTTGTCGACGTTGACGGTGACGGCGAATTCGACGAGATGTTCATCGACTCTGAGAACGCCGACGGCGTTCTGGAAACGAAGATCAGCGCCGACGACGATTACGTCGAGGGCCTGGGCAACGTCGAGGACTACACCGAGAAGGCGGAGGAGCCCGGTGAGGAGTCTGATGACCCCTTCGATTTCCAAGGCACCACCACGGAGATCGGGACGGACGAGGAGAACTACGACACTTCGGCGACCGAAGACACCATGAACGAGGACACCTTCGGCGAGGACATGGGCGACTCCGACGGCCCGACCCTGCACCTCGAGGCCGGTTTCTAATACTCACCTTGCCCCACCCTTTAAGGCCCTGCCCTGGCAGGGCCGTTCGCTTTCCTGGCACACTGGCAGTCATGACTTCCCAGATGCCCCACGACCCGGGCAACCCGCGTTCTTCCGGCACCACCGGGCAGCAGGACATCATGATCGGAGTGATTGTCTTTCTGCTCGGGTTCCTCGCCGTTGCCACTGCGTGGGGCACGATTTCCTACATGACAGCACTCGCCAGCTGGATCGCGGGGATTGTTTTGGTTGTGCGCGGAATCCGCAAGAACCAAACGGGTAGCAAATTTCAGTCAGACCGCTAGGCCAGCCGGCGCCCGTTCAGTATGTCGCGGTCAGTGCAGCTTCGCGCGTGAGATCCGGCCCCGCGGGCAACAGACCAATGATTGCCCACGGGGCCTTTTCCATATGCGCCACCCCGATCATCTCCAGAACTGCCTGCTGGTCAACACCGTGACGCTGCCCTGCACCCGACACAACGTGGTAACTAAATCCGGTATCGACCCCGACAGCCCCGTCCGACAACCCGATGAAGTGGGTAGCCGGGCCTGCCCCTGACAGTTCGACCGCTCCCCTTGTGAGTGCATCGGCTGGGCGCCGACCGGCTTGACCGTTCTCTGCCGCGCAGACGGCGGTCTCTACAGCACCGGAGGTGGCAGCTGGGTCACCCCATTCCGGTTTCTCGTCCGGGATCGACAACGTCAGCGGTGGATCGGCGTCGGGATAGGCCGCGATCGCAGCCGTATCAGTTCGTTCGGTGTGCGCGCCTGCCGCCACGAGCACATCCCGTTGCAGCGGGGTGATCTGTTGCACGCCGCCGTGGCCGGTGAGTATCCACGCCTCCGCACCCGTTTCCAGCACGCGCGGCAACGGGTGTGGCAAGCCGATCAGCGGCAATTCACGCAATGCGCCGAGAACACCGCTGTGCATTTCCCGGCGCGGCGTGGCCGCATCGATGCCGAGCTCGCGCCGGATCAGCCGTCCCGCCGGGTCTGTGGCAGGCGGGAGTTTCGCGCGGCCAGCCTGCGTCACCAGCCAGTCGTCGCCGTCGTGGGCGACAAGAATCGCCTCACGCTGTGCAAGCAATTCAGGAGCGGGGCCGGCGTGGATGGTGAGGGTGGGGGTACGGGAGGCGTCGATAAGCGAACATGCACTCCACGCGATGTCGTTGCTCCCCTCGGGCGCGAACATCGCGGGCGCGGTGGTCAGGCCCAGCGGCACCCCGCGAGGATAATCCGTTAAACGTTCGTCCCCGACACGCTGCGGCTCGTCCGGGCTACCCGCGATCAAGCGTGCCGACGTCAAGTTCGTCACCGGATGCACCACCTCGCCTACCCGGACGTAGAGCGAGCCGTCGGCCGCGCGCATGATCGCCGCCGACCCCGGATCAGGATTCGGTTTGAGCCAGGCGAACAGCCCGCATCCGCCGGCGATGAGCACGACCGCAATGAGGCCGAAGATTGCGGAACGTCGGCGCGACGCCAGTGGATCATGGATCATCCGGATGTCACCGTAGATGAGCCCGTGCTCCACCCGTCGGCGCATGAAGCGGTGCCCCGAGACCTGTGAGCGCGTTGTTGGCAGCAGCCGCTGCGCTGTGTTCGTTTTCTCGTCGTGTGTGCGGGACACGTGACCCCCCGATCAATTCCCCCAAATACTCCCTCGGAGTTTAGAGCGCCCACCCCGGGGCTTCAAGCATACGGGCGGCAGGACCGCGCCCCTCGGGGGCCGGGGTGCCGGATTCTGCAGAGCCGGACTCTGACGTATCGGCCCCTGGGGCGACAGGCTGGAGGGATGGAAGCTCCGTGGATCCGCCGTTGTCCACCGCGTCTTGTTGGAGCTCGCGCAGCTCTTCGGCGCTGAACTTCTCGTTCACAGCGAAGATGGTCACACGGTTGAGCTGGTAGACGGGCGTGACACCCGGCGAGGTCCACAGGGCAGTGTCCACCTGCCAGTTGCTCGGTTCGCCCCAGAAGGTGTTTCCGGTGGAGATGATGAACCGCACGTCTAGGTGGGCGGCGGCCGCATCGACAACATTGCCCTCATCCGGCTTGCCGCGCTGACCCGCGCCGAGCAGGGCGGCATGGTCACTCAGGATGCTCGAGTTGGTGCCCAAACCACCCGAGGGCCACAGGTAGTGGCGGCTCACGGTGGGCACGCCCTCGATGGAGTAGATCCAGGAGTACCCTTCCGTGGATTCACCCATGACCAAGCCCTCTTGCGCCTCCGGGCGGGATGCGAGCCATTCGAATGCTTCCAACTGGTCTTCATCGATCATCCGGTCATCCACACGGGAGGCCTCGTAGGATTCCTTGGCACCCTCAGCGGCGGCTGTGGCAGCCCACACTCCCGTGCCCCAGCCGGTGAAGCCTGCGAGGACAGCCGAAGCAATAGCGGTCCCCCACTGCCACGGGCGCTTCGGCCTACGCACCGCGACCGGCGCCAAGCACAGCACCCGGATGATCACTGCTGCTCCCACGGCAGCCCCAGCAAAGAGTGTCAGGGCGACGATTGTGGCGACGCGGTGGGCCGAGTTGTAGTGGGCCGAGCCGAGGAACGCCAGCAATGGCTCGAAAAGATTGTCCACCGGTCGCATCGCGTTGGCTGTCGTGGACACCATGAGCCCGTAGAAGATCGGCGCCCATACCTGCCCGCGCCACAGCAGCATGACAATGGCACCGAAGCCGGCGAGCCAGAACAGCATCGTCGGGTCAAATGTGGGGAAGAACTCGTCGGTGTGGCGGGCCTGCATGTAAAACGCCCTGTGCCATGCCTCTGTGGAGGTCACGGCCTCCCGGTTGTCCCAGGCTTGAACCTCCTCCGCCTGAGTCCGGCCGGCGAGCAACTGCGGCAGGAACGACAGCGTGCCACCCAGCGCAGGAATGGCCAGCCACAGCACGTCGCTGACACGGGTGCGGTCGGGGCGCCACACCAGGTACGTCGCCCAGTACAGGAGAACTGCGAGGACCACGACGGTCACGGCAGCGGGATGGACTTGGAGGACGCCGAGGAAGGCAAAGAGCGTCGCAAAGCTCAGGGCCCTGTAGCGCGGAACCTGCATGAACAGCGCGACCACCATCCCGGACAAGCCGATGGACACGATGTAGGGGCGCATGCCCACGTAATCGCTGATCCACACCACAGACGGCGACGCGTAAATGGCGATTGGAGCCAGCCCAGCGGCGATTTGCGCGACCATGCCTTGACCGCGAGCGATCGCCCACGCCAGACCCGCCGCACCGCCAGCGACCGCGAGACTCGTCGCGACAATGGAAGCGAGATTCATCGCCGGCACTGGCTCCCACCCGCCAGCATGGGCGAACAGTGCCGTCGCCGCGTGGAAGCCTGACGGGTAGAACAAGTCCACGTGTGTCTCCGGGCTTTGCAGCTCACCCATGCGCGTGGGCGAGGCAACGCCCTCCTCCATGATGAAGCGCACCGCGTTGGCGTGCCACTGCGTGTCCCAGCCCTGCACGATGTTTTCCATCTTGTGCGGAACGTTGTCCTGCAGCTCCAGCATCTTCGCGATGAGCATCCACGCGCCCGCCGTCACACCGGCAGCTGGGAGCACCCACGACGGATCCAGGATGCTTCTCCGCCGCCAATCTCCGGGCCACAAAGCACGCAGCCACGTTTCGGCGCCGTCACGCTTGGCTTTCCGCGCGAACATGAAACGCCACACGCCGGCGAGCACCAGCACGAGCACAAGGAAGAAGATGAACGACGGCCACCCGAAACGGATCCCCAGCGCGCCCAGCAGCCAGCTACCGAACCCGATCAGCCCGAAGGTTGCCGGCAAACTCGCCGCAGCCGCCGCTGGCAGCTTCGCTCCCGCAACCCAGGCCACGATGAGTCCAGGCAGAGTGAACACCGCAATGACGAGCCAAACAGCTCCGACTACATCCATGCGGCCCTACTTTCTTCCCTGTTCCATCAGAGCAGTCTATTCCACATCCTTCGCTTTACGACGATCCCTAGTCACCAACACCCTCTCCCCCAGATGAGCGGCCTCTGGGTAGTCCACGCGAATGAGGGTAAGCCCGTTCGCCGGCGCTAGTTTGACCAATGGATCCCTCTCATGTGCGGCGAGCAACGTCTTTGCCCACGAGACATCACGAGCACCTGAGCCGACGTCCAAACACGTAGCGACGAGGGCCCGAACCATGTGCCAGCAAAACGCATCAGCGGTGATCGTGGCTTCGTAGAGCTCCGGTTCCTCCGGCGTGGAGACATCCGCCCACGTGAAAGAGTGAATGTCGCGGATCGTGGTGGCGTGAGGCCGGGGCTTGCAGAACGCCGCATAGTCATTCAGCCCGACCAAGGCCGTTGCCGTCTCCTGCACGGCGTGAAGGTCAATCTTCTTGCTCCACGCCGCGGTGTCCGTGCGCCTGAGCGGGTTCGGACCAGCAGTATTGGTGGTCACCCGGTAGCGGTAGGTGCGCGTCAGCGCAGAGAAACGGGCATCGAAATCTCGTGGTGCCTCGGTGACAGCGGTGACCCGGAGGTCCGGTTCCAGCAGCCGAGCGAGGCGGCGGGTGAGCTTCTCCGGCTCCCCGACGATCGACCGCTGGTCGAGCGCGTGTTTGGGCACATCCGCGTGCGCGACCTGGCCTATAGCATGCACCCCGGCATCCGTGCGCCCCGCAACGGTGAGCTCCACGGGATGACGCAAGATGAGGCTGAGCGCATCTTCCAGTTCCCCCTGCACCGTCCGTACTGGGGTCTCCTCCCCCGGGGCAGCCGCCTGGCGGGCCCAGCCGTGGAACCGAGTGCCGTCATACGCGATGTCGAGGCGGAGGCGGACAATGCCCGCTTGCTCTTCATCTAAACCAGGGTTGGATGCTTGATGTTTCATCGGGGCTTACCGTACCAATCTGCGGTCTAACCCCGATATGACAACACCGCCCGAAAGCGAACCTTCGGGCGGTGCGATGTATATGCGAGGAGCTCGTCCTGCGCTCGGGTTTCATACTACATCTTGGGGGATGCAATCTATCTGCTAGAAGCTCTTCTGGAACGGCGATTTCGAACTTACCTCAATGCGGCGCAGCGGTTGGGGGGCGCGGGGGTTCCAGAACTACGGCTTGGGACTAGAAGAGCGCTACTCAAATAAACCTTAAAAAAGAAAACCGCCCGTCGAGAAGGCATCTCCTCAACAGGCGGTTTTCACGAACGGGCCTATAGCCCTACATGACGGGCTTACTTGTCGCCCTCAGCCTCAGCTTCTTCCTCGACGACCTCGGTCGCGTCAGCCTGAGTCTCAACCTCGTTAATGTTCACAACAGTCTCTTCGCTCTCCGGAGCGACGACAGTGGTCGTGTTCTCAGACTCAGCTGCGGCGGTAGCGTCAGCCTCGGTAGCCTCGTTGACCTCGGTCACCTCAGCCTCAGCCGGTGCGGCTGCATCCTGGCCAGCGGCTGCTTCCTGGGCAGCCTTCTCGCGGGACGCTGCTGCGCGGGTAGCGCGGGTCGCCTCAGCAGAGACAGTCTCCTCGAGAACGAGGGAGATCTGGGACATTGGGGCGTTGTCGCCCTTGCGGTTCTCCAGCTTGATGGTGCGGGTGTAACCACCGGGGCGGTTCTCGAACCTCGGAGCAAGCTCGTTGAACAGGTACGTAACGACGTCCTTGTTCGGGATCTCGGCAGCCACGGCGCGACGGTCGTTGACCGTGCCGGACTTTGCCTTGGTGATCAGCTTCTCCGCGTACGGGCGCAGAACCTTCGCCTTGGCGTCGGTGGTGGTGATGGCGCCGTGCTCGAACAGCTGGCTAGCCAGGTTGGCCAGAATGTGCTTCTGGTGCCCAGCCGAGCCGCCGAGACGCGGGCCCTTCTTCGGGGTAGGCATTGTTGTACTCCTCGTGGATTAAAAAGTGTGTGCGCGTGCGGCGCTCAGTTCTTTACTCAGCGTCGTCCAAGCCGCCGTCAACGTAATCGCCGGTTTCCGCGTCGTAGCCCTCAATCTGGGTCGGATCGAAGTCTTCCGGAGCATCCTTGAGCGTCAGGCCCAGGGAAGCCAGCTTGATCTTGACCTCGTTGATGGACTTCTGGCCGAAGTTACGGATATCCAGCAGGTCGGACTCGGTGCATTCAGCGAGCTCACCGACAGTGTGGATCTCCTGGCGCTTCAGGCAGTTGTAGGAGCGGACGGAGAAGTTCAGGTCTTCGATCGGCATGTTGTATGCAGCGATGTACTCGGTCTCCTGCGGAGACGGGCCGATCTCGATGCCCTCGGCGGCAGTGTTCAGCTCGCGTGCGAGACCGAACAACTCGACCAGGGTGGAGCCAGCGGACGCCAGGGCGTCGCGGGCGCTCATGGAGTTCTTGGTCTCCACGTCGATGATCAGCTTGTCAAAGTCAGTGCGCTGCTCAACACGGGTTGCCTCAACCTTGTAGGACACCTTCAGCACAGGCGAGTAGATCTGGTCGACCGGGATACGGCCGATCTCGCCGCCGGAGTTGGTCATCGCCGGGACGTAACCGCGGCCACGCTCGACAACGAGCTCCATGTCCAGGCGTGCGCTCTCGTTCAGAGAAGCGATGTGCAGGTCCGGGTTGTGCACGGTGACGTCGGCAGGCAGATCAATATCTGCGGCGGTGACGTCGGCCGGGCCCTGTGCGGACAGGTACATGACCACCGGTTCATCGGAATCGGAGGACAGCACCAGGTTCTTGATGTTGAGGATGATCTCAGAGACGTTCTCTTTGACGCCGTTGATCGTGGTGAACTCGTGGAGCACACCCTCGATCTTGATGGACGTCACTGCAGCGCCCGGGATGGACGACAGCAGCGTACGGCGCAGAGAGTTACCGAGGGTGTAGCCGAAACCGGGCTCGAGCGGTTCGATGACGAACTTCGAACGGTTGGTGTCGATGTATTCCTCGGTGAGTTGAGGACGCTGTGAGATGAGCATGAACTTCTCCTTTTTCGGCGACCGCTATATGACGCCGGTAGGGGGTTACTTCGAGTAAAGCTCGACGATGAGCTGCTCTTGCAGCGGAACGTCAATCTGAGCGCGCTCGGGCAGCTGGTGCACGAGGATGCGCAGGGTCTCCGGAACGACCTGCAGCCAGGCCGGGACAACGGAGTCGACCAGGTTGTCCTGGGCGTCTTCGAACCAGAGCATGTTACGGGACTTTTCGCGGACGTCGATGATGTCGTACTGGGTCACCTGGTAGGACGGCACATTGGTCTTCACACCGTTGACGGTGAAGTGGCCGTGGGAAACCAGCTGACGTGCCTGGCGGCGGGTGCGCGCCAGACCAGCACGGTACACAACGTTGTCCAGACGGGATTCCAGGAGCACCAGCAGGTTGTCGCCGGTCTTGCCCGGGAGGCGGTTAGCCTCCTCGTAGTAGCGGCGGAATTGCTTCTCCATGACACCGTAGGTGAAGCGTGCCTTCTGCTTCTCCTGCAGCTGGAGCAGGTACTCGGACTCCTTGATGCGGGCGCGGCCAGCCTGCCCCGGAGGGTAGGGGCGACGCTCGAAGGACATGTCGCCGCCGACGAGGTCGACGCGGAGGCGACGGGACTTACGGGTAGCAGGGCCGGTGTAACGAGCCATGTGTAGTTACCTCTTTTCCTTTCAGCCTGTTAAACGCGACGACGCTTCGGCGGACGGCAGCCGTTGAACGGCTGCGGCGTCACGTCGGAGATCGAGGACACCTCCAGGCCGGCGGCCTGGATGGAACGGATTGCGGTCTCGCGGCCGGAGCCCGGGCCCTTGACGAAAACGTCGACCTTCTTCATGCCGTGGTCCATTGCCTTGCGGGCCGCGGACTCTGCGGCCATCTGTGCGGCGAACGGCGTGGACTTACGGGAGCCCTTGAAACCGACGTGGCCGGAGGAGGCCCAGGAGATGACAGCACCGTTCGGGTCCGTGATGGACACGATGGTGTTGTTGAAGGTGGACTTGATGTACGCGTGGCCTGCGGCCACATTCTTCTTGGCTACGCGGCGACCAGAGCGACGCGTAGTGGAACGAGTCTTCGGAGGCATGTATTACTTCTTCTTTCCTGCGATGGTCTTCTTCGGTCCCTTGCGGGTACGCGCGTTGGTCTTGGTGCGCTGGCCACGGACGGGAAGTCCACGGCGGTGGCGCAGGCCCTGGTAGGAGCCAATCTCAATCTTGCGGCGGATGTCAGCCTGAACTTCGCGGCGGAGGTCACCCTCAACCTTCCACGAGTTCTCAATGACATCACGAAGAGCTGCGACCTGATCGTCGGTCAGGTTGTCGGTGCGCAGGTCGGGAGAAATGCCGGTCTTTTCGAGCAGTTCCTTGGAACGGGCAGGCCCGATTCCGTAAATGTAGGTCAGTGCGACCTCCATGCGCTTGTTGCGCGGAAGGTCCACACCAGCGAGACGTGCCATGTTGGACGTGCCTTTCAGGTTGTTTCGGTGGTTTTCTCCCTATTCGTCCACGTCAGTCGACGCTTGGGTCCGGTCCGGCCGGACACTTGGGTCGTGGTTCACGCGGCTCCAGCCACCGCAGCCGGAGGTGAGAAAACATGCCCACCTTGGGGCATGCCGTGAATAAGGAGGCTTCTCGTTTTACTTGTAGCGGTAGGTGATGCGCCCGCGTTCCAGGTCGTAGGGAGACAGCTCCACAACGACACGGTCCTCGGGGAGGATGCGGATGTAGTGCTGGCGCATCTTGCCGCTGATGTGGGCGAGAACTTCGTGCCCGTTGTCCAGTTCGACACGGAACATTGCGTTCTTCAAGGGCTCGATAATGCGGCCCTCGACCTCGATTGCGCCTTCTTTAGCCATACACTCCGCTTTCCTGGTGACAGTGAAAATATGCTGGTCACCTGACGTTTCGACCATTACTACATAGTGCGGTGGCAATCATGCCCCACACCATCGCACAACTTTAGCCTTCTACCTGCATAAAAGCAAAATCCCCAACCGTATGGTTGGGGAGCAAGCTCGTGGGTGCGGGTACGCGTTTAGAAAACGTGGACCTGGTCACCGATCTGCAGGGAGTTGAAGTATTGCTCCGCGTCCTGGCGGTGCATTCGGACACAACCATGGGACTTGATGGACGGGTCGCCCTGGTGGAACGCGATGCCGTTGAAAGTGAAGTAGGTAGCAAACGGCATCGGGGCGTTGTTGAACTCCCAAGAGATTTCGTCCTTGACCTTGCGGTTGACGTAGAAGAATCCCTTCGGAGTCTCATGGCCCGGCTTGCCGGAGCCCATGCGGACCGGACCGTAGCTGACCTTACCGCCGCGCTGCAGCCACGTGCGCTGGTTCTTCAGGTCAACGCACGCGCGTGCCGACGGCGCACACCCACCCGGCTGCGGAGCCGGGGCCGGGCGCGGCGCCGGAGCCGGCTTCGGTGCGGGAGCCGGGGCAGGTTTTGGCTTCGGGGTCTTCTCGGCGATCAGCCCCGGGGCGATGGCATCGACGAGGCGGTCAATGCCGTCGTGAAGCTTCTTTTCCTGTGCCCTGTTGCCACCGGAGACTGTGGTGGCCGCGCTACGCAACGCATTGCGAGTGTCCCACACCGCGTTGCGGGCATCACGGTTGATCTGCATGGCTGCTGCCTGGAGAGCCGTTTCCGCATTCTGCAGGAACGGAGAGCTGGACACGTTGACCTGCGGGAGGGCGGGCTGAGCCTGCGCCGGAACGGGAGCCGCGACTAGAGCAGCCGTTACACCTACACCGGCCACGAGAGCCCGCACGGAACGGAAAGTTGGTTTGTGCATGCGGAAAGTATAACCCGAAACTATTAGTTGGGTGAAGTGCTGCGCACAATTGCTTGTCCGAGAACCGCAGAAAAGCTGTGAATAGCTTGGTCAGCTACCACTGAAACTCGAAAATCGGCTTACCGCCACGTTCTTCAGGTGTTGTCGGGAGGCTAGGCTCAGGCTGAGTCGTCTCTGTCGTCTCTGGGAGTTCTTTCGCCTGCTCCTCGAGCAAGCCCGGTGCGATCCTCCCGACAATGTTGTCGATCGCCCCGTGCAGCAGCCCCTCTACCGCAGGGTTGCCGGAGGCAATGGCGGAAGCCTGATCACGCGCAAACTCTCGAGCAGCCCCCAAGATTTCAACGGCATCGAGGTTGCTGGAAGAACCTTCGCGGCCGATCGATGCGCTTATCTGGGCCCCAGAGCTCTGAGCTGACGCGGCATCCGCCTCGGCAACGGCGGGTGCCGCAGACACGGCTACGGCAGTACTGACAGCAATGACGAAAGTGCGATGTTTACGGGAAGAAGTGAACATGCTAAAAGCTTAACGCCTAGACATACTAAACGCATACATAAACGCGAAATTGTATTCACGTTGAATAACTTTGCTGGTTCTACCCTGTCCGCGGCGTCAAAATTCGCGGTCCGTTTTCAGTCGCAGCGACAGTGTGCTCCCAGTGAGCAGCCGGTGAGCCATCAGCGGTAACGACCGTCCAGTCATCCTCCAGGACGACCGAATCGGTCTCACCCCCCAGAATGAGCATCGGTTCAATCGCCAGCACCGACCCTGCCTGAATCAGCGGGCCACGGCCAGGCCGGCCTTCATTCTCCAGGTACGGGTCTTCGTGCATCGCGCGGCCAATACCGTGGCCGCCGTAACCGGCGAGAATTCCCAATTCAACACCGAATGCCTGTTCAGCGCGACGGGTGGCTTGCTCGAGCGCGTGGGAGACGTCGGTAAGCCTGTTACCCGGCACCATCGCCTGCAGGCCTTCTTCAAGTACCTGCTCGGTTGCGCGATTGAGCTTATCGACGTCCGCAGACAGCTCCCCCACCCCGAAGCTCCACGCCGAGTCACCGACCCAGCCGTCGAATGTCGCGCCGCAGTCAATGGATACTAGATCGCCGTCAGCCAGAACGATGTTCTTCCCCGGGATGCCGTGGACGACGACATCGTTCACGGACGCGCAGATCGATCCAGGAAAACCGTTGTATCCCTTGAACGTCGGAATGGCACCGTGGTCGCGGATGACCTGCTCCGCCACAGTGTCTAGATCCAGCGTGGTAGAGCCTGCGACTGCCGCCTTGCGCACTTCTTGCAGCGCGATGCCGACGATCTTGCCGGCCTCCTCCATCGCATCGAGCTCACCCGGCGTTTTCGCCGGGATCGCCCGCTTCCGGCCGAACAGCATTTACTGGCCCAGACGCTCCATAGTGCGGGCGTTGACCTCTTCAACCTCACCGTCCGCATCAATGTTGATCAAGGCGTCACCGTAGTGATCGATCAGCGGAGAGGTCTCATCGCGGTAGACCTGCAGACGGGTGCGAATGGTCTCCTCGTTGTCATCGGCGCGCCCGCGGGCGAGCATGCGCTCAACGACAACATCCTCGTCCACCTGGTAATTGATCACACCGTCGAGCTTTTGGCCCTGACGGTCAAGTAGCTCCGCGAGGATCTCGGCTTGCTCGACGGTGCGCGGGAAGCCGTCGAGAAGCCATCCGTTTTCCGCGTCCTGCTCGGCCAAACGTTCTTCGACCATGCGCGCGGTGACCTCAGTGGGCACCAGCTTGCCCGCATCGATGTACTCCTTCGCCTCCACGCCAAGCGGAGTGCCTTCGCCGATGTTCGCGCGGAACAGATCGCCCGTGGAGATGTGGGGGATGTTCAGCTTCTCGGAGAGAATTGCTGCTTGGGTACCTTTGCCGGCACCGGGAGGGCCAAGGAGAACGAGACGCATTATTTCAACAGTCCTTCGTAGTTGGATTGCAGTAGCTGGGATTCAATTTGCTTCACCGTGGTCAGTGCCACGGACACCATAATCAGGATAGCCGTACCACCGAACGCGGACATGCCCATGTTGCCGCTACCGCCGACACCCAGATCCAAAGCGATGTTCGGAAGAATGGCGATCAGGCCGAGGTAGATGGCGCCAACGAAGAGCAGACGGTTCATCACAAATGCCAGGTACTCCGCAGTCGGGCGGCCCGGACGAATGCCCGGGATGAAGCCGCCGTACTTCTTCATGTTGTCGGCCTGCTCGTTCGGGTCATACTGGATAGACACGTAGAAGTAGGCGAAGAAGATGATCAGGGTGAAGTAGATCAGGATGTACTGCCAGGATCCCGGGTTCTGCAACCACGCCATAACGTTGGACATCCACCAGTTGTCCGGCGGAACCGGCTTGTCGGAGTTGACAATCTGGGTGATCAGAACCGGGACATACATCAGCGAGGAGGCGAAGATCACCGGGATCACACCGGCCTGGTTGACCTTCAGCGGCAGGTAGGTGGAAGTGCCACCGTACTGGCGGCGGCCCACCATGCGCTTTGCGTACTGCACCGGAATACGACGCTGGCCCTGCTCGATGAACACGATGCCGACCACGAGAAGAATCACAGCCGCGACAACCACCGCGAACACGACCGGTCCGGATTGGCTGTAGATGGACGCACCGTCCGTGGGAAGGCGGGTGGCGATACCAGCGAAGATGAGCAGCGACATACCGTTGCCCACACCCTTTTCAGTGATGATCTCACCGAGCCACATGATCAGGATCGCACCGGAGGTCATCACAATGACCATCATGATCAGCGTCCAAATGGTGCGATCCTCCACCAGCACCGGAACGCCGCTACCCAAGAGCTGCTCACGGTCCGCAAGCGCCACGATGCCGGCAGACTGCAACAGTGCGAGCGCCACCGTGAGGTAACGCGTGTACTGCGTCATCTTGGTCTGGCCGGCCTGGCCTTCCTTCTTCAGCTCCTCGAAGCGCGGAATGACCACTGTCAGCAGCTGGGTGATGATCGACGACGTAATGTACGGCATAATGCCGATGGCGAAGATGGATAGCTGCAGCAGCGCGCCCCCCGAGAACAAGCTGATCACGGAGAAGATGTTCGACTCGCCGCTCTCCGTCAGAGCGGAGAGACGCTCCGCGATGATCGCGTAGTCGACTCCCGGGGTGGGGATCTGCGCACCGATGCGGTACAGAACAATCAGCGCAATGGTGATCAGGATCTTCTTGCGTAGATCGGCGTCCTTGAACGCTTGAACAATGGCTGACACGTGGCCTCCTGGCTTCTCTGGCCGTGGCAGCACCAGAGAAGATTGCGGACAGTTACGTACGGTTCGCACCCGGCACACACCGGGGCATATTTGACTCGTCCACCCTAGCAGGTGCGCCGGACAAACCATGAAACGGCAACTAGTACAAGGCGTTTTCCGTGGGCTTCTCGCCGCGACCGTGGCACTCCCCTGCCTGCGAACCATGCGATAAGACCCCGGCGCCACAATGACCCCGCGGCATGAAAAATCCCCGCGAGGGCGGAAATGAATCCGTCATCGCGGGGATGGACGTGGAGCTTTTGAGGGTTTAGTTCTCCTCGTCAGCCTCGTCTGCTGCCGGCCTTGTCATGGAGGCCGTGCCCGTCAACGGGTCAGACTCCTTGACGCCCTGAGCGTCGGCGGCATCAGCCGCGGCGTCCGTCTGGACAGCCGTGGCGCGGGACACTGCCTCGGTGGTGGTGCCACCAGCGGCGGTGATCTTCTCCGACGCGGACTTGGAGAACTTCTCGGCGGTGATGTTCAGCTTGACGCTGATCTCACCGTCACCGAGCACCTTCACCGGTTGGTTCTTGCGAACCAGGCCAGCGTCAGCAATGTCAGCGGTGGTGATGGTGCCGCCCTCCGGGAAGGCCTTTGCCAGGTCGGAAACGTTGACAACCTGGTAGATGACCTTGTTCGGGTTCTTGAAGCCCTTCAGCTTCGGCAGGCGCATGTGAAGCGGCATCTGGCCACCTTCGAATGCTGCCGACACCTGCTTGCGGGCCTTGGTGCCCTTGGTACCGCGGCCAGCGGTCTTACCCTTGGACGCCTCACCGCGGCCGACGCGGGTCTTCGCCTTGTTTGCACCCTCAGCCGGGCGCAGATCATGGAGCTTGATTACTTCAGCCATGTTTACTCCCCTGCTACTTCTTCGACGGTGACCAGGTGGCGCACCTTGAGGATCATGCCGCGAGTAGCGTCATTGTCCTTCTTGACCACGGAGTGGCCAATCTTGCGCAGACCCAGAGCCTCAATGTTCTTGCGGGTCGTCGGCTTCTCACCGACGAGACCGTGGTTCAAAGTGATCTTCAGTGCCATGGTGGGTTACGCCTCCTGTCCTGCGCGTGCACGCAGCATACGGGCCGGAGCGACCTCCTCGATGGACTTGCCGCGGCGTGCAGCAACTTCCTCGGGGCGGACGAGTTCCTTCAGGCCGGCAACGGTGGCCTGAACCACGTTGAGGGCGTTGTCGGAACCGAGGGACTTGGCCAGGATGTCCTGGACACCAGCGCACTCGAGCACCGGGCGGGCAGCGCCGCCGGCGATGACACCGGTACCGGGAGCTGCCGGGCGGAGCATCACGATGCCCGCTGCGGCCTCGCCCTGGACCGGGTGAGGGATGGTGCCGCCGATCATCGGGACGCGGAAGAAGTTCTTGCGAGCCTCTTCAGCACCCTTCTGAATTGCGGCCGGAACTTCCTTGGCCTTGCCGTAGCCGACACCGACCATGCCCTGGCCGTCGCCGACGACCACGAGTGCGGTGAAGGACATGTTGCGGCCACCCTTAACGGTCTTGGCCACACGGTTGATGGTCACGACGCGCTCGATGTACTTGTCGCGCTCGTCGTCGCGGCCACCGCGATCGTTGCGGCGGTCGTCACGGCGGCCGCGGCCACCGCGGTCGCCTCGGTCATTACGGTCACCGCGGCCGTTACGGTCGCCGCGACCGCGGTTGTCGTTGTTGTCCGTTGCAGCGTTGTCTGCTGCAGCGTTCTGGTTCTGGTCCTCGGCGGATGCTCCGCCTTCACGCTGTTCACGCTCGGCCATTACGCGATCCTTCCGTTGATGTTTGCGAGCTTTGCTGCGGTGATCATTAGAACTTCAAACCACCTTCGCGGGCTGCGTCTGCAAGCGCTGCGACGCGGCCGTGGTACTTGTAACCGGCGCGGTCGAAAACGACCTCGTCGATGCCAGCTGCCTTGGCACGCTCGGCGATCAGCTCGCCGACCTTCGCTGCCTTGGCCTTCTTGTCGCCCTCAACGCCGCGCACGTCCTCTTCCATGGAGGAAGCGGAGACCAGGGTGTGGCCTGCCAGGTCGTCGATGACCTGGACGTGCATGTGGCGGGAGCTGCGGTGCACGACGAGACGCGGGGTCTCCGGGGTGCCACGCAGGGTCTTGCGGATGCGGTTGTGGCGGCGGACGCGTGCTTCGCGGCGGCGGGTAGCAATGTCCCGGCCGACCGGGGTGCGCTTCTGAGTGTTTGCTTCAGTGCTCATTGTTTACTTACCCGTCTTTCCGACCTTGCGGCGAATCTGCTCACCCTCGTAGCGGATGCCCTTACCCTTGTACGGGTCATCCTTACGGAGGCGGCGGATGTTCGCGGCAATCTGGCCAACCTGCTGCTTGTTGATGCCTTCGATGGAGAACTTGGTGTTGCCGTCGACAGCGAAGGTGACGCCTTCCGGTGCCTGAATCAGAATCGGGTGCGAGTAGCCGAGGGAGAACTCAAGGTCCTTGCCCTTCTGCTGCACGCGGTAACCGACGCCGAAGATCTCCATGTTGATCTTGTAGCCCTCGGTCACGCCGACAACGCAGTTGTTGATCAGCGAGCGGGACAGACCGTGGAGGGAGCGGTTGGTGCGGTGGTCGTCCGGACGGGAGACCACGATCTGGTTGTCTTCAACAGCAGCGGTGATCGGCTCCGGAACGTCCACGGACAGGGTGCCCTTCGGGCCCTTGACCTCGACGTGCTGGCCGTCGATCTTGGTTTCGACGCCGCTGGGGATAGCGATGGGTGCGTTACCTACACGAGACATGTTTTAACAAACCTCCCTTACCAGACGTAGGCGAGGACTTCCCCACCTACACCCTTCTCCTGGGCCTGGCGGTCCGTCAGCAGACCCTGGGACGTGGAGATGATGGCCACGCCCAGGCCGCCGAGAACCTGCGGCAGGTCGCCGGACTTCGCGTAGACGCGCAGACCAGGCTTGGACACACGGCGCAGGCCAGCGATGGAAGACTCGCGGGACGGGCCGTACTTCAGGTCGAGGGACAGGGTCTTGCCGACCTTTTCTTCCTCAACCGTGTAGTCAGCGATGTAGCCCTCCTGCTTGAGGATCTCCGCGATGTTGACCTTCAACTTCGAGGAGGGCATGGACACGGTCTCGTGGTGCGCGTTGTTAGCGTTGCGCACGCGAGACAGCATGTCCGCAATAGGATCTGTCATGGTCATGGTTGACCGTTTACCTTTCTCGTTGCGGTTCCCGTGACCCACCTGCGTTATCCGCGTGTTTTGTCGGGGGCTACTACAGCTACTTGGGGGCGCTCCTTGCCGCTTAGTAACGGAAGGTGCTCGCCGCCACCCTTCATACGGTCCGCATTATGGCGGGGGGCCTGCAACAATGTCGGATTGTCACGTTCAAAAACGGCTCTGAGGCGCATTCGTGCGTCGCGCTCAGGTCCGTCGGTCAACCATACAGGTCAGCGCCTGAAAAGCACAAATCGCTTATTCGATGAGGATGCGCTGGCCCGCTACACCGAAGAGTACCGCGACCTTCTCTCTTGGGGCATCAAGCCGTTGGTCACTCTCCACCACTTCGGCCAGCCACTGTGGCCTGCATTATCGGAGCAGTCCTGGCGCTAACCATTCGCTCCTCCCGCTAACCGGCCGCGGCCGTGATGAGTTAGCTTTCCCACACAGCACGCCGGAGCTGGGAAGACTAGGCTCGGAAATATGACCGAGTCATCCGAGACACCTAGGAAGCAACTCAGGGGCGACGCGATGCGCTCGCTGCTGCCCATGGTGAAATACACCTCGCAAAATGTGCCGGAAGACTACCGCCACCTCGTCTCATTGCGTGCCTCGGTCTTGAATGATTGCCGCGCGTGCATCGCCACCCACCGCCGCGACGCACGCAAAGACGGCTGGTCCGAGGAGCACATCCTCGAAGCAGAGCGGTGGACCAACAACATCGATGCGTTCAGTGAGGACAAGCAACTGGTCCTTTCGCTTACCGACGCGATAACCCACATCGACGGCGACGAATCGGTTCCGGATGACCTGTGGGATGCTGCCGTCGAAAAGCTCGGTGAAGAAGAGACACTAAACCTGCTGGTCAGCATTGTGGCCATCAACTCTTTCAACCGAGTCAGCATCGCTACCCGCACAGATCCGAAACGGATCGAAGGAACCACTGAGTTTGACCTGTCCCGTGACTAACCACCCCGAAGGAGCACCCATGACCCACCCGCACGAAAACCGCGAGATCACCAACAGCCCGACTGCCGGAAACAAAGTCGTCCTCATCGGCGCCGGTGACGTCGGCATCGCCTACGCATACGCGCTGGTCAACCAGGGCCTGTGCGACCACCTGGCCATCATCGACCTCAACGAGGAAAAGACGTGGGGCCACGTCCAGGACCTCAACCACGCCGTTCCGTGGTCCGGGCACAACACCCGCGTGACCGTGGGCACCTACGAGGACTGCCGCGACGCTGCGCTCGTGGTCAACTGCGCCGGTGTCGCTCAGCGCGACGGTGAAACCCGCCTCGACCTTGTGGCACGCAACCTGAAGATTTTCGAATCCATCGTCGGCGAGGTCATGAAGCATGGCTTCAACGGCATCTTCCTCGTGGCTACCAACCCTGTCGATGTTCTGGCCTACGCCACCTGGAAGTTCTCCGGCCTGCCGTCGCGCCAGGTGATCGGCTCCGGCACCATCCTGGACACCGCCCGTTACCGTCACTCTCTCGGTGAGTACTTCGGGATTTCCTCCAACTCCGTCCACGCCTACGTCATCGGCGAGCACGGCGACACCGAACTGCCCGTCATCTCCGCTGGCTCCGCGGCAGGTGTCTCCCTGCGCGAGCGCCTGCGCCGCCTGGCTGAGGAAGACGACAATGCCTCCAACGAGATGGACACCATCTTCGAGGAGACTCGCGACGCCGCCTACAACATCATCCGCGCCAAGGGTTCCACCAGCTTCGGTATCGGTGGCGGCCTCGCTCGCATCACCAAGGCGGTCTTCCACAACGAGGACGTAGTTCTGCCGGTCAGCGTCCTGCTCGAAGGTGAGTACGGTGAGAACGACATCTACATCGGCACCCCCGCCGTGATCAACCGCACCGGCATCCGCGATGTTGTGGAACTGCACCTCGACGAGACCGAAACCCAGCAGTTCCAGCACTCCGCTAACACTCTGCGCGACGTCATGAACAGCTCTGGGCTGACCTCGTAAGCGTTTTCCCCGCATGAGCGAACCCGCACGCACCTTCGATGTGGTCGTTGAGCTGTTCAGCTATGTTTTCATGGTGATCGGCAACCTCCACATCGAAGAGGACGCGGAGCTCGATTTCTCCCGCTATCCAACGGTGGGATTCTGCCCAGGATCAATCTGCATTGGTGGGCCGTCCCCCGAAGACAGTGAAACGATCAAAGCCACCTTCACCATCGCTGACAGCTATA
The DNA here is from genome assembly GCF_024454055.1 of Corynebacterium sp. CCUG 70398. Classification (NCBI taxonomy): domain Bacteria; kingdom Bacillati; phylum Actinomycetota; class Actinomycetes; order Mycobacteriales; family Corynebacteriaceae; genus Corynebacterium; species Corynebacterium sp. CCUG 70398. The sequence goes on from NZ_JAGPYZ010000002.1 coordinate 188,052, forward strand.
GCGAATGGGATGATGCCTTTGTCACTCACACCATCCACGTCGACGAAGAGGGCATCACGATTGTCGATGCGGTGGAAACGTCCATCGATGGGCCCCAAGACCACGTGGATTACATCTACCGTCTGCCCTGGACAGGCTGGACAACGCTGCAGTTTCGCGCCCCGGACGGGTTCTACACCTACGAAGAGAACCTTAAAACACCGCGTTCAGTTGAGGTCCTCGTCACTCCTGCGCCGGACCACAAGCCTTCCGTCGTGAAGCTATAAGCGGGCGACAGCCAAACCGAAACGAGACGAGACATGGGAAACACCGACCTGATCATCCACAAGCCCAACGCGCCCCTGGCCATGCCTAACCAAGAGATGATCGAGGCTGTTGTGGCCGCGTCCGACGGACCACTTGCCGCAGACAAACAATTGGAACAGCTGCGCGATCAAGTCCTGGAGCAGAACCGTGACCTGATTGACCACGGACGCCTCTACCCAGATGGCACCGGACTTCGAGGCGACCGCTGCCTCGTTGTGGACGTGCACGACGTGGTGGTCAGCTTGGTGGCCCACCGCCTGTCACAGATCGCCGCGGACATGGGGTTGGTCGTCGTCTTCGAGTTAGGCGACCTTGTGTTGGCCTACGGCGACGACACTCCAGACATGTTCATCCGCACATACAACTGGGACATTGCCTGGGCTTCTCCTCGTGCATTGTCTCAGTGGTTGACCAGCGTGACCAATGAAATGATCTACTTCCACGACCATGGGCGCGAGGACGTGGACTTCCTCATCGTCGGAGAAACGCATGACGGCGATCAGTACATCCAGACCATGTACCAGCCCGCCGAGGGGGCGTACCTAGTGGAAGTCCGCGACGGTGGCCCCGACGCCCACTACCGGGCAATGATCGCCAGCTACGACGAGACCCTTGCAGCCTTCGAGACGTGGATGGCCACGCGCGAACGCCTACCGCAGGTTGACTGGACACTTATCGACATGTAGCCAGAAGCATCGTGCTCACGCGTCTGTGTGGCGAACTTCCTTGCCGTCGGGCGGGATCGGTGACCTGCTCACCCCCGCCAAGGTCAGACTCCCCCACCCCGGAGTTGCGCGCTCGGCCCATTGCGGAGCGGTCCGATCGTGGGGATGGCCAAGATGAGGAAAAGCAATAACCACGCCCCGAGCATGCCAAGCGACATCATCTTAAACGGCCACTCGACAACCGGTGGTCCATTGAGAGCAGTCGCGGTTGCGAAGGCACAGACCACGCCACCCACAACCACTGGGACAGCTGCGACCAATGTCGCTGCAAGCGACATCGCGAAACTCTCCGCCCCGATCAGCGCGATCACCTGCCGCGGAGACATTCCGGCAGATTGTAGGAGAGCAACTTCATGCCCGCGTCCGCGCGCGGACAGTGCGACAACGGCGGCGCTGGTAGCGAACATCGACACAATCACAACGGCGATAATGATCCAAGTATCGGTCATGTTGGTTTCCGCCCCCGGTTCGAGAATCTGGACGACTGCTCCAACCGAACCCAATGCGCACAACAGCAGCCCGACGCCGCCAAGACCTGCAGCCAACGGCGCGATTGTGGTCACGTTCATGCGCGACCGTGCTGCTGCTGCACGGGTACCCAGTGCCGAAACGACCAGGTCAGTAACATCAAAAACTTTGTGCAGAACTCGAAAGAGGAATCCCACTATCTCTGGGCACATCAGGTAAACGCCGATCAAGGCGCTGGCACCTGCGTTGAAGGCGAGGTTGATGATTGGGGCTAGCCCCGCAGAAGCGAGCTGCTGGTCCAGTTTCGAGGCCGCGACGAGCGCTACAGCAATCAGGAGAAAGAACGAACCGCTGACGATCCGCAGCACCGACGATGTGGATTTGTGGTCCGGTTGCTGGACCGTACGCAATGCGACACCGGGTTGGATGCGGGACGCCCGGTACGCAGGCACCACACCACCCACGATGGCCGTAGCGACACTGATGATGACGACCACGAGCGGAGCCCACAGCGCGACAGTGAACCGCGGCATGTCTACGGCTGGGGACACCGCGCCATCGAATGCAGGGAGCACCCAGAAACCTAAAAATGTTGAGGCGATCGCCCCCATCATGGCTCCGCAGAAACTCACGATCAGCAAAATGTACAGCGTGGACAGAAACACTGCGCGCGGTGATGCCCCAAGCAAAAGCCACAGCGCGTGGGTATGCCGGGAAGCGTGAACGCTTGCTTTCCCCACAACTGTCAGAGCGACCCACGACACCAACGCGATCACGACGTAAATGGTGATGGAAAGGATTTGATACTCGGCTAGTGGGGCGCCTGCGGCAGCCACCGCGTCACGGAACTGCGGGGTCATAGTCCAGGCGTACTGGTGCACGCACAGCCCAATCATCGTGGAGATCACGCCGACCACGGCCATGGCTGGCGTCCATTCACGCCATCCGTCGGCAAACATCTTCAGAACATAGCGCTGCATCTGGTTACTCCCCGAGGCTCGAGATGATAGTCAGTAGCTCCTGGCTGGTCGTCCTCCCAACTGCCCCGGCCACCTGACCGTCGTGCATGACAATGACGTTGTCTGCCATTGCCGCAGCCTCCAGATCGTGGGTGACCATGACGATCATCTGCCCCTCGTCCGCCATGCGTCGGAGGGTGTTCAGCACGATTCCAGTGCTCTGCGAATCCAACGCGCCTGTCGGCTCATCCGCGAACACGATGTCTGGCCGTCGCGCTAGCGCCCGGCACAGCGCGGTCCTTTGTTGCTCGCCGCCGGACAACGTCCGGGCCGGCGCGTCGCGCCGCGCGCCTAGATGGAATGCCTCTATCAAGCCGTTGACTACGCGGCGGGGAACGTTCTCCCGGTTCAGGCGAAAAGGAAGCGTGATGTTCTCTTCAACGGAGAGAAAGGGAACGAGATTGTACTGCTGGAAGACGAACCCGATGCTCGTACGCAGCATCCGGGCCCGGTCGCTCGCGGACTGGCGGTAAATGTCCTGCCCGTTAATACTGACAAAGCCTGACGATGGTTCGTCGAGACCGCTCAGGCACATCAGCAACGACGATTTTCCGGATCCCGAGTGCCCAACTATCGCGGTGAGGCCGCCGCCATGCAGTTCAAGATTGCATCCGCGCAGTATTTCAGTAGTTGTCGGCCCCGATTGAACATCTCGTCGAACGTCGCTGGCGGTGAGTGTCGCGGTCATCAAAGTCTCCCTGGCAAGTACACATCTGTCGTGCGGGGCACATCCCCTATCAAGAGTCCACCGGTGTTCTCATCGAACCGGCATACAGACTCAGCCATTCTTACTGAAACGTGCCCTGCCCGGTAGTGATCGGGTTGAGATCTTACTCCACATTCGATGTGAGTTCCGTGCATGCCGGGCATGACGCGGGAGAGCACAGCTTGCCCCACTTTGCTCGCACAGGCACCGTGGAAGCACGTGTTAGCGCACGGCAAGCAGGTGCATCAGCGTCGACTGGGAATCGTTGAAGTTGTCGTCAGTGACGACCACCATCGAGCGGCCACCGTTCGCAGCCGCGTTCTTCGGCCCCCAGGCGAGGCCCTCGACGTTGTCGGGGTGGGGCTTTTGGTTGTCAAAGTCGAAAACGAGGGTCTTGGACGCGGTCTTCTCCAAGCCGGTGAGTGCTTCGGTGCCCAGCACATCATCCGCGCCCTCAAGGTCCAGCGTGTAGATCTGCGCCATGTTCGTCTTGGTGGCTTCGTTGAATCCGCGCTCGAGCATGAACAGGTTGCCGTTGTCGTCGGCAAGCAAAGACGTCACCCCGCGGCCCGGGCTCACACGAACTGCGTGCTCTTTGACGGCTTTACCGGAGTTCAGATCGTACACCGTGATGCGGGCAAGGGAGCTGTGGGTCTCAGAGTTCTCCGGTCCATCTTGAGCGAGAGCATCCTCGTTAATGGTGATCATCGTCTTCCCATCAGCGAGAACCGCCATCGCCTCTGGACCCTTGTTGTTGTACACACCCTTTGTTCCCTTTTCATCGGGAGCGTGGTGCGCTGGAGCGTCGATGCGCCGGACTTCCTTCCCATCCGGCGTGGACTCAATGATCTGTGGGGCGATGAACGTGCCCTTGTCGGCTGAGCCTTCGGTGGTCCACAGGTAGTTTCCGTTCGGCAGCAAGCGGATTTCCTCGGGGTCGAGGTAATCGGAATACTCGCTCCCGTCCGCCTGCGTGAACCTGACCTCTCCGTCTTGCGTGAAGGTCTTTCCACCATCAGTCGTCTTGAAGTAGTACGCGCGAATCGGACCGTGCTCCTTCTTGTCGTCCGAGATAGCAATGTAGCGGTCCTGGTCGACGAGCTCGATGCCGCTGAGCCCGCCGATTGCCTTCTCATTGTTCCCTTCGCTGAAGTCGAAGCGATTCAGGTACTCAGCGTGAGGCTTCTCATCCCCCGGTTTGCGGGAAGAACCACCGGGTGCAGACCCGCCCTTCTGCCCCGCTGCCGCATTGATGATTGCCTGCACGATGAACGCACTCAGCCCACCGAGGGCCGCAGCGATTCCGGCGACAGCGAGCAGCGCCGCTGGCATAGGCACTTTCACGCCATTAATAGCGACGTCCTGCTGTGGCAGGGCGCCGATCTCCAGCGGTGCGGGTGCCGCTTCAGCGGGCTGGACAGTTGCGGTAGTTAAAGACAGGGCGGTGGCGGCTGCGATAACCGCACGGGCTGGACGACGGGACATGCGAGCGCTCCTCGGGCAGACGGCAGAGTTGGCAGAACCAGCCCCCACCCTAATTCGAGATGCCGGCCACGGCACGGGGAACAGCTGCCCGCATGACAAAATCCCCGTGACCACGGTGTGAAACCGGGGCCACGGGGGCGTCGACAAGCGAATGCGTTATGCGCTTACGGGCGCTGCATCTTGCCGTCCTTGTCCTTGAACGGGAAGCCGAAGTGGCGCAGCAGCGCACGGCCTTCCTCGTCGTTGATCGCGGAGGTCACCACGGTGATGTCCATACCGCGCGGACGGTCAACCTTGTCCACGTCGATCTCGTAGAACATGGTCTGCTCGGCGAGGCCGAAGGTGTAGTTGCCGTTGCCGTCGAACTGGGTGTCCGACAGGCCGCGGAAGTCACGAATACGCGGGAGAGCAACCGTCAGCAGACGGTCGAGGAACTCCCACATGCGGTCGCCGCGCAGGGTGACCTTCGCACCGATCGGCATGCCTTCACGCAGCTTGAAGTTAGCGATGGACTTCTTCGCGCGACGCAGCTGCGGCTTCTGGCCGGTGATCGCGGTGAGATCCTCGAGCGCACCGTTGATCATCTTCGAGTCGCGGGCAGCGTCGCCCACACCCATGTTCACGACGATTTTGGTGATGCCCGGGATCTGCATGACGTTGTCGTAACCGAACTGGTCAGCGAGCTTGCCGCGGATCTCGTCCTGGTAACGCGTCTTCAGGCGTGGAGTGTAGTTCTGAATCTCAGTCATTAGATGTCCTCCCCGTTCGACTTGGCCACGCGGACCTTCTTGCCGTCCTCGTCGAAGCGGTAGCCAACGCGGGTCGGGGCGCCCTCGGAGTCAAGGATCATCACGTTGGACACGTGGATCGGAGCCTCCTGGGTGACAATGCCGCCGGACTCAGCGCCGCGCTCGTTGTACGAGTTAGCAACGTGCTTCTTCACACGGTTCACGCCCTCGACCAGGACACGCTCACGCTTCGGGTATGCCTCAATGACGCGGCCCTGAGCGCCCTTGTCCTTACCGGCGATGACCTGGACCATATCGCCCTTCTTGATCTTCAACTAGATCACCTCCGGTGCGAGAGAAACGATCTTCATGAACTTCTTGTCGCGCAGCTCACGAGCAACCGGGCCGAAGATGCGGGTACCGCGCGGCTCGGTGTCGTTCTTGATCAGAACAGCTGCGTTCTCGTCGAACGAGATGTAGGAGCCGTCCGGGCGACGGGTCTCCTTCTTGGCGCGCACGACGACGGCGCGGACAATCTCGCCCTCTTTCACGTTGCCGCCGGGGGCGGCTTCCTTCACGGTGGCGACAATCGTGTCGCCGATACCGGCGAAGCGTCGAACAGAACCGCCGAGGACACGGACGCACAGAATCTCACGTGCACCAGTGTTGTCGGCGACCTTCAGACGCGATTCCTGCTGAATCACTTTTGGTCTCCTGACCTGGATCAATGTGCGCCAGATTTCCGTCCTGAACGCACGTGGTCAATTGCTTTTTGCGCCTTCGCTTATCGACGGACCTCGTCCACTACAACGAGGCCGAAGGGTCTCGGCCATTCCGCTCGGAAACGCGCGTCGTGGCCGACCAGCTCCAGGCAACTGATGTATTAAAGCACGTCAACAGGTGTTGGACCAAATCATCCCAGCATGGTTAGGCTGTCGCTGCCTACGCCCCGCAAGAAGGGGGCCGAGATCACACTAAGACGTTGATCAAACCGCAGCTCAAACGTATTAAATACCGCTAATGTTGAGGGCATGAACTTCCACAAAACAGCACCAGGCATCATCGGCAGAAAACTGGACCTGTTCTCCACTGAACCGTCCCGGTTCGCAGTACGCGCGATCATGGCTGGCGTCTACCTCGGAATCATGACGTCCTTCGCCGCGGCGACCGGAACGATCATGGAAAGCTACGCCCCGGGCTGGGGCGGCTATGTCTTCGCGGCCATCTTCGCAACGACGCTGTACATCATCATCGTCTTGCAAGGCGAGCTCGCCACCGGCGACATGATGTTCATGACCTACGGGGCGGTGACCAAGCACGTGTCCGTCCTACGCGGGTTGGCGCTGATCCTGTTCGTCACACTCTTCAACTTGGTCGGTGCCGTGGTGGTGTGTTGGCTGATCTCCCATACGGTGTTCATGGGCAACATCGACCCCGAAACCCGCCTGCTGCACACCGTGCTGGAAAACAAACTCGCGAAGCCCACAGGGGGTTTGTTCGTCGAGGCGATTCTGGCGAACATGGTGGTCAACATCGCGTTCATGATGTCCACGCAGGCTGGCCAAGATTTCTCCGCCAAATTGCTCGGCATCATCGTGGTCATTCCGGCGTTCGCCGCGATGAGCTACGAGCACTCGATCGCGAACTTCGTGATGGTCCAACTCGGCGGCTTCGTTTACGGGCCCGAGACGATCGACGGGTTCACCATTGCCAATATTCTGCGCAACTGGTCCGTGGTGTGGCTGGGCAACATGGTGGGCGGCGGCCTGATTATGGGCGGCGTATACGGCTGGCTGAATCTGACCAAGACTGAGTACAAGGATTAACTTTTTGCAACAATGGGCTGGTGACTAGCCCCCAAACCACCACCCCGCCGAGCGACCCGTTAAGCGCGGTCAAGCAGCTGCGCGACTCGTTGGCCGCGACCACGCTGCCCGCCGACGCCGCCGATGAAGCCCGCGCGGTGGTCAACCAGCTCGACGACTACATACTCCCCCGCCTGGCCAACCTCGACGCGCCGCTATTGGCCGTGATCGGCGGGTCCACCGGATCCGGCAAGTCCACGTTGGTCAACGCCTTGTTGCAGGAGCATGTGTCGAACCCTGGGGTCATCCGCCCCACCACCCGACAGCCGGTGTTGGTGGCTAATCCGGGCGACGCAGAATGGTTCAACTCGCCGCAGGTCCTGCCCGGCCTTGCTCGTTCCCACGGCGCGGGCAACGAGCAGTCCACGACGCTGCGAGTGGTGGAAACACCCAGCATTCCTGAGGGTCTTTCGCTTCTCGATGCCCCGGATTTCGACTCCACCGATGACCGCAACCGCGCCCTTGCCAGCCAGCTGCTCGCCGCAGCGGACTTGTGGATCTTCGTCACCACCCCCGCGCGCTACGCCGATCAGCTGGTGTGGAACTTTCTGCATGACGCCGCCGGTCGCGGCATCGAAGTCGTGGTCGTGCTCAACCGCCTCGACGAGGCAGCCGCAGCCACGGTCCCGGCCGATCTGCGGCGCATGATGAACGAGGCCGGCCTGGAACGCGCCACCGTCTTCGAAGTGCCGTACGTGAAGGACTTGCAGGAGGAGTTCCTCCCGACTGAGATGGTGGCGCCGCTCCGGGACTACCTGACCTCATTGGCGGACGATTCTGCTGCCCGGCGCGAGGTGGCCGGCAAGACCGTGGCAGGTGCGGCCAACGGCGCCCTTGCTCGCGTGGATGAGTTGGTGGCTACGCGCCAGCGCAGCGAAGAATTCGCGAACCACATCGACGAGTCGATCTTGGAGCTGTACCGCTCAGCGCACCACCACATCATTGATGCCACGTCCGACGGAAAGATGCTGCGCACCGAGGTCATGGACCGCTGGCAGGACGTGGTAGGCACCTCGGACGTGTTCCGCGGTGTCGAGCGCTGGTTCAGCCAGGCGGTGGACAAGGTGGGCAGCTTCTTCAGCGGCGAGCCCGCTCCCCTGCGGGAAGTGGAGACGGAGCTGGAGTCGGGTTTGCACGCCGTGATCGTGGATGCGGCGGACTCGGCGGCGTCTCGGGCGTGGGCGCATGTGGGGGCGGTGGCACCGGAGCGTCGTCACGCAGCTGATCCCTCCTTGGCCCGCGCCAGCCAGGACATCGACGACAAGGCCGCCCAGCTCATCCGCGAATGGCAGGGGGCGATGCTGACGCGCATTCAGGACACCGCGGGCGAGAAACGCCAGCGTGCCCGCGTGATGTCGCTGGGGCTCAACGTGCTCACCGTCGCGCTCATGTTGGTGGTGTTCTCCACCACGGCCGGACTGACCGGCGCTGAGATCGGCATCGCGGGAGGTTCCGCAGTGCTAGGCCAGAAGTTGCTGGAGACGGTGTTCGGTGAGGACACGGTCCGCCGCATGGCTGCCGACGCGCGCGAAGACCTCAACCAGCGTCTCGATGTGCTGCTGCGAGGCGAACGCGAGCGCTACTACGCCATCACTGACCCGCTGCTTGAGGGAACCTCTGCCGAATCCCTCCGTACCGCCGCTGCTGAGGCGCGTGTGTCGATCGACGAGCGTTTCCCCGGCATCCTCACCCCGGCCCCCACTGAGCAGGTTCCCGCCGCCCATGTCCCCGAGGATGTGCGGGAAAGCTACGAGCACGGCACCCTGCGCGGCTTATTCGACCAGCTGCGCGGCTCGTTTGGCACGCAATCGTCTGACGCTGAAGCTCACCGAACGGAGGGCGAGGGATAGTGGCGCTTTTCAAACGCACAACTCCGCTCGGCGACCGGCTCGCCGCGTTGGAGGAAGCTGCCTCCATCGGCGCGCCCTACTTGCCTGCCGACGAGATCCAGCGCTTCCAAGCGGTCGCGCGCGCGGGAGCGGAACGCCGCGCCCTGTCTGCTGACCACACCGTCGTAGGATTCTTTGGCGCGACCGGCTCCGGCAAGACGTCTCTGTTCAATGCGGTCGTAGGCGAGGACTTAGGCAAGGCAGCTGCGCGCCGCCCGACCACATCCTCGCCTCTCGCGGCGATTTGGGAGCCGGAAGGGTCCGAAGCGCTGCTGGACTGGCTTGGGGTGGAAGACCGCCGGAGCCGCGAAGGTGAGTTCGCTCCCGGCGCCGGCCCACTCATCTTGTTGGACCTGCCTGACTTCGACTCGGTGGAAGCCTCCAACCGTGCGATCGCGGAACGCCTTGCCGGCCAAGTCGACGTGCTGGTTTGGGTCACCGACCCCGAGAAGTACGCCGACAGCGTGATCCACGACCAGTTCATCCGCCCCCACGCCGGCCACGCCGAGGTCACCCTCGCCGTATTGAACAAAGCTGACCTGCTGCATGCGGACGATGTGCCCACGGTTGCCGGGAACTTCGAGAATTTGCTTCTCGACGACGGCCTTTCCCGCATCTCCGTCATCCCCACCTCCACCCGCACCGGTGAGGGCATTGAGGCGCTGCGGGGCTCCATTTCCAAGGTTGCCCGCGCGCACACTGCTCAGGCCGCCCGCATCGAAGCTGACATTCGGGCGGTGACGGAGGACTATGCGCCGGCAAGTGGGGTGGGTGGCGTCGAAAAGCACGCGAAGCGTGCCCTTGACGCGACCTTGTCTCAAGCGGCCGGGGCGGAGCGCATCGCCTCGACCACTGCCGCCGCCTACCGCAAGCGGCTGCATGAGCGCACCGGGTGGTTGTTGACCAGCTGGATCACCAGGTTCCGCCCCGATCCTCTGCGCCGGCTCGGCCTGCGGGAGGAGTCCGATGACGTCGGCGTGCACCGCACCTCGATGCCGGAGCTGGATGCATCCGGCAAAGCGGTGGCGAACAAAGGTCTGCGTGACTATTCCGCAGCCGCCGCTGCCGGCCTGCCCCACGCGTGGTCAGCGGCGGTGGCGGACCGCACCGAGGAGATTTCCCAGTCTCTGCCGGGTGAACTGGACCGTGCCGTGGCGCGCACCCGCCTCCCCGCAGAACCGTCCCGCGGATGGTTCCTGCTCACGGTGATTCAGTGGCTGGCGCTCATCGCCGCGCTGGCTGGAGTGGTTTGGTATCTGCTCGTGGCATTCGTGCCGGGCGCGCTGATGCCGCTGCTTGGCGACGATCTCGTCCCCACCGTCGAAGGCTGGCCAGTGCCCACGCTGCTCATCATGGCTGGGCTTCTGACGGGACTCATCATCGGTCTAGTCACCACCGTCTTCGGTGGGGTGATCGGCTCCGGGGTGAAGCGCCGCACCCGGAACGCGGTGCGCAGAGAGGTAGCGGAGATCTCTCAAACAGCCGTGGTGGAGCCACTGGAGAGCATACGCGCCGATTACGACAATTTCGTCGGTACGGTGACGAGCGCTGTGAGGTAGAAGCGGCGGCCGCGCTTGGCCTCGGATGCAGAACCTTGAGCAGAGCAGAGTGCTGCAATGACCCCGAGGCCGTTGCGAAGGGTAGCCGTACCAATGGGGGCACCATCCAGCCCGGAATACTACTGGCGGTTTTCCGGAATACTGCTGATCTAAACTCGCAGGTCAAAAACGTTCGTTAATGCTTATATGCCTGAGCAGTATTCCAGCGTCCAAAGGGGGCGAGCCGCCCCCCAGGAATCCGCAACAGTCCGAAGCCGCGGCTCTTCAGCCGCGAGACCTGGCCTTGATACACGTCGAAGTCAGGCCTTCAATTGTTTGAAGACCCCCTGACGGACGCAAGCCTCACGTATGATCGAGGGATAAGACACGGGGTGCCCAGCCCCCGATGAGGCCGGGCTGAGATTACACCCGTTGAACCTGATCGAACTCGAATTCGCGGAGGAATTGTCTGATGGCCGAACGCACGCCCAGCGCTATCCCTAACATCCTGTCCATTGCCGGAACGGACCCGACGGGCGGTGCGGGCATCCAGGCCGATCTGAAGTCAATTGCCGCTGCGGGCGGCTACGGCATGTGCGTGGTCACCTCGCTGGTGGCGCAGAACACCCACGGTGTGCGCGATATTCACACCCCGCCGCAGGAGTTTCTCAAGGCACAGCTCGACGCGGTCTTCGACGACGTCCAGGTCGACGCGGTGAAGATCGGCATGCTGGGTGACGCCACGACCACGAAGACGGTCTCCGACTACCTCACGGAGCACCCGGTGCCCATCGTCGTGGTGGACCCGGTGATGGTGGCCACCAGCGGTGACCGCCTGCTGACTGAGGATGCGGAGGAGGCGCTGCGGCAGTTCGTGAAGGAGCACGCCACCGTGGTCACGCCCAACATTCCGGAGCTGGCTGTGCTGGCGGGCACGCAGCCTGCGGACACGCTCGAGGAAGCCATGGAGCAGGGCCGGGCCTACGCAGACGCCAGCGGCGTGAAAGTCGTGGTCAAGGGCGGCCACCTGCGCGAAGGCATGGCCTCAAACGCGCTAGTTTCTCCCGATGGTGACACCGAGGTCGCTGAGGTCCCGCGCGTGGACACGAAGAACACGCACGGCACGGGCTGCTCCCTGTCGTCGGCCTTCGCCACGCGCATGGCTATCGACCCAGCCACGGCGCTCGCGTGGACGTCGAGCTGGCTGCATGAGGCGATCGCGCACGCGGACGACCTCAACGTTGGCACCGGCCACGGACCCATCGACCACTCCCATCGCGCGCGCCGTCTCGCAACGGCAGGCTCCGCGCAGCCCTGGAAGCTTAGCGACGATTGGACCGCCCCGAACACCACCTCCTCCCCCATCCTCGAACCCAAGATCGAGGCTGCCGGCCCCTTCACCCGGGACCTCTGGGAGAAAGCAGCAGCAAAGGTGTGGCCGGAAACCCTGGACTCTCCGTTCATCCGCGCTCTGCGCGACGGCACGCTGCCGCAGGAGCAGTTCTCCTTCTATTTGGTTCAGGATGCCTACTACTTGCGGGAGTACTCGCGGGCGCTGGCGTCGTTAAGCGTGAAAGCTCCCGACGCCGAGGACCAGGTGTGGTGGGCCCAGTCCGCGACTGTCGCCATCGAGGCGGAATCCGATCTGCACCGCAGCTGGATCTCCGCGCACGAGGTCGCAGCGGACACTCCCCCGTCTCCGGTGACGCTGGGGTACGTGAACATGCTCACGTCTACCGCGGCGCTGGCGGACTACGCCATCGGCGCCGCCGCGGTGCTCCCGTGCTTCTGGCTCTACGCCGAAGTGGGCATGCACCTTGCAGAGAACAACCACGATGCCCACCCCTACAACGCATGGCTGTCCATGTACGGCGGCGACGACTTCGTAGACGGTGTGCGCATGGCACTGCAGAGCGTGGAGAAGGCTCTGTCGAACGCGTCCGAGGAGCAGCGCGCGAAGGCTACCGAAGCCTTCATGTACGCCTGCTATTACGAGCGGGAGTTCTTCGACCAGGCAACGCGCACCCAATGATCACGGTCTACGGCGAGGCGCTGGTGGACCTGGTACCCGCCGGCACGCTTCCACTTGCGCCTTTGCGGCCAGCGCTCGGCGGCGGTCCGTTCAATGTCGCGCGCGCTCTCGGCCGCATGGGATCCACTGTCTCGTTCCAATCGCGGTTATCTAGCGATAGTTTCGGCCGCGAGCTGCGGGCCTCGCTTATCGACGCCCACGTCGCCCTCCCCCACTGCCCCACCGGGCCCGAGCCCACCACATTGGCGGTGGCATCCATCGGTGACGACGGATCGGCAAGCTACCAGTTCTACACCGAGGGCACAGCCGACCGCCAGGCAGAACCAGTGCCGGCGCCAGAGGGCTTTACCGTGTTCGGCAGCCTTTCGCTGGCACTTGAGCCGGCCGCATCGCGCTACGCTGCCGCCGCCCGCACGAGTGTGGAGGCCGGTGCCGTCGTTTGCCTCGATCCGAATATCCGCCCTGCCACTGCAACAGAAAAACACCGCGCGTTCCTGCGGGGCATGCTGAAGCTGTCCGAGGACGAGGTTGGATTCCTCGGTGATACATCCAACGTCCCCGTCGTGGTGACCACGTCCTCGAACGGCATTCACGTGCGCGCTCCGTTTGGCCAGTGCTCCGTCGCACAGCACGACGTCCACGTTGTAGACACCATTGGCGCCGGTGACACCGTGATGGCCGCGCTGGTGCACCAGTTCGACCGGCGTGGTTTGGGCTGCGACGACCTGCTGAATTTGAACGACAGCGAGTGGCGGGAAATCCTCAATTTCGCCGCTTTCGCCGCATCGATCACGGTGTCCCGAGCAGGCGCAGACACACCCTACGCGCGCGAACTCGAGCACCTCATTCAATGATGTAGCCGATGCACTAAACAGCAAGAAACCCGCCGATTGAAATCGGCGGGTTTCTTCGCGAAGAGAGAGGACTAGCGAGCCTTCTCCACAATGTCCAGGAGGCGGAAGTGCTTGTCCTTGGACAGCGGACGGGTCTCAATGATGTGGACGAGATCGCCCACGCCAGCCTCGTTGTTCTCGTCGTGAGCCTTCACGCGCTTGGTAGTACGGACAATCTTGCCGTACAGGGCGTGGGACTTACGGTCCTCGACCTCGACGACGATGGTCTTGTCCATCTTGTCGGACACGACGTAGCCACGGCGGCGCTTCTGCAGCCCCTTCTCCTTCGGCTGGGTCTCAGTGTGCTTCGGGCCCTTGCCGGTGGCGGTTCCAGTTGCTTCAGTCATTTACTTACGCTCCTTCACCAGGGACAGTGGACAGGCCCAGCTCGCGCTCGCGCAGCACCGTGTAGATGCGGGCGATGTCGCGCTTGACCGTCGAGATCCGGCGGTTGTTGGTCAGCTGACCGGTAGCGTTCTGGAAGCGCAGGTTGAACAGCTCTTCCTTAGCAGCGGACAGGCGGTCCTTAAGCTCAGCCTCGGTGAGCTCGCGGAACTCGTGTGCGGGGGTACCAGTAGCCATTAGTACAGGTCCTCCTTCGAGATAACGCGGGTCTTGCAGGGCAGCTTCGCACCGGCGCGGCGCAGAGCTTCCTGAGCGACCTGCTCGTTCGGGTAAGACATTTCGAACAGGATGCGGCCAGGCTTGACGTTGGCCACCCACTTCTCCACCGGGCCCTTACCGGAACCCATACGCACACCGAGCGGCTTCTGGGTCAGGGGGCGGTCCGGGAAGATGTTGATCCAAACCTTACCGCCGCGCTTGACGTGGCGGTTGATGGCGATACGTGCGGACTCGATCTGGCGGTTGGTGATGTACGCCGGCTCGAGAGCCTGCAGGCCGTAGTCGCCGAAGTTGATGGTGTTGCCGCCCTTGGACACGCCCGAACGGTTCGGGCGGTGCTGGCGACGGTACTTGACGCGCTTCGGGATAAGCATGAACTTAACCCTCCTTCTTCTGCTCAGCGCGCTGGCGGCGCTGGCCGCCACGGCGCGGACGACGGTCGCGGTCGCCACGGCCACCGCGCTCGTTCTTCGGTGCGTTGAGTTCGGACTCGCGGACACCGCCGACGACGTCACCCTTGTAGATCCAGACCTTGACACCGATGATGCCGAAGGTGGTCTCTGCCTCGGCGAGACCGTAGTCGATCTCGGCGCGCAGGGTGTGCAGCGGGACGCGGCCCTCGTGGTAGCGCTCGACGCGGGACATCTCAGCGCCGCCGAGACGGCCGGAGCACTGAATCTTGATGCCCTTGACCTGCGGCTGACGCATCGCGGACTGGATGGCCTTACGCATGGCGCGGCGGAATGCAACACGGTTGACCAGCTGCTCAGCCACGGACTGGGCGACCAGAGCGGCGTTGGCGTCGACGTTCTTGACCTCGAGGATGTTCAGGGCGACCATCTTGCCGGTGAGCTTTTCCAGCTCGCGGCGGATGCGGTCAGCCTCTGCACCGCGGCGGCCGATCACGATACCCGGGCGGGCGGTGTGAATGTCGACACGGACGCGGTCGCGGGTGCGCTCGATGACAATGTCAGCGATGCCTGCGCGCTGCAGATTCTTGTTCAGGAACTCGCGGATCTTGATGTCTTCAGCGACATAGTCTGCGTAGTTGTTGTCGGCGTACCAGTGGGACTTCCAGTCAGCGGTGATGCCCAGCCGGAGGCCGTGCGGGTGAATTTTCTGACCCATGTGAGTTTAAGCCTCCTTCTGGCTCTCAACTACCACGGTGATGTGGCAGGTGCGCTTGCGGATCTGGAATGCGCGGCCCTGGGCGCGCGGCTGGTAGCGGCGCATGGTCGGGCCTTCGTTGGCGTATGCCTCGGAAATGACCAGCGTGCGCGGGTCAAGACCGAAGTTGTTCTCAGCGTTGGCAGCTGCAGACGCGACGACCTTGGCCACCTGGGTGGACACGGACTGCGGCGCGTACTTCAGGATTGCCAGGGCCTCGGACACGGACTTGCCGCGGACGAGGTCGAGGACGCGGTTCGCCTTCATCTGCGAAGTGCGAACGTACTTGGCGGTAGCGCGTGCGGAGGTGATGGTGTCACTCATTGCTTATCGACGCCCCTTCTCTTCCTTGACGTGACCCTTGAAGGTCTTCGTCGGTGCGAATTCACCGAGCTTGTGGCCGACCATGGACTCGTCGATGAACACCGGCACGTGCTTGCGGCCGTCGTGGACGGCGAAGGTGTGCCCGATGAAGTCGGGGAGAATGGTCGAGCGGCGGGACCAGGTCTTGATGACCTGCTTGGTTCCGGCCTCGTTCTGAGCATCCACCTTGTTGAGGAGGTGCTCGTCAACGAACGGGCCTTTCTTTAGGCTGCGTGGCATGTGAAGTTACCTCCTCTTAGCGCTTCTTGTTCGGGCGACGACGGCGCACGATCATGTTGTTGGAATAACGGTTCGGGTTGCGGGTACGGCCTTCCTGCTGGCCCCACGGGGAAACCGGGTGGCGGCCACCGGAGGTCTTACCCTCACCACCACCGTGCGGGTGGTCGACCGGGTTCATGACAACACCGCGGACAGTGGGCCTCCAGCCCTTCCAGCGCATACGGCCGGCCTTACCCCAGCGGATGTTGATCTGGTCAGCGTTGCCAACCTCGCCGACGGTCGCGCGGCAGCGGATGTCCACGCGGCGGATCTCGGAAGACGGCATACGCAAAACGGCGTAGGTGCCTTCCTTACCCAGCAGCTGGATGGACGTGCCTGCGGAACGGGCCAGCTTGGCGCCGGCGCCCGGCTTGAGCTCCACAGCGTGGATGGTCGTACCGGTCGGGATGTTGCGCAGCGGCAGGTTGTTGCCCACCTTGATGTCGGCGTTGGCGCCAGCCTCTACCGTGGTGCCCTGGGTCAGGCCCTTCGGTGCGATGATGTAGCGCTTCTCGCCGTCTGCGTAGTGCAACAGAGCGATGTTGGCGGTGCGGTTCGGGTCGTACTCGATGTGAGCGACCTTTGCCGGGATGCCGTCCTTGTCGGAGCGGCGGAAGTCAATAACGCGGTACTGGCGCTTGTGGCCGCCGCCACGGTGGCGGGTAGTGATGTGGCCGTGAGTGTTGCGGCCACCCTTCTTCGGGAGCGGGCGCAGCAGGGACTTCTCCGGGGTGGAACGAGTGATGTCCTCGAACTCGGAAACGGAGCTGTTGCGGCGACCCGGGGTTGTCGGCTTGTACTTACGAATAGCCATAGTAGTTCCTTTTCGATCTAACTCTTTTCGTTAGCGCTGGCTGCCGCTAGGCAGTCGCGCCTCCGAAAATGTCGATGGAGTCGCTGCCCTCGCGGAGGGTGACGTAGGCGCGCTTGGTGTCCTTCCGCTTGCCCCAACCGGTGCGGGAACGCTTGCGCTTGCCCTCGCGGTTGACGGTGTTCACGGAATCGACCTTCACGCCGAAGATTTCCTCCACGGCAATCTTGATCTGGGTCTTGTTGGCTTCCGGAGCGACGTAGAACGTGTAGGTGTTCTGCTCCATCAGGCCGTAGGTCTTCTCGGAGAGGACCGGGGCGATGATGATGTCGCGCGGGTTGGCGATCTTAGCCATTAGTTCTTTGCCTCCTCTGCGGCACCAACAGCGTTTGCGCGGCCCACGAAGTCGTGGAGAGCTTCCACGGAGAAGACCACGTCGTCTGCGTTGAGCACGTCGTAGGTGTTCAGCTGACCCGGCTCAAGGATGGTCACGCCCGGCAGGTTCCGTGCGGAAAGACGGGAGTTGACATCCTCACGGCCGATGACGAGCAGAACCGACTTGCGGTCGGTGAGGCGCTCGACGAAGGCGCGGGCGGACTTGGTCGACGGGGTCTGACCCGGAACGAGCTCTTCGACCACGTGAATGCGGTCGTTCTGAGCACGGTTGGTCAGGGCGCCGGCAAGAGCTGCCTTGATCATCTTCTTCGGGGTGCGCTGCGAGTAGTCACGCGGCACCGGGCCGTGAACCGTGCCACCGCCGGTGTAGTGCGGTGCGCGGATGGAGCCCTGGCGTGCGCGGCCGGTGCCCTTCTGGCGGAACGGCTTGCGGCCACCGCCGCGGACCTCGCCGCGGGTCTTGGTCTTGTGGGTGCCCTGGCGTGCAGCGGCGAGCTGCGCGTTGACCACCTGGTGCATCAGGGGCACGGAAGCTTCACGGTCGAACAGCTCGGCCGGGAGCTCGACAGTGCCCTTGGTTGCTCCGTCAGCGGTGTGGACATCAAGTGTCAGGTTCGTCATGCGTGAGCACCGCCCTTCACTGCGGTCTTGACGGTGACCAGGCTGCCCTTAGCGCCGGGAATGGCGCCCTTGATCAGCAGCAGGTTGGAGTCGCCGTCGATACGTTGAATCTTCAGGTTCTGGGTAGTCACACGGTTGCTGCCCATGCGGCCTGCCATGCGCTTGCCCTTGAACACGCGGCCCGGGGTGGCGCAGCCACCGATGGAGCCGACGCGGCGGTGCGCAGCCTGGTTACCGTGAGCGGCACCCTGGCCTGCGAAGCCGTGGCGCTTCATGGCACCTGCGTAGCCCTTGCCCTTGGTGGTGCCGGCAACGTCGACGAAGGTATCGCCGTCGAAGATGTTGACGGTCACTTCCTGGCCAAGTTCGTAGGCAGAGGTGTCGTCCATGCGGATCTCAGCCACGTGGCGGCGCGGGTTCTGGCCGGCCTTCTGGTAGTGGCCTGCCTGCGGCTTCTTCGCCTTACGGGGATCAATGTCGCCGTAAGCGATCTGGATGGCGGAGTAGCCATCGGTTTCTTCAGTGCGGATCTGGGTGACAACGCACGGCCCAGCCTCGACGACGGTCACCGGGATAACACGGTTCTCCTCGTCGAAGATCTGGGTCATACCGAGCTTGCGGCCCAGAATGCCCTTGATCTCGTTAGTCATGTGTCAGTTCTCCCTACTGGATGTTCACGTCGACGCTGGCAGGAAGGTCGATGCGCATGAGGGCATCCACCGTCTTCGGCGTCGGGTCGAGGATGTCGATGAGGCGCTTGTGAGTGCGCATCTCAAAATGCTCGCGCGAGTCCTTGTACTTGTGGGGAGAACGAATAACGGCGTACACGTTCTTTTCGGTAGGCAACGGCACCGGTCCAACGACGCGGGCACCCGTGCGGGTGACCGTCTCAACGATCTTCTTCGCAGATGCGTCAATCGCTTCGTGGTCGTAGGCCTTGAGCCGGATGCGGATCTTCTGTCCCGCCACGTAAACCTCTTCCTCGCTTCCCCACGTTCACTCTCTCGCTTCGCTCGATGTGAACAAAGTGAATTGAGAGCGAAGAGGTGAGGACTAGCTTGCTTCTTTTCTCTATAACGTTGTCCGGTTCAGGGCCCGGCTGACAACGCCAGTGTCTTTCAAACGAATTGACTGCCATGACAATCGGCGGAAGATGCATGGCGTGAAAACAACGCGCTTGTCAGTGCTTCCGCTGAGCAAGAAAGCTCAGTGTCAGGCTTGGAAGGAGGTGGGCAGATCGCTTATCGACGATCAGCGCCCCGTGGCCTTCGTGTACTGCCGCTGTTTATTTGCCATGCCCCTTCTCCGGTCCCCGGTCTCGAGAGTGCCTCGTGGTGGCCTGTGCTCGATCGCAGGTCCTTCGTCGATAAGCAATGCTGGCTTACCGTGCAAAAGGTGTCATGTTCGCCTTACCAGCGACGCCGTGTTGAAGACGCCGTGTTAAAGCAACCCGAGTATTTAAACACACAGCTCAAACCGAAAGCAAATAGGAGGACTTGGTCTCGAAACGGTACCGATCTTCTTCTCGCATTGCCGAGGTACGCAGGCGAGCCTAGTATGGCGAGTGACGCATAAGCGCAACTAACCCAACTTTCCCGGAAGGACCATGATGGACACCAACAACCAGAACCCGACCTCCGCTGACGTTCCCGCAACCGCCGAGACCGGCGGCTCCACCACCCCTGAAGCAGCAGCTCAACCGCGCAACGAGGCGCTCGAGACCGAGCACGGTTCTACCGTCATCGACGACAACGTTGTGGGCAAGATCGCCGGCATCGCTGCCCGCGAGGTCTCCGGTGTGCACAACCTGGGCGGCGGCGCGGCCCGCATGTGGGGCGCAGTCCGTGAGTCCCTGACCGCTTCCACCAATGTCCAGCAGGGCGTGAACGTTGTGGTGGAGAACGGCCACGCTGACGTCGCCGTTGCCATCATCGCCGAGTACGGAGTTGCCATCCACGAGCTGGCTAACGCTATCCGCGAGAACGTCACCATCGCCGTGACCCGCATGACCGGCCTGATCGTCGACCGCGTCGACGTCACCGTCCACGATGTCAACCTGCCGGAGCAGAACACCGAGGAAGAGGCCGTCCGCAACGAGCCGACCTACCCGGCTAACGGTCAGGTCCTGGAACAGTAATGGCTTCGTTCTCCGTCACCCGCGACACCGCCGAGCAAATCTGCGGTGCCGCGACATCCGTGAAAGGCGTGGCGGGGTTGACCAGCGGCCGCATGGGCAGGGCTTTCCTGCGGGTGCCGGGCGCAATGATTGAGGGCATCGAGCTGATCGGGCCCTCGCACATTGCCATCCACGTCATCTACGACCTGTCCTCCCGCCGCGAGATTCCGCACATCGTCGCCGACATTCAGAGCGCCGTCGCACAGACCCCCGCCATTGCGAGCATGGGCGCGCCGCGTATTGATGTCGTCGTGGCGGACGCCGTGCGCAGACCCCAGACGGCTACGCAAAACTAAGAGTATGGGACACAGAAATGAACATTTTCTCCAATAAGACCGTCCTAGGCGCACTGATCGGTGTTGTGCTGGCGTTCGCGCTCATCTTGGGCGGGTGGCTCGGCTTCTTCTTCACCGCGCTCTTCGGCGCCATCGGTGGTGTCGTCGGCGCCCAGCTCGAAGGCCGCATTGACCTCGCCGAGCTGGTGAGCACAACCTCGGGCCGGGGTCGCGGCTAATGGATCCAGATTCCTACCGCATCAGCGAGAAGGCCGTTGGTCGCGTCGCCGAAGCGGCTGTGCTGACGGTTCCAGGCACCTGCGCGATCGACGCAAAACTGGCCGGCCTTGCCGGTCGTAGTTTTCCGCGCGTGGATGCCCATATTGACCGTCCCTCCGGCGCTGTCGCACTCGACGTAGAGATGGTGACCACCTACCCCGCCCCGGTCGGCGCGATTACCGACGAAGTCCGGCAGACGGTGGGCACCCATGTGGAAACGCTCACCGGTCTGACGGTCACGCGCATCAACATTGCCGTGGCGGATGCGGAAGTGTCCTCCCAACGGCGCGTGACGCGCACCGACTTGGCACACCACCCCGTCGGCATTGTGCCGGCCCCGGTGGAGACCACCCCATCGACTGTCACCTCACCCGTGGTCAAGCCGCAGGCCGAGCTGACCCCAATCGTTGTGGACGACTCCACGTACGACCAGATCGCTCACGTGAGCACGCCGCCGGCACCGACCGTGCAGCACGTGTCCGCCCCGCCAGCGCCAAGCGTTCGCGGGGTGCCACAGCCGCCGATTCGCCCGCTCGATCCGGTGCTCACTCCCCCGCCGCTACCGTTGGCGGGTATTCAGCTGCCGCAGCCGCCGGCGCCACGCTCCCCCGTTGCGCCGGCACCGGCCCCGCTGCGCAGCATCACCGTCACGCAGTTCGCACCCCAGCGGCCGATCACGGTTACCCGCGCATTCCCGCGCAAGCCGGTGATCATTCCGCCGACGGAGCCGCTGCGCCAGATCACCGTTACCGCTCCGGCGCGAATCGCACCGGTGTCCCTGCCGGCACGCCGACCGCTCGACCCGATCTATGCACCGAAGCCCCAGCACGTTGA
The DNA here is from genome assembly GCF_024454055.1 of Corynebacterium sp. CCUG 70398. Classification (NCBI taxonomy): domain Bacteria; kingdom Bacillati; phylum Actinomycetota; class Actinomycetes; order Mycobacteriales; family Corynebacteriaceae; genus Corynebacterium; species Corynebacterium sp. CCUG 70398. The sequence continues at coordinate 209,531 of NZ_JAGPYZ010000002.1, forward strand.
GGTCCTCCGGCCGGAGCCGCAACCGCTGCGACGCGTGGGTGTGGACAATCCCAAGCAGATCCTCGTGCCGCAGGCGCCTAAGCCGCAAGCGTTGACACCGATCACCGTCAGCCCGGACAACCTCGAGGAGGAAAGCGATGGCTGAGATCCACGACATCACTGATTTGGCGCAGCCGCAGGTTCCCCAACCTCAGGCGCCGCCAGCTCAGGGGCCCGATCACGTCGCCCCGCAACCCGGCGGTGAACCGCGCGGCAACCCGGTTGTGCGCTGGCTGACCGTCCTGCTCGGCCTGCTCCTGCTCGGCTTAGCGGGCGTGATCGGCCGCGACCTGTGGTACCGCTACCAGGAAAACGACCCGCAGAACTCGTGGATCCGCCCGGTCTTCGAGTGGCTCGGTGGCGCGGCGGTGAACCCGGTGGGAATCACCGTCGGCATCATCGTGGCGCTGGTGGGCCTGTGGCTGCTCATCACTGCGCTGATGCCGCGTCCACGGACGCACGTGCAGGTCGCTTCACCGTCCTCCATCTGGGTTCGCCCGGTGGACGTGGCCCGCAAGGCGACCGCATCTGCACGGTCCGAACTCGGCCGTTCGAGCATTTCCTCCAAGGCGACCCGCAAGAAGCTCATCGTGGACGTAGAGGATGACGGTTCCGGCCACCTCGACCAGCGTCTGGCAGCAACCCTGACCGAGCAGGTCCAAAGGCTCAATCCGCCGCCGCACGTCAAGGTCAACATCCACCAACCCGAACCGGTGAGGGAGCTGCAATGACACGGACACTCGCGTTCTTCGACCGCCTGATCATCTTCCTGCTGGGGCTGCTTCTGCTCCTTGGCGGGTTGATCCCCGCGGCGCTGTACTGGAACATTCCGTACGTTTCGGACTTTGTCCGCGACATCAACCGCTCCATGATTGCCGATGTGCCAGGAATGAATTGGTACACCGGCGCGCTCATCGCCGTCATGGTCGCCTCCATCATCCTGGGGCTGTGGATGATCCTGTCGAACATTCGCAGCCGCGGGTTCAACAACCGCGCCATCGCCCCCGCCAATCCGGCGTTGGGTGAGACCCGCGTCAATGTCGCCCGCCTCGCTCAGGCTGCGTGCAACTACGCCGAATCCACTGAGCCGATCACCAAGGCGACCCAGAACGTGTCCTACGTGGGACAGCGCCCAACCGCGACGTTCACCATCACAGCGAACCCCGAGTTCGACTTCGAGACGATCGTCGCCCACGTCGAGCAGCTCGACAAGGACTTCCGGGACGCTGTGGACACCATGGACATCGACACGGTGTTCAAGCTTCACCTCGACAAGGTCGCGGCAAACTAGCTCTCTAAGAGCACGATCCGCTCCACCCGACCCAAGACCTGGTCCTCTCCCCCGCCTACCGGGGAGACGACCAGGTCTTCGCCTATCTCGCACCGCACAACGCGCTCCCACGCCAGCGTAGTTTTCTCAACTGCCCGCCCCTCGACGCGCCATGTGTGGAGGCGATGACTGATCAGTACGCGGGCACCGTCGATAAGCACAAGCCACACAGCGTTGCCCACTTCCGCGAGCTCGAGCCCCTCCAGCTCTGGCGCGTCCCCCAGCGCTTCAATTCGCGTGACGACGCCTAAGCGGTGCTCAACCCCCTCCCCATCCCTGACCACCAGCAACCGGCCGGGACCCGTCGCCCGGACAGACTCATACGCCCACATGCTCGGCTGCCGGTCGCGGTCCTGTACCGACCTAACGACGACGTGGGACGGGGTGAGCGTGACGCTATGGTCGGGCGATGCGGTCTCAACGAGGAAAGAATGCGCTGCGCGACCGTTCTCATCGCGGGGGACGTCTGCTGGATGAATGGCGCGCTCGGCACGGAGAGCCTCAATCAACTCCTCGTCGGAGGTGCCCCACCCCACCCCGCGGTTAGACAGCACACCGAGAAGCGTGGCCAGCGACAACTCAGGCTGCCCCTCCCACGTCAGGCGCAGCTCATCCAAAACAGTGGGGATCCGGGTCGGGTCAGGCATGTCGGACGGGCTCACGCAACTGAATCTACACTCGCCCGGGTGAAGGCACGAAAAAACCGCTGCCCCGGGATGAACCCGGAAACAGCGGTTAGATCAGAGCGCTAGCGCTCGATCGCGAGTGATTACTCGACGATCTTGGTGACACGGCCAGCGCCGACGGTGCGGGAGCCCTCGCGGATAGCGAAGCGCAGTCCCTCGTCCATAGCGACCGGCTGGATCAGCTCGACGGACATCTCAACGTTGTCGCCCGGCATGACCATCTCGGTGCCCTCCGGCAGCTTCACAACACCGGTCACGTCGGTGGTACGGAAGTAGAACTGCGGACGGTAGTTGTCGAAGAACGGGGTGTGGCGGCCGCCCTCGTCCTTGGACAGGACGTAGACGGAACCCTCGAACTTGGTGTGCGGGGTGTAGGCGCCCGGTGCGATGACGACCTGGCCACGCTCAACGTCCTCACGCTTGAGACCACGCAACAGCAGAGCAGCGTTGTCGCCAGCCTCAGCGGTGTCGAGAAGCTTGTTGAACATCTCGATGGAGGTAACGGTGGTCTTCTGGGACTTCTCACGGATGCCGATGATCTCAACCTCGTCGTTGAGGTTCAGGACACCACGCTCAACACGGCCGGTAACAACGGTACCGCGGCCGGAAATGGTGAAGATGTCCTCGACCGGCATCAGGAACGGGCGGTCGGTCTCGCGCTCCGGGTCCGGGATGGAGTCATCGCAAGCCTGCATGAGGTCGACGATGGACTGAACCCACTTCTCGTCGCCTTCAAGAGCCTTCAGAGCGGAGATCTGGACGATCGGAGCTTCTTCGTCGTACTCCTGCTCAGCCAGCAGCTCGCGGACCTCCATCTCGACGAGCTCGATGATTTCCTCATCGTCAACCATGTCGCACTTGTTCAGAGCAACGAGGATGTACGGAACGCCAACCTGGCGAGCGAGCAGCACGTGCTCACGGGTCTGCGGCATCGGGCCGTCGGTAGCAGCAACCACGAGGATCGCGCCGTCCATCTGAGCAGCACCGGTAATCATGTTCTTGATGTAGTCGGCGTGGCCCGGGGCGTCAACGTGTGCGTAGTGACGCTTCGGGGTGTTGTACTCAACGTGGGAAATGTTGATGGTAATACCACGCTCGCGCTCCTCCGGAGCCTTATCGATGGCAGCGTAGTCGAATGCCTGGTTCTCCTCCGGGTACTGGCTAGCCAGAACCGTGGTGATAGCAGCAGTGGTGGTGGTCTTGCCGTGGTCGACGTGACCGATGGTGCCGATGTTTACGTGCGGCTTGCTGCGCTCAAACTTAGCCTTAGACACTGATTGTCCTCCTGGACGATCGTGTGATTGTGAATCTCACAATCACGTGGTTGTTCATTTGCAAATGTGCCAGTTACATGATCCTAGATTTGTTAATGCCGTTTTTCAAACCACAGGCCGGGGCTTGTCTAGGGCTCCAACCACTGCGGTAGGCAGTTGATCTGTGGTAACGGCCGGCTCAGTGAAACGTCGTCAAGCGATGCTCCGCTCAGCTCGGCCGCTACCGCCCCTCCCTCCTGGCACAGAAGGGAGGGTTAGCTGGGCTTAAGCCCGGCCGTTGCGCTCGTCGATGATGTCCTGAGCGATGTTGGACGGAACCTCACCGTAGGAGTCGAACACCATGGTGAAGTTCGCACGGCCAGCGGTGGAGGAACGGAGGTCACCGATGTAACCGAACATTTCGGACAGGGGCACCTTCGCCTTGACAACCTTGGCGCCGGAACGGTCTTCCATGGCGTACACCTGGCCGCGGCGGGAGCTGATGTCGCCGTTGACGGTACCCATGTACTCCTCGGGGGTGACAACCTCGACAGCCATAAGCGGCTCGAGCAGCACCGGCTTCGCCTTCGCGACAGCTTCCTTCAGGGCCTGGGAACCAGCGAGCTTGAACGCCATCTCAGAGGAGTCGACCTCGTGGTAAGCGCCGTCCTCGAGCGTGGCCTTGATGTTCACGAGCGGGTAGCCAGCAAGGTAGCCGTACTGCATCGCATCCTGGATACCAGCGTCAACCGACGGGATGTACTCCTTCGGCACGCGGCCACCGGTGACGGCGTTTTCGAAGGTGTAGGTCGGGGACTGGCCCTCTTCGAGCTCGTCTGCCTCCGGAGCGTACGGCTCGATGGAGATGATGACCTTCGCGAACTGACCGGAACCACCAGTCTGCTTCTTGTGCGTGTAGTCGAGGTGCTCAACCGGCTTGCGGATGGTCTCGCGGTACGCAACCTGCGGGGAACCGATGTTCGCTTCGACCTTGAACTCGCGCTTCATACGGTCAACCAGGACGTCGAGGTGGAGCTCGCCCATGCCGCCGATGACGGTCTGGCCGGACTCCTCGTCGAGCTGCACGGTGAAGGTCGGATCCTCCTCCGCGAGCTTCTGGATAGCGGTACCCAGCTTCTCCTGGTCAGCCTTGGTCTTCGGCTCAATAGCGACTTGGATCACCGGGTCCGGGAAGTCCATGGACTCCAGGATGATCGGGTGGTCCGGGTTGCACAGGGTGTCACCCGTGGTGGTTTCCTTCAGACCGATGAACGCGTAGATGTTGCCGGCATCAGCGTGCTCGACCGGGTTCTCCTTGTTCGCGTGCATCTGGAAGAGCTTGCCCACGCGCTCCTTCTTGGACTTCGTGGAGTTGAGCATCTGCTCACCCGGGATGGCCTGGCCGGAGTACACGCGCACGTAGGTCAGCTTGCCGAAGAACGGGTGAACGGCAATCTTGAACGCCAGAGCGGAGAACGGTTCCTCGACAGACGGCTTACGCGTCATCTTCTCTTCACCGTCGACAGAGGTGCCCTGGACCTCGCCAATGTCCAGCGGGTTCGGCAGGTAGTCAACAATAGCATCGAGCAGCGGCTGCACACCCTTGTTGCGGTACGCGGTACCGCAGAAAACCGGGTAAATCTCGGAGTTGACGGTCATCTTGCGGATGGCGCCCTTGATCTCCTCAACAGTGAGCTCCTCGCCGCCGAAGTACTTCTCCATGAGTTCCTCGTCGGACTCAGCGACAGCCTCGAGCAGCTGCTCGCGGTACTCCTCAGCCTTGTCCTGAAGGTCAGCCGGGATCTCCTCGATGGTCGGCTCCGCACCGGTCTCGACCTTGCCGCGCCAGGTGATGGCCTTCATGTCGATGAGGTCAACGACACCATCGAAATCGTCCTCAGCGCCGATCGGCAGCTGCATGACCAACGGCTTAGCGCCCAGGCGGTCAATGATGGTCTGGACGGTGTGGTAGAAGTCCGCACCGAGCTTGTCCATCTTGTTCACAAAGCAGATACGCGGCACGTCGTACTTAGCGGCCTGACGCCAAACCTGCTCGGACTGCGGTTCCACACCCTCTTTACCGTCGAACACTGCAACAGCACCGTCGAGAACACGCAGGGAGCGCTCAACCTCAACGGTGAAGTCAACGTGGCCCGGGGTGTCGATGATGTTGATCTGGTTGGTGTTCCAGAAGCAAGTAACAGCAGCGGAGGTAATGGTGATACCGCGCTCCTTCTCCTGCTCCATCCAGTCCGTGGTCGCGCCACCGTCGTGCGTCTCACCGACGCGACGGTTAATACCCGTGTAGAACAGGATGCGCTCGGTCGTGGTCGTCTTACCGGCATCGATGTGGGCCATGATGCCGATGTTGCGGACCTTAGCTAGGTCCTTAAGCACTTCTTGTGCCACGTTGTATACCCCAACTTGTCGTCTTGTTGCGGCCGCTTCCACCCGCACCTGCGGGAAAAGCGACAGCGATTTGAATGTTTTCCTTTGTCGATTCTGCCACTAAATCGCGATTATGGCAGGCCGAGACACTAAATGCGCCCCTGGCAACCGGAGCTGTAGCGACAATTACCAGCGGTAGTGAGCAAAGGCGCGGTTAGCCTCAGCCATCTTGTGCGTGTCTTCGCGGCGCTTCACGGATGCACCAAGACCGTTGGACGCATCCAGGATCTCGTTAGCCAGACGCTCGGTCATGGTGTTCTCACGGCGCTGCCGGGTGAAGGTGACCATCCAGCGCAGAGCCAGAGTGGTCGAACGGCCCGGGCGGACCTCAACCGGCACCTGGTAGGTAGCGCCACCAACACGGCGGGAGCGAACCTCCAGATCCGGACGGATGTTGCCCAGAGCCTTCTCGAGAGTGCCAACCGGGTCAGTACCGGTCTTCTCGCGGCACATCTCCAGCGCACCGTAGACGATGCGCTGCGCGGTGGACTTCTTGCCGTCCTTGAGGATCTTGTTGATCAGCTGGGTGACCAGCTCAGAATCGTAAACCGGGTCCTTGACTACGGGACGCTTCGGTGCTTGCTGCTTACGCATTGATTACTGTCCCTTCTTCGCGCCATAACGGGAGCGAGCCTGCTTGCGGTCCTTGACACCCTGGGTATCCAGAGCACCACGGATGATCTTGTAGCGGACACCCGGAAGGTCCTTCACACGACCACCGCGCACGAGCACCATGGAGTGCTCCTGCAGGTTGTGGCCCTCACCCGGGATGTAAGCGGAAACCTCGATGCCGGAGGTCAGGCGCACACGCGCGACCTTACGCAGAGCAGAGTTCGGCTTCTTTGGAGTAGTGGTGTACACGCGGGTGCACACACCGCGGCGCTGCGGGGAACCCTTCAGGGCAGCCGTAGCGACCTTGGCTTTCTTGTCGTGGCGGCCCTTGCGGACCAGCTGCTGAATAGTAGGCATACCAACACTTTCTTGTCGTCGTCTGGTGTCTCAAGTCTCCACCGTCCGGCATCGCGCCCGAACACGCAAAAATGGGGGCTCTTCTTCGGGGCCCTTCCGCGTGTGCGAACATCGCGCCGTCCGAGGAGAACGGGGAGTTCTTTTCCATTTCCGCGACGCGATAAACGCGCAGCGGCGGAATCGGGTTCAAAAGTACAGGGTACGGGCGGCGGAAAGCAAATCGCTTCCCCGCTCTCAAGGTGACGGGCACGCTTCGCCGCTTAGAACTAAGTAGCTTTGGGGGCATGTCGACCGATTCTGCAGACAATGTGCCCCGTAAGCGCGTTTCACACGCACGCCGCCAAGAGATCGCCGATGTCCTCGCCGCGGCCTTTGCCGACGGCCAACTGAACACCACGGAGTTCGACGAGCGCACGGCGGTAGCCTGGCGCGCCACCTACGCCGACCAGCTCGACGAGCTCACTGTCGACCTCTCCCCTGTCCAGCAACTCCCGGACACAGCAGGCTGGTCCTCTGCCGCACATCAGCCGCGATCCAAGGCTCTCGACTTTGTCACTGGCGAGCCCGGCGGCACGTCCAGCTCCATTGCCGTCATGGGTGGCGTGGAGCGCTCCGGAGACTGGCTGATCAACAGCAACCACTTCTCACTCGGACTCATGGGTGAAACCGAGCTAAACCTGCTCCAAGCTCGCTTGGCCTCCGATCACATTCGAATTAGTGCCAATGCGATCATGGGCGGGATCACCATCGTCGTCCCGGAAGACGTGCGGGTGAAGTCCGAAGGTTTCGCCCTGATGGGCGGGTTCGGGGTTACCGACCACCCCAGCGTCACTATCGCTCAGCGGGATCTGCCTGACGACGCCCCCACCATCACCATCGCCGGCATCGCCCTCATGGGTGGCGTGGACATCATCCGGGCGGCAAGGAGCGCGAAGATGTAGAGCTCACAGCCCTGCGGAAAAGTTGACAAACTGGATTCCCACCTAGAACCGTCTACGCTGGTCACAGCGTTCTTGGCCGGTAGATCGACATCGGGTTTGTCAACTTTTCCGCAACCGCCCTCCCAACGAGCCCTGAACACAGCGAAAGGCCCGGCCTCCCACGCGGAGAGACCGGGCCTTCACGCTTAAGCGCGACGGGCTACCTACTGGTAGGTGTCGTAGCCGCCCATGCCGTACTCGTCGAGCGGCACGGACGCACCGGTGAACTCACCGTAACCTTCGTCGCCGTAGATGGCATCGCCGAAGGTCGGGATCGAGTAGGCGGCGGAACGTGCAGCCTCAGTCGGCTTGACGGAGATGTTGCGGTAGCGGGAAATACCCGTACCGGCCGGGATCAGCTTACCGATGATCACGTTCTCCTTGAGGCCGATGAGCTTATCGGAGCGCTTGTTGATAGCGGCGTCGGTAAGCACGCGGGTCGTCTCCTGGAAGGAGGCGGCGGACAGCCAGGACTCCGTGGCCAGCGAGGCCTTGGTGATACCCATGATCTCGCTGCGCAGCTCTGCCGGCTCGCCACCCTCGGCGACAGCCTGACCGTTGATCTGGCGTGCCTCGGACAGGTCCACCAGGGTGCCCGGGAGGAACTCGGTGGAGCCTGCGTCGATGACGGTGCCGCGGCGCAGCATCTGGCGGATGATGATCTCGATGTGCTTGTCGTGGATCGACACACCCTGTGTGCGGTACACAGCCTGCACCTCGTCGATGAGGTGCTTTTCGACGCCGCGGCGTCCCAGCACCTCAAGCACGTCGTGCGGATCAGCCGCACCGCGCAGGAGGCGGTCGCCGACCTTGACCGTGTCGCCGTCGCGAAGCGAACGCTCGATCATGGCCTCCGGGTTGGACTCCATCGGGCGACGCACCTGGGCCAGACCCTGGCGCTTGGACAGCTTCTCGTAGACCACGTCATCGGAGCCGTCCTCCGGGTGGATGGTCAGGGTCCAGAAGTTGCCCTCGTCCTCCAGCGAGATCTCGCCGGCGACAGACGCGATCGGGGCGCGGTTCTTCGGAACGCGGGCCTCGAACAGCTCCTGGACACGCGGCAGACCACCGGTAATGTCGCCACCGACACCACCCTGGTGGAAGGTACGCATGGTCAGCTGGGTACCCGGCTCACCAATGGACTGGGCGGCGACGATGCCGACGGCCTCGCCGATGTCGACGAGCTTGCCCGTCGCCATGGACTTGCCGTAGCACTTCGCGCAGACACCGGTCGGGGTCTGGCAGGTCAGCACGGAGCGGACCTTGACGGACTCGATGCCGGCGTCGACGAGAGCGTCGATACGCTCTTCGGACAGGTCGGAGCCTGCCTCGAGGAGGACCTTGCCGTCGGCGTCGGTCGCGTCGGACGCCAGCACGCGGCCGGAGACCGAGGTCTCGACCAGGTCGTGGCGGTTGAAGCGGCCCGTGCCTGCAGCCTCGGCGACCGGAACCTTGACACCCTGGTGGGTGCCGCAGTCCTCTTCGCGGACGATGACGTCCTGAGCGACGTCAACAAGACGACGGGTGAGGTAACCGGAGTCAGCGGTACGCAGAGCGGTATCAGCCAGGCCCTTACGGGAACCGTGGGAGTTGTTGAAGTACTCCATCACGCTCAAGCCCTCGCGGAAGGAGGTCTTGATCGGACGGGTGATGTACTCACCACGGGAGTTCACGACCATGCCCTTCATACCGGCCAAGGTCCAAATCTGGCGCATGTTACCGGCAGCACCGGACTTCACGATCATCGGAATCGGGTTGTCGTCTGGGTACAGAGCCTCGACAGCCTTACCGACCTTGTCGGTGGCGTCCTGCCACAGCTCAACCAGGCGGTCGTAGCGGTCCTTCTCGGTCAGCGCACCCTTCTCGAAGTACTTGCGCTCAATGGCCTCCGCCTCACGCTCGTACTCGTCAAGGATCTCCGTCTTGTTCGGCAGAACCAGAACGTCAGACATGGTGATGGTGATGCCCGAGCGGGTCGCCCAGTAGAAACCAGCGTCCTTGAGCTTGTCCATCGTCTGCGCGACGGTGATCATCGGGTACTTCTCCACCATCGCCTGGATGATGTCACCCAGCAGCACCTTGTCCTTGCCGCCCTTACGCACCATGGCGCCTTCCTGGTACGGGAAGTTGAAAGGGAGCATCTCGTTGAACATGATGCGGCCCAAGGTGGTGTCAGCCAACCAGGACTGACCCTTCTCCCAGCCATCGGGGAACTGCTCCGCCTCAATCTCTGCGGTCGGGCGCAGGTGATCGATGCGGACCTTGATCGGGGCCTGCAGGCCCAGAACGCCACGGTCATAGGCCATGATGGCCTCACGGTGAGAGGAGTACACACCGCGTGCCGGACCGTTCTCGTCGGCCGGAGCGTACGCGCCCTCGCCACCGATCTCGCCCTCGCCCTTGACCATGGTCAGGAAGTACAGGCCGGTCACCATATCCAGGCGCGGCATAGCCAACGGCTTACCGGATGCCGGGGACAGGATGTTGTTGGAGGACAGCATGAGGATGCGTGCCTCTGCCTGTGCCTCCGCGGACAGCGGAAGGTGGACAGCCATCTGGTCGCCGTCGAAGTCGGCGTTGAAGGCCTCACACGCCAGCGGGTGCAGCTGGATCGCTTTACCCTCAACCAGGACCGGCTCGAAGGCCTGAATACCCAGGCGGTGCAGCGTCGGTGCGCGGTTGAGCAGCACCGGGTGCTCCGCAATAGCCTCTTCCAGAACGTCCCACACCTCAGGGCGCTGGCGCTCCACCATGCGCTTCGCGGACTTGATGTTCTGCGCGTAGTCGTTGTCCACTAGGCGCTTCATCACGAACGGCTTGAACAGCTCGAGAGCCATCAGCTTCGGCAGACCGCACTCGTGCATCTTCAGCTGCGGACCCACGATAATCACGGAACGACCGGAGTAGTCCACGCGCTTACCCAGCAGGTTCTGGCGGAAGCGGCCCTGCTTACCCTTGAGCAGGTCGGACAGGGACTTCAGCGGACGGTTACCCGGGCCAGTGACCGGACGGCCACGGCGGCCGTTGTCGAACAGTGCGTCGACGGACTCCTGCAGCATGCGCTTCTCGTTGTTCACGATGATCTCGGGGGCACCGAGGTCAATCATGCGCTTGAGACGGTTGTTGCGGTTGATCACGCGACGGTACAGGTCATTCAGGTCGGAGGTGGCAAAACGGCCACCGTCAAGCTGAACCATCGGGCGCAGCTCCGGCGGGATCACCGGGATCGCGTCGAGGATCATGCCGGCCGGGTCGTTGCCGGAGCGCTGGAACGCGGCGACAACCTTTAGGCGCTTGAGAGCACGGACCTTCTTCTGGCCCTTGCCCTCAGCGATGATGTGGCGCAGCTCCTCGGACTCAGCGTCCAGGTCGAAGTTGCGGATCAGGGTCTGAATCGCCTCAGCGCCCATGCCGCCGGTGAAGTAGTCCTCGTAGCGGTCAACGAGCTCTTCGTAGAGGTTCTCGTCGATGATCATCTGCTTCGGAGCGAGCTTGATGAAGGTGTTCCAGATCTCGTCCAGGTGCTCGATCTCGCGCTCGCCAGCCTCGCGCATGTGCTGCATTTCCTTGTCAGCGGCGTTCTGCACCTTCTTGCGGGCAGACGCAGCAGCACCGGAAGCTTCCAGCTCAGCGAGGTCTTCCTCGAGTTTCTGAGCACGGTCGGCGATCTCAGCCTCGGTGTCCTGCTCGATTTCCTTCTTCTCCAGGATCATCTCCGCCTCGAGGGTGGACATGTCGTTGTGACGCGCCTCCTCGTCGACGGACGTGATGATGTTGGCGGCGAAGTAAATAATGCGCTCAAGGTCCTTCGGCGCCAGGTCCAGCAGGTAACCCAGGCGGGAAGGCACACCCTTGAAGTACCAGATGTGGGTGACGGGAGCAGCCAGCTCAATGTGGCCCATGCGCTCACGGCGGACCTTGGACTTGGTCACCTCAACACCGCAGCGCTCACAAATGATGCCCTTGTAGCGGACACGCTTGTACTTACCGCAAGAGCACTCCCAGTCGCGGGTCGGGCCGAAGATGCGCTCGCAGAACAGACCGTCCTTCTCCGGCTTGAGGGTGCGGTAGTTAATGGTCTCCGGCTTCTTGACTTCGCCGTGGGACCAACGGCGGATGTCTTCGGCGGTGGCCAGGCCGATGCGGAGCTCGTCGAAGAGGTTTACGTCAAACACGTAAATGTTCCTTTTCTTCTAGGTTTTATGAGTTCAAGTTCGTATCTGTGGGAGCGGGCGGCGCCTTTCGCTTATCGACGCCCGCCCCCGCCTAGCACTTATGCCGTGTCAGCCGCGGAACCCTCGTCACGGGACAAGTTAATGCCCAACGAGGATCCAGCCTGGTCGTACTCGTCATCATCGCCGGACAGCTCCATCGGGGTGCCGTCGGTGGAGAGGACCTCCACGTTCAGGCACAGCGACTGCAGCTCCTTGAGCAACACCTTGAACGACTCCGGGATTCCCGGATCGGGGATGTTGTCGCCCTTGACGATGGCTTCGTAGACCTTGACACGTCCGACCACGTCGTCCGACTTGATCGTCAGCAGCTCCTGCAGGGTGTAGGCGGCGCCGTATGCCTGCATCGCCCACACCTCCATCTCGCCGAAGCGCTGGCCACCGAACTGAGCCTTACCACCCAGCGGCTGCTGGGTAATCATGGAGTACGGGCCGGTGGAGCGGGCGTGAATCTTCTCGTCCACTAGGTGGTGCAGCTTGAGCATGTACATGTAGCCGACGGAGATCGGGTACTTGAATGGTTCGCCGGAGCGTCCGTCGAAAAGCACCGTCTTGCCGTCGCCATCGACCATGACGTCGCCGTCGCGGTTCGGCTTGGTGTTGGCCAGAAGACCTGCGATCTCGTCGTTCGTCGCGCCGTCGAAGACCGGGGTGGCGGTCAGGGACTCGGGAGGAACGTCGTACAGCTGCTCAGGCAGAGTCTCCAGGAGCTTCGCGTTCGCCGGGTCATCCGGGTTGACGGTCCAGCCAGCGTGAGCCAGCCAGCCCAAGTGAACCTCGAGCACCTGACCGATGTTCATACGACGCGGCACACCGTGGGTGTTCAGGATGATGTCCACTGGGGTGCCGTCAGCCATGAACGGCATGTCCTCCTCAGGCAGGATCTTGCCCACGACACCCTTGTTGCCGTGGCGGCCGGCCATCTTGTCGCCGTCCTGGATCTTGCGCTTCTGCGCGACGTAGACGCGGATCATCTCATTGACACCCGGCGACAGATCGTCGTCGTCCTCGCGGGAGAAGCGGCGGACAGCGATGACCTTGCCGGTCTCACCGTGCGGCACCTTCAGGGAGGTATCGCGCACCTCGCGGGCCTTCTCACCGAAGATGGCGCGCAGCAGTCGCTCTTCCGGAGTCAGCTCGGTCTCACCCTTCGGGGTGACCTTACCCACCAGGATGTCGCCGTCGCGCACGTCCGCACCGATGCGAATGATGCCGCGCTCGTCGAGGTCCTTGAGCACGTCCTCGGACACGTTCGGGATCTCGCGGGTGATCTCTTCCGCACCTAACTTGGTGTCGCGGGCGTCGATCTCGTGCTCCTCGATGTGCACGGAGGTGAGCACGTCCTGCTCCACCACGCGCTGGTTGAGGATGATTGCGTCCTCGTAGTTATGGCCTTCCCACGGCATGAATGCGACGAGCAGGTTGGTGCCCAGCGCCATTTCACCGTTCTTGGTGCCCGGGCCATCAGCGATGACCTGGCCAGCCTCAACGCGGTCGCCTGCAGAGACGATCGGGGTCTGGTTGTAGCAGGTGCCCTGGTTGGTGCGCTCAAAGGTGCGCAGCAGGTAGGACTCGCGCTGGCCCTCATCGTCCATGACGGTGATCACGTCGCCGGTCACATCTTCAACGACACCGGCGTTGTTCGCAATGACGATGTCGCCAGCGTCGTACGCCGCACGCATCTCCGTACCGGTGGCCACGTATGCAGCCTCAGAGCGCAGCAGCGGCACAGCCTGCTTCTGCATGTTCGCACCCATGAGAGCACGGTTCGCATCGTCGTGCTCCAGGAACGGAATCATCGCCGTCGCGACTGAAACCATCTGGCGCGGGGAGATGTCCACGTAGTCGACGTCTTTCGGACCGACGACACCGATGTCGCCGTCCTTGAGGCGCACCTCAATACGGTCCGCGGTGATGTTGCGGTCAGCGTCGTGGGCCGTAGCGGCCTCAGCGATGGCGAAACGGTCCTCTTCGTCGGCGGTGAGGTAGTCGATCTCGTCAGTGATTTGACCGTCGACGACCTTCTGGTACGGCGTCTCGATGAAGCCGAACGGGTTCACGCGAGCGTAGGACGCCAGCGCACCGATCAGACCAATGTTCGGACCTTCCGGAGTCTCGATCGGGCACATGCGGCCGTAGTGCGACGGGTGCACGTCGCGGACCTCAATGCCGGCGCGCTCACGGGACAGACCGCCCGGGCCCAGCGCGGACAGGCGACGCTTGTGGGTCAGACCGGACAGAGAGTTGTTCTGGTCCATGAACTGCGACAGCTGGGAGGTGCCGAAGAACTCGCGGATCGCGGCGGAAACCGGACGCACGTTGATCAGGGACGTCGGAGTAATGGACTCCGCGTCCTGGGTGGTCATGCGCTCACGAACCACACGCTCCATGCGGGACAGGCCGACACGGACCTGGTTCTGCACCAGTTCGCCCACGGTGCGCAGGCGACGGTTGCCGAAGTGGTCGATGTCGTCGGTGTTAATCGGGATGATCACGCCCTCCGGGGAGGTCATCTCGCGCTCGCCGGCGTGCAGGCGCACCAAGTACTCGAGGGTGGTGGCAATGTCCTCTTCAGTCAGAGTCATCTCACCGTCGTGGTCGCCGCCCAGACCGAGCTTGCGGTTGACCTTGTAGCGGCCGACGCGAGCCAAGTCGTAGCGCTTCGCACGGAAGAACGCGTTCTCCAGCAGGGACTGCGCCAGATCGCGCGTCGGCTGCTCACCCGGGCGCTGCTTGCGGTAAATCTCCAGCAGAGCCTCATCGGTGTTGGCCACGCCGTCGTTCTCCAGCGTGGTCATCATGATCTCGGAAAAGCCGAAACGTTCCTTGATCTGCTCCGTGGTCCAACCCAGGGCCTTGAGCAGCACAGTCACCGGCTGACGACGCTTACGGTCAATGCGCACACCGACGGTGTCGCGCTTGTCCACGTCGAATTCCAGCCATGCGCCGCGGGAAGGAATGACCTTCACGGAGTGCAGCGGACGCTCGGTGGACTTGTCGATTGTCTCGTCGAAGTACACACCCGGGGAACGCACCAGCTGCGAGACAATGACACGCTCGGTGCCGTTGACAATGAACGTGCCCTTGTCTGTCATCAGCGGGAAATCGCCGATGAAGACGGTCTGGGACTTGATCTCCTGGGTGTCGTTGTTAATGAACTCCGCCGTCACGTACAGGGGTGCGGAGTAGTTGATGTCCTTATCTTTGCACTCGTCGATCGTGTACTTGATGTCCTCAAAGTACGGATCGGACAAAGACAGGCTCATGTTTCCCGAGTAGTCCTGAATCGGGGAAATCTCCTCGAGGATGTCCTCGAGGCCGGAGGTAATGCGGGCATCCGAGCCACGCTCCTCCGCCTGGCGCTCACGCCACTCAGGCGTGCCGACGAGCCAGGCGAAAGACTCCGATTGAACGTCAAGAAGACCAGGCAGCGCGATTGGCTCCGCGATTTTCGCGAAGGAATAACGCTCCGGGGCTCCGGGGATTGCGGCCACTGACTTGGTCTGGGGCGAGACTGCCAAGATGGGTCCTTCCAGCACCTCACGCGGGGCACGTGCATCGGCGCTTATGCTCGTGGACACCCGCTGGATAAATAGCGTTTCATTTAGTGGAAGCCCCGTCCCCCTAAAATGCACAAAGTCACCTTGTCAAACCCATTTTTCTAAAACATGGATCCAAGGTTTCATTCACGCACCGGCGACGGCTTCCAGCGCAAGGAGACAGCTTATACCCCCGATGACTGTTTGTAAAGCAGTCTTGCATAATGCTCCGTCGAAGCGCGATCGCTTGTCGTGGAACTCTACCACCTCACTGCTTGCGGAGCGCAACCCTGGAGGGGTGATTCGGCGCGTGTCAGGATGTGACCTGCGCAGACCTTCCCCGGCCCGGGCGCAGCGCTCCAATCAAACCGCCGATTGCTAGCAGTGATCCCAGCCCGATCGTGCCCCATGTCACCCAGCGGGAGACAGACTGAGTCACGGTGGTCAGCTGGCCCGCCATCTGCTCCACGTCGGCCGGATCCATTACGGCGTCGTACGCGACGATGTCTTGGGCACGGCGGCCGGTGTGGTCGGCATAGTAGTCGTCCACACGCTCATTGATGCCCACGACAACACCGGTGATCTGATCGACAGTGAACTCACGCGTCGCATCGTGGTGGCGGAACACCTGGCGCTGCCCGCCGTCGGGCGCTGGCAACGTCTTGGTGTTCGCCGCGTCCGCATACAGCTTTGCGACGTTGACCGCCTCGACCCGCTGCTCAAACACATAGACAGAACGGCCGGCGACTTCACGCTCCTCTTTGAATGTGGCCGGTACCGTCGTGCGCAGCGACGGCTCAAAGACGGCATAATCCGTTTGCTCGACGTCGAGGGGGAACTTCAGCCACACGCCGTCGACAGGGACCTCCGCGTCCGGCATGGCCATCACCGTGCTCAGATTCGCCGTGGTCACGAACGCCCCAGACTTACGGTCCATCTCGTACGACCACGTCGATGCGGTGATCAGGTTGTCAAAGTCCGAGTCTTTATCGCCGCGGAGCAGAGAATCGCCGATCCGCAGTCCCGTGCGCTCCTCTGTCGCCGGGTTCTGCACGGTCATGTGCAGCTGGCGGGTAACGGGGACCTCAACAACCTTGCCGTCCTCACCGGCATCAGGGTCGAATACCCGGCCGTGCGGGTCGTGCATTGCCCAGGTGGTGTGTTCCAGGTTGAGCGGGAAACGGGCATCCCCCAAAAGAAACCGTGGAGCCACCAGTCCCGCGACAATGAGCGCGATGCCGACCCCGACAATAAGGGCGGACAAAATGCGGGACTTGGGAAGCATGCGTGCCACTTTACAATCCCATCACCCCAGCCCCTATCCCCGCCACGGCAGGACGCGGGGGCAGAAAACGTCGAAAAGCAAAAAGCCCCTGCACACAGGCAGGGGCAAGATGCGTGAAACGCTTACTTGAGGGAGACCTTAGCGCCAGCCTCTTCCAGCTTAGCCTTAGCAGCCTCAGCGTCATCCTTGTTAGCGCCCTCGAGGATGGCCTTCGGAGCACCCTCAACCATCTCCTTGGCGTCCTTCAGACCCAGACCGGAGACGATCTCGCGGACAGCCTTAATAACGCCGATCTTCTTGTCGCCAGCGTCCTCGAGAACGACGTCGAACTCGTCCTTCTCCTCCTCAGCCGGAGCGTCGCCAGCAGCGCCCGGAGCGCCAGCTGCTGCAACTGCAACCGGAGCGGCAGCGGTCACGTCGAAGACCTCCTCGAATTCCTTCAGGAACTCGGAGAGCTCGATAAGGGTCATTTCCTTGAACTGCTCGATGAGCTCGTCCTTGGTGAGCTTAGCCATTGTGGCTTCCTTTCTGTTGTGGCCTTACACAAGGCCGTAAGAGTGTGTTTTGGTCGTTCGGGACGCACCGCTGTTAAGCGGCTTCGTCCTGCTTGTCCTGCAGTGCGGCAACAAGTCGTGCCGTCTTGGAGGCCGGAGCCTGGAACAGGCCAGCAGCCTTCGCCAAAGAGCCCTGGAAAGCGCCAGCAAGCTTGGCCAGAGTGGTCTCGCGGTTGTCCATCTCTGCGACAGCAGCCACCTGGGATGCGTCGAGAGCGTTACCGTCCATGTAGCCGCCCTTGACAATGAACAGGTCATTGTCCTTAGCGAACTTCTTCATGGTCTTCGCGGCATCCACAGTCGCGTCACCCTTGATGAAGGCGACAGCGGTGGGGCCGGTCAGGTAATCGTCGAGACCCTCAATACCGTGCTCATTAGCAGCGATCTTGACGAGGGTGTTCTTGGCGACGTGCAGTTCAACATCAAATCCGAGCTCACCGCGCAGCTGCTGCAGCTGGCTCACGGTCAGACCGCGGTACTCGGTGAGGAAAACAGCGGACGAGCCTTCGAACTTCTCCTTCAGTTCAGCCAGCTCAGCTGTGTTCTTCGGGTTTGCCATGACACACGCCTCCTTCCAATTACTTCATGTTGTATCCGCCCGGAGCATTTCGCTTATCGACGCCACGTGGCAGCCACCACGCGACCGGCGCAAAACAAAATGCCCCGTGCAGAAGCACGAGGCAATGCGCTTTTCAAGCGCTATACAAGCCACGTTTCTCCTGCGTGGGTCACTCCATGGGTGGAGTCTTCGATCCTTCTAGGCTTTCGCCTTCGGGATGACCGACGGTCTTCGGTGAAACTTGAGCGCGGGAAGACTTCCCGTTCAAACTTCGTTGGTGAACCTTAGTGCAGGGTGGCGCGGGAAACCAAATCGCGCAATCACTGCTTCTTGTTCTTGGCAGGGTCTTCCAGCCCGAGAAGTTCGAACGCGAACGGTTCAATCTCCGTGGACGAATCGGCAGCCACGAAAGACGCACGCTGTTTACCCGTGTCGAGCAGCAGCATGGACGAGAACCCGAACGTTCCGCCGTTATGCCAGTACAGCTCAGTGCCTTTGATATTCGGGCAGGTGAAGCGGAACTTGTCGCGCTCGAGCACATATGCGGCGTATTTCGCCATATCGCAGGTGGTGGACCGTAACCCACCGGAAGGAGCCGTGCCGTCCATCTCCCACGCCTGGACGCGCCAGCCCAGCATGGACACTCCCCGCGGCTTGCCTGGCCCCACTGTTCCCGGCAGCGCCACGTACGTTTCCGTCATGCCCAGCGGATCGAGCACGCGCTGCTTGATCAGCTCGGGGTAGCGGGTCCCGGCAACCTCGGCCAGCAGGAGACCAAGGAGATCGTGGGCGAGGTTCGAGTACGTCTCGGCGCCGCGGCCCTCCAACCGCGCCGCTAACGCTTGGTCGACAACATCGTCGACTGTGATGCCCACGTCAGGATTCAAGCCCAGCACCGCTCTTACTCTGCTACTGAGTCGCTGCTTGCCCATCCGCGGCAAACCGGAAGTGTGGTTGGCAAGTTCCGCCAACGTCACCGTCGATACTGCCGCGCCGCGTACCCGCTCCCCCAGCACGTCCTCCACGGTCGTGTCAGGCGTGGCCTCACCCAGCTCGATCGCCTGCTCCAAGAGATCAGCGGTGAACGTCTTCGTCACCGACGCGATCTCGAACTCCGTGTGCTCGTCCGCGCCGAGACCGGCGAAGCGGGTCTGCCCGTCCTCGAGGACGAAGGCCGCGATATTGCGCAGCGGGTAGACGTCTTCCCCCGCTTTCGTGGCCGAGGCCGTGAGCAAACCCGCCAAACGCTGATCGCCGGTTTGGTTCTGGGAGAGAGCAACGCGTTTCAGCATGACACCCAGTCGTACCTCAGATGCGCGATTAGTAAAGCTGGCGACCTTTTGCCCCCGCGCCGACGGATCAGTTACTTCTTCGAGGGCCAGAACAACTTCAGCAGGTTGTCCTGCAGGAAGTTGAACGTTGCACCGATGAGGGACAGCACCGTGGCGATACCATTCAGCGGGCGCTGCTCCTGCGCGTTTGCAGTCGCAGCGGAGCTGCCCTTCTCCGCCTTGCCCTTTTCATCAGCCTTCGGCTTGTTGTTGTCGGCCTTGCTGTCCTTAGCGTCTACGCCGTTCTTGGCAGGTGCCTTTTGCTCACCAGCTGGCGACGGCGGCAAAGCTGCCCCCTTCTCAACCGGATCAACCGCAACCGGCGACGGCGCGGGCGCCGTGCTTGCCAAATCCTGCAAGCGGTCGAGCGAGAGCGGCTCATCCATGATCGGGCGCTCGTTGGCCTTCTGCCCCACTTCCCAGGTGTAGGTCGCCTGGTTCGATTCCTTGCCGTTGCTCAGTGCGGTTGCCTTCATGGTGTAGGTGCCCGGTTCAGTGAACAGCCAGTGGGTGTGCAGGTGCGCCGGGGTGTCCTGGTGGATGGCGCTGCCCGGGGTGAGCTGGAACTCACCGTCGTCAGCCGCAGCCTTGAAACCACCCTTGCCGTCTGTGTTGAATGCGTGGATTTCGCCCGGGCCAGAGACCTCGTCGATGCGGATCTTCACATCCGTGAAACCATCCCAGCGCGCCATCAACGTAGTCCAGCCAGGACGCAGCATGCCCTGGTGGTAGCCCTGCGGCAGGACATATCCGGGCTTGCCCACCTGGGGAAGGTTCTTCGTGTCCTCGGTGAACGCATCCTTGTGCACCACCATGGTGACATCTTCTGCCGGGCGCTCCACGTTGGAGCCAGTGATGTCCTCTTTGAGGTCGAGCTTGAGCTGGCCGTCTTTCGCGGTGACATTGAAGACATTCATGTGGCCGCTTTCCAGAACGAGATCCTGCGCGTTCGCTACAGGGCTACCTGCGAATGCAAGGGATCCAGTCAGGGCGACGGCGAGAGCGGAGCGGCGGACGGAGGCTGGCTGAAGAGACACGAGGAGGCCTTTCTGGAAGTCTGAAGGTCGGCTAAATCATGAATGCGGGTGACTCCAAAAGAATAACATAATGATTACAACTTCATAAAGGTCTCACCCTTCTCACAGGATAACGCGCACGTGGGGTCACGAGAACCAGCGCGACGGCACCACAGCAAAAGACCCCGTTTCTCAGCGTGAATGCCGAGAACCGGGGTCGTGAGCGTAGGAACTACGCGGGCTTAAGCCTCGGTGTAGTTCTTCTGCACGGACGGGTCAACCGGAACGCCCGGGCCCTGGGTCGCAGACACCGTGACCTTCTTCAGGTAGATGCCCTTGGCGGATGCCGGCTTGAGGCGCAGAACTTCATCCAGGAGTGCGCCGTAGTTCTCGGCGAGCTGCTCCGGGGTGAAGGATGCCTTGCCGATCAGAGCGTGCAGGTTGGATGCCTTGTCCACGCGGAAGGCGATCTTGCCGCCCTTGGACTCGCTGACAGCCTTAGCCACGTCCGGCGTGACGGTACCGGTCTTCGGGTTCGGCATCAGACCACGCGGGCCGAGGACGCGGGCAACGCGGCCGACCTTCGCCATCTGGTCCGGGGTCGCAATAGCAACGTCGAAGTCGATGTTGCCGGCGTTGATCTGCTCGATCAGCTCGTCGGAACCGACGATGTCGGCGCCAGCTTCCTGAGCCTTGGTTGCGTTCTCGCCCTCAGCGAAAACAGCGACGCGGACGGTCTTACCGGTGCCGTTGGGCAGGTTGACGGTGCCGCGGACAAGCTGGTCAGCCTTGCGCGGGTCGACGGAGAGACGCATTGCCACGTCGATGGTTGCGTCGTACTTATCGGAGGCAGTCTCCTTCGCCAGTGTGACTGCCTGCAGCGGGGAGTAGACCGACTCGCGGTCGATCTTTGCCAGCTGCTCGGCGTAAGTCTTGGAGTGCTTCTTGGCCATGTTGAATTCCTTTGCAGTATTGATTGCTGCCGCCACATCAGGCGGCGGGAAGTGTGGTGCGGGCCTGACCAGACCCTCCCACGAGCAGGAGTCCGCGCGGACTACTTCTCCACGTCGATGCCCATGGAGCGAGCGGTACCGGCGATGATGGCGGCACCTGCCTCGATGTCACGGGCGTTGAGGTCGTTCTTCTTGGTCTCGGCGATTTCCTTGCACTGCTCCCAGGTGACCTTGCCCACCTTGTCGGTGTGCGGGACACCGGAGCCCTTCTGCAGGCCAGCAGCCTTGAGCAGGAGCTTCGCAGCCGGCGGGGACTTCAGGATGAAGTCGAAGGAGCGGTCTTCGTAGACCGTGATCTCCACCGGGATGATGTTGCCGCGCATGGACTCGGTTGCAGCGTTGTACGCCTTGGTGAACTCGACGATGTTCACGCCGTGCGCGCCAAGAGCCGGACCGACCGGCGGCGCCGGGTTTGCCATACCAGCCTCGATCTGCAGTTTGATCAGGCCAGTGACCTTCTTCTTAGCCATCGAATTACCTCATTTCCTTGGTACAGGCCCCCGCCACGATGTTTAACGGCGGCCTTCCGGATGCCACGCCAACGCCGTTTGCTTATCGACGCAGCCACCGGGGACGTTCACTACCGCACCCACCCGTAAGCAGGCACGATCGCTCAGTGTACGGGATAGACCCCGACCAGCCCAAATCACGAAAACCGGCCCCGTTAGGTTGGGAGCCGGTGATTCGTCGATAAGCAAAGTGCTCGAGCTACATGATGCGCTCGATCTGATCCGCAGTGAGCTCCACCGGGGTCTCGCGGCCGAAGATGGACACGAGCGCTTGGATCTTTCCGGTCTCCGGGTCGATCTCGTTGATGGTCGCAGAGACGGACGCCAGCGCACCGGAGAGAATGGTGACAGCCTCGCCGACCTGGAAGTCGTGCGCGACCTTCGGCTTCTCTTCCTGCTCCGGCATCGCGATGACGGTCTCGCCCTCGGCATTCGCCTCGGAAGCGGTCGCCTCACCGTCCACAGGCGCGGCCTTCGGCATGAGGAACTTCGCCACGTCGCGGTGCTTGACCGGGGTTGCGTTGCCCTCATTACCGACGAAGCTGGTCACGCCCGGAGTCTCGCGGACCACGGACCATGCTGCGTCATTGAGATCCATGCGCACCAGGACATAGCCCGGAAGAAGCTTGCGCTTGACGATCTTCTTCTTGCCGTTCTTGTCCTTCTCAAAGACCTGCTCGATGGGCACGACCACGTCGTAGATGGATTCCTCCACCTCGAGCGTCTGGATACGCATGTCCAGGTTGGTCTTCACCTTGTTCTCGTAGCCCGAGTAGGACTGGATGATGTACCAGGAACCGGGAAGCTTCTTCAGCTCGCGGGTGTACTCACGCAGACGGCGCTTGTAATCCGCGTCAGCAGCCTCATCCGGCTCAGCGCCAAGAGCGGCCTCCGGGGACACCGGCGCCTCAGCGTCAGCCTCCGTGACATCAGCCGATTCGAGGTCGACCTCTTGCACGGGCTGGGTTTCAACCTCCGGCGCCTCGTCCTGCTCCACGTCGAGCGCCGGCTCAGCGTCAGCGTTGCCGTCGCCGACAGCGCCGCCTTCACCGATCATCTCGTCTTCTTGGAGGTCGGTGGTGGCACCGGAGTCCTGACTGTCAGCCTCAGCGTCGTCTGCACCGGTTTCCGGGTCCGTGGACTCCTGCACCGCGCCGCCTTCGGCAACCATTTCTTCTTCGTTGCGCTCTTCAGTGGTGGCTTCGTTGTTGGTGGTGTCTTCTGCCATGACAGCTCCTTTTCGTCGGGGTGTGTGGTGCGCCCCAGCCTACCTGCTGGGCCAAAAACTGATCCCGCCTTACCCTTGACGGGCGGCGGGATATTTGTTCGTCTGAAAAGACTATACCTAAGGCACCAGGATTCGCTCAACTACCCAGGCTGCGCCCTGGTCCACGCCCCACACCAGGGCGGTGAGAACAATGAGGAAGCCGAACACGATGAGCGTGTAGTTGACCATCTGCGAGCCGGTGGGCCACACCACCTTGCGCATCTCGCCGACAACTTCACCGGGGAACGCGAGTGGGCCGTCACCAGTGTTGTCCTGGTCATCGGCAGTGGTCGCGGGAGTGCGCTTAGCCTCGTAAGACTCAGAGGTGACGGAGGTGGAACCGCTCAGCTGGCGTTTACCGGTGGGCTTCGCCGCACTTCTACCTGGCTGGTTGTTAGTCACAGCTCTCCTCAAGGCTTTGGTCGTCTATGGCAGGGGCGACAGGACTCGAACCTGCAACCTACGGTTTTGGAGACCGTTGCGCTACCAATTGCGCCACGCCCCTTTGGTGCACTGCGTAAAACAGTACGCCAACCCTACCACGAGCGTAGAACCGCCCCTAGAAGGTGAGTAGCGATGGAGAGAATTGAACTCTCGACACAGCGATTATGAGTCGCTTGCTCTACCACTGAGCTACACCGCCATGTGCCTACTTCCTTCTGCCCAGTTTCCCGGTCAGATGGCAGCAAACAACAGAGCCCCCTAGCAGAATCGAACTGCTGACCTTCTCCTTACCATGGAGACGCTCTGCCGACTGAGCTAAGGGGGCGCAGCCTCTGAAGCGTTAGCCGCTTGTTTGAAGCCTTTGAAAGATTAACCTGCCATTGCGCACATTCACAAATCAGCAGGTCAATCTCTGTTTCAGCCTGTTTATACCGCTAGAAACGGATGCCGAAGAGCTGCCCCAGGACACCGTTGATCTGGTCTTTGAAAGCAGCGAAGATCGCGCCCAGCGCCGCGAGAACGCCCAGTGCAATTCCTGCTTTCGCGCCCGGGTTCAGGTTGCCGTCCGCATCGCGTGACGACGACTCACCCGAACCCTCTGCCGAGCCTTCACCTGATCCGCCACCCGTGGTCGGCTCGCATTCCGTCTCCTTCGTGGAGACCGCGCCGCGCAGGGAAATACCGCCCGACACGCCGTCGTCAACCCAGAGGAAGCGCGTGGTGTCGGTGGATTTCCCATTCTTGCACTGGCTGCGGGAGACGAAGGTGGCGAAGCCCTCGTTAGCGAAGTTCTCCATCTTTTCTGGCCGCGCCTGAACCTTGGACACCGGCGCGAAGTCCGTTCCGTTGTGAGCCACGTTGATGGATGCGCCCTCGCAGACCTCGTCGCACAGCACACGCAGCTGCTTGTCGACGGAGTTGTAATCCAGCGCCATCGCCCCCTGGAACGGAGACTGGTATTCCTGCTTCAGCTCGTGGGTTTCATCGTCCTTGAGGTCGACGAAGTAGACCTTGCCGTTAGCCTCCAAACCAACGGCGTACACGCTCTGATTAGGGATGTAGGAAATCGCCTCCCACCCGGCGTTCGCACCGATCTCCCCCGTGAGCGACTTCAGATCCCACTCGTGGGTGGCCTTCAGCTCTTTCTCGTCGCCACCGGGCAGTTCGTAGCGCAGGATGGACGGGCGGGAAACATCCTTCTGAGTGTTGTCGCGCTCGGTGGCCACGTAGAGTGCGCCGTCCGGGCCGACGGTAATGCCCTCGGTATCCGGGTCACCGGAACCGTCCTTGTAGCGCAGCTTCCAGGAACCGGCATTGGAATACTGCCTGGTGGCCTCGTCGTAGTCGACAGCGAGAAGCGTTCCCTTGTCGTTGTTGACAATCCACGCGCGGCCGTTGTTGTCGAAGTCAATGCCGGACATGTCCTCTTCCGCGAACGCGCCACCCAAGTCGATGTTTTGAATCTCCTGCGGGTCGAACGGCCAGGCTTCCTCCGCGGCCGGCTGCTTCTCCCCTGCCGCCTTGTTGGCCAACCCACGGGTCGCCTCACCAGTCCCGGTGAATTCCCCAGTCTTGTCCGGGATACGGCCCCAGGTGTTCTCGGCGTGGCCGTTCCAGGTGGTCTCAGCGACAAGCTCGCCCGCGGCGTTGTACACGCGAACAGAGTCGTTCCCACCCAGGCCGTAGCCCTTGGAGCCGTCCGGAGTCTGCTTCTCGGTGTAGAGGGCGAAGTAGCCGCCCGACTCGATCTTTGTGCCGTCCGGGATGACGATCGGAGCGTGCTTGTCGTTGTCATCGAGGATCTTCCAGCCGGAGATATCGATGTCTTGATCATTGTTGGTGTTAGCCAGCTCTACCCAGTCAGCGACAGGGTCGCCGTTGGATTCGACCTCGTTGATGACAACGGGAGAGTTAGCTGGCTGAGCAAACGCGTGCGGCGCGACGAGCGCTGAGAAACCAAGAGCAGCGGAGACGGCAACAGCAACCGCGCTGCGGAAACGGGAGCGAGACATAAAGGACCCTTCAGGAGAGAGAACAGGACGCTCCCGAACTTAGAAGCGCGAGATGAACGCTTAGCTATTTCTAAGTAAAGCGCGCGTGACCGCCCCGTGAACTCCGCCTTGTCGAAAGAAAAACGCACCGCGGGAAATCCCTCGGTGCGTTTGTTGGTGCCAGGTAGAAGATTCGAACTTCTGAAGGCAATGCCGGCGGATTTACAGTCCGCTCCCTTTGGCCGCTCGGGCAACCTGGCGTGCTCGGACTACATTACAGGACGCGCCCCGAAAAAGTGCAAATCACCAGCTCGGAGCACTAAACGCTACCCGACGCGTTCGACGGTGTACCGCGAGATCTGGCGGATTGCACGGTTCGCGGGGATGTCGGGCAGCGCGTCGAGATGCTTGTCGACGTCGGCGAGGTATCCCCGGACGTCGTCAAGCGCCCGCTGACGGCCGTCCGTTTGCGCGATGAGGTCGAGGGCGCGGGCGACGTCGGCATCGTCGATAAGCGGGCCGGTGAGCATCGCACGCAGTTCCTCGCCTGCGGGGCTGGAATCGCGCATCGCGTACAGGACAGGCAGCGTGAACACGCCTTCGCGCAGGTCGGTGCCAGGGGTCTTCCCGGACTGTGTGGAGTCGGAAAAAATGTCAATGATGTCGTCGACGATCTGAAAGATCATGCCCACTGCCTCGCCGAGCTCCTTGAGCGTGCGCACGTCCTCCTCTTTCGCGCCGGAGTGCGTCGCCCCGAGGAACGCGGCGGACGCGATGAGCACGCCGGTCTTTTCGCGGATGACGTTGAGGTAGTGCTCGACCGGGTCGCCTTCACCGGGGCCCACCGTCTCGCGCATCTGGCCAGTGACTAGGTCGCTGAACGTGTCGGCGAAGTGCGCGACGGTGGCGGTGTCAATTTCACTCATGATGCGTGACGCCTCCGCCAGCAGGAAGTCACCAGAAAGAATCGCGACGGTGTTCGTCCAGCGTGCGTTGGCGGAATCGACCCCGCGGCGCTTTGCGGCTTCGTCCATCACGTCGTCGTGGTACAGCGTGGCCAAGTGCACCATTTCAACAATCGTCGCACCCTTGACCACGTTCTCCGCCTGCGGCTGATCCCCGAACTCACTGGCGAGCATGGCCATCATCGGGCGGAAACGCTTCCCTCCCGCCTTGGCCAGGTGCGTGACTTTCTCGTTGAGGAAGTCCTGCTCGCTGGACAAACGCTCAAACATGAGCTTTTCCACGCTATCCAACCCTGCCGCAACGCGCTCAGCCAGCTCCTGATCCCCAAGGTCTAACTGGGGTGTGCCGTTGGTCATTGGTTGTCCTTGCGGGTCGTGCGTGCTGGGTTGATGGTCCCCTTTACCGTAGTCCACGGTGTGTGAGTCTGGCACAATAAGTGCGATGAAATCCTTCGAGTGCGTTGTCGTCGGGGCCGGTCCCGCTGGTTCCGCCGCAGCGATCGCCGCGGTGCGCGCCGGCATGAGCACGTTGCTTATCGACGCTTCTTCCCGCCGCCGCGACAAAACCTGCGGCGACGGACTCACCCCACGGGCAGTCCACTCCTTGCGCACGCTGGGGCTCGGATCTGCACTGCCTGCCTACCGCAACAAGGGCCTGAAGTTGCACGGTTTCGGCGGCTCCGTCACCGCACCGTGGCCCAACGGCTCCTACGGCACCGAGGGGTCGGCATCTCCCCGCACGCTTTTCGACGCTTCCTTGGCCGACCTGGCCACCACCACCGGCGCCACCGTCCTCTACGACTGCCCCGTCACCGCTCTCGAGCACGGGGCGGAAGGCGAGATCACGGCAGTGGTCACCCCGAAGGGAACGTTCGGTGCGCGCTGGGTGGTGGTTGCCGATGGGGTGCGTTCGCCCGTCGGAAAGCTGCTGGGTAGGCAGTGGCACCGCGGCGAGGTTTACGGCATCGCCGCGCGCTCCTACTGCACCACCCCGTTTGCTGACGAGCCGTGGATGCACTCCCACGTCGAACTCCGCGACTCTAGCGGCGAGATTCAACCCGGCTACGGCTGGATCTTCCCACTGGGACGCTCCGCCCCAAGCGGAAAGGGAGAGGCGAACGGAACCGTGAACCTGGGATGCGGGGCCCTGTCCACCGACACTCGGCCTGCCAAGGTGAACACCAAAAAGCTGCTCGTCGAATACGCCAACCAGGTCCGCGACGAATGGCAGCTGGGTGAACCCCGCGACATCGCCTCGGCGCTCCTGCCCATGGGCGGGGCCGTATCGAACGTCGCCGGCCCGAATTGGATGCTCATCGGCGACGCCGCCGCTTGCGTCAACCCCCTGAACGGTGAAGGAATCGACTACGGGTTGGAGACCGCCATCATGGCGGTCGACCTGATCACCGAAGCAAGCGCGGGCTCACGCGACCGTGACCTGACATTGGTCTGGCCGCACGAACTGCGCCGCCGCTACGGCGAGGCCTTCGTGCTTGCGCGCACCGCTGCCCGCCTGCTCACCTACCCACAGTTCCTGCCCCTGGCTGGGCCCATGGCGTTGCGAGGCCTCGGCGGCCGCTACCTCATGCCCGCCGCCGCCCGCCTGATGGGCAACCTCATCAGCGAAGAAGACAAGGACCTCGTCGCGCGGGCGTGGCGCGCGACCGGGTCCGTCGTTTCAGCTTCAGCGATCCGCCGCGGCGCGCCGCTGTGGGATGCCCGCTAGGCTTTCTCAGCGCTTCTCAGCGCGGTGCAGCGCGACGATGCCGAAGGCGAGGTTCTTCCAGGTGGCACGCTCCCAGCCGGAAGCGTTGATGGCGCTGGCGAGCTGCTCCTGGGCAGGCCATGCCTTGATGGACTCCGCAAGGTACTCGTAGGCGGGGGCGTTGGAGGAGAACACCTTGCCCAGCAGCGGGATCATCCGCGGCAGGACCGTGCTGTAAATGGTGGAGAACACCGGGATGACGGGGGTAGAGAACTCGTTGACCACCAATCGGCCACCCGGCTTGGTCACACGCGCCATTTCGCGCAACCCGGCTTCGAAATCGTGCACGTTGCGTAGACCGTAGGAGATGGTCACAGCGTCGAAGGTCTCATCGGCGAACGGCAGGTGCATGGCGTCGCCAACGACCTTCGGCACGTTGCGGTGCGCACCGGCGGCGAGCATGCCCTGGGAGAAGTCGCAGGCCACGCACCACGCACCGGACTTCGCCAGCTCTTCGGTGGACACTGCCGTGCCGGCGGCCAAGTCGAGCACCCGCTCGCCGGGCTTCAGGTCCAGCAGTTCGCGGGTGCGGCGGCGCCAGCGGCGGTCCAGGCCAGCTGTCATCACCGTGTTCGTGATGTCGTAGTTCTTGCCGACGTCATCGAACATCCCCGCCACATCGTGCGGGTTCTTCTCCAGGTTCGCCTTGGCCATAGGAAGACAGTCTACTTCGCCTGACTACGCCCGCCTTTGCGCCCCTTGTACGGGCTAGCGTCGATTGCTTGCTCGTAGTAGCCCAGGAGCTGGTCGCACAGCGCCGACCACGTCTTGTTCGCAACGGACTCGCGGGCGTTGCCGCTCATCTGCTCTAGGTTGTCGTCGGCGAGGATGGTCGCAGCGGCGGCGGGTAGGTCGCGTTCGAAGGTGGGGACGTCGAGAAGCTGGCCGTTGTAGCCGTCGACGATCGTGTCGATGGGCCCGCCCGCGCGCGGCCCGATCGTCGGCGTGCCGGAAGCCTGCGCCTCCTGCAGCGTCTGCCCGAAGGTCTCAAACTCGCCGGTGTGCACGAACAAATCCAACGATGCGTAGGCCGCCGCGAGCGTCTCCCCGCGCAGCTCACCGGTGAAAATCGCATTCGGCATGAGCTTGCCCAAGTCGCGTCGCTCCGGCCCGTCACCCACGATGACCAGCTGAATGCCTGGATCCCCGTGCAGGGCCGCAAGGCGCTCGACGCCCTTCTCCGACGCGAGGCGCCCCACGAAGCCGACGAATTTCTTCGTTCCCGTCGGGTCCCACTTCGCGCGCAGCTGCTCGCTGCGTTTCGACGGGTGGAACAGCTCCGAATCGACCCCGCGCCCCCACTTGTGCACGTTTTGAACGCCGTGCTTCTCAAGCTCCGCGATGGTCACTGACGACGGGGCGAGCGTCATCTGGGTCATGTTGTGCAGCCTGCGCGTCCACAGCCACGCCGCCTTCTCCAGGAAGCCGAGGTGGTACCGGGCGCTGAATCCCGCGACATCGGTTTGGAAGAGGGCGACGGCGGGGAGCTTCAAACGTCGACAAGCAATCGCTCCGACACCACCAAGCACGAACGGGCTGGCCAGATGCACCACGTCGGGCTGGAACTCTCGCAAAGTGTTCCACAGCGTCGTGTTCGGAATGCCCACCGGCAGTGAATCAACCAGCGGCACCATGATCGTGGGCACACGCACGACCGGGAAGCCGGCGTAGGACGGGACCTCCTCCTGGTTCGACCGCGCACCAGGAGCGATGACAATCGCCTCGTGGCCGTTCGCCTCCAAATGCTCCAGCACACGCAGGACGGAGTTGGTTACTCCGTTGACGTTGGGCAGGAAAGCTTCGGCAACAATAGCGACACGCATTGCACCATTATGTCTTTGGCCTGCTAACTGTTCGCGTCTTTCTCGGTAACGGCAGGTGAATTTTCACGCCATCCCGCCCGCGACACGGCCAGCCATCCCGCCGCCGCGATGAGCGTGGACATGAGCGCCACCGATAGCGCCGGAATGATCGCAAGGGGCCACGAGCGACCTTCCACCTTCACAATGTCAGGGTCCGATTTGGCGTACGTCACCCACACTTGCTGCCCCTCTCCCAGCCCCGAGGGGTAGAGCAGACCGTGGGGCGGGAAGTGCACGCGTCCGGTTTCGTCCAGGTACTCGACGGAGGTGCGCAACCAGGTCACGCTGGTGACGGTGGCAATGCCGCGGCCGGGGTCGCGGGAAATGGTGGCATCGTTCATCACGGGCCCTGCGACCATGGCCACGCTGCCGAGCATCGCGCACAGGTATAGCGCGATGATCAGCTGGTGCAGGCGGCGCTGAATCACTTCTTCAGCTGCTCCGCCAAACCGCGCCTGGTCGCGCGCGTGGTCACGGCCTCAATCACAGTCACGGGCTCGTGCTTATCGACGCCATCGACCAGGCACTCCACCAATTCCTGCGTCGTCTCGGCCCGGCGGTACGCGACACCGTATGCGTCTGCGAGGGCGGCGATGTCAACGTCGTGAGGCGTGCCGAACGCCATCTCGAAGTTCTCGCGCAACGGTTCAGCACCGGGTTCGAGAGCCTCGAAGATCCCGCCGCCGTTGTCGTTGGCCACAACGATGGTGAGGTTGCTCGGACGCGGCTGCGGCAGGTCGTGGCTGCCGATGAGCAACCCGCCGATGTCGTGCAGGAAGGTCACGTCGCCGACGAGCGCGACCGTGCGCGGGGCGCGCAGCTCATCCGGGTGCAGTGCCTGCGTGGCCAGAGCAATGCCGACTGCCTGGGACACTGTGCCGTCGATGCCGGCAGCACCCCGGGCGGAGTAGGTGGACACGCCGTCGAAAGGCAGGCCGACCAAGCTGGCGTCGCGCACTGGGTTCGACGAGCCGAGCACCAACGTGTCCCCCACCGCTAACGTGTCGCCCACCGCTGCGGCAGCATGCAGGCCGGTGAAACCGTATTGCTTGTCCTCGAGAGCGTCGCGGACTGTCTGGGCGCCGACGTCGCCGGCAGCCTCGCAAATCTTGAGCCACTGATCGGTCGGTTGTCCGGTGACGTTCACTCTGCTGCCGCGGCGGGCAGGGTTGCCCGTGAACGCCTCCGTGCGCGACAGCCCGATGACCTCAATGGTGTTGTCCGCCATGAGCGCCAGCACATCGCGGTGCAGCGTTGGGTGGCCGACCACAATGACCTGGTCCGGCTTTGTCGACGCGGCGAAGTCCCCGCCGTCGTGGCTCACCGCCACCTCATCCTGAGTGAAAAACCGCGCCGCCAAGGGGTGCACCTGGTGGAATGGGGTCGGGGCGGTCGGTTCGGCAATCGTGGGTATGTGCTCAAGTCCGGGGACCTCCCAGGCCTCGTCACCGGCAATGACCAGTGTGTTCAAAGTCAGGTCGACATCGACCGCGCCGTGGTCGACAAAACCTGCCCCGCCCTGCAGCCGCCCAGGGCCGACAACCCGGCGCGGCGTCCCCACCGGTTCCGCCAGCGCCTCCGGCACGAGCGGGGTATCCAACGCGACATTGATATGCGCGGCGCTGCTGCCGCCCGCGTCCGCGTCTAGCTCGATCGGGTCACCCACCGCGGCGACCTGCTGTGTCGCGGCGTAGCGGCCGAAGATGCCCTGCTGCCAGATCGTCTGCGATGCGCCGGTGCCCACCAGCCGCTCCGGCCGGTCCGCACTGACCACGAGCAGCGGGGTGTGCGACATGTGCGCCTCGATGACGGCCGGGTAGCAGTTCGCCACCGCAGTTCCCGAGGTCATCACCACCGCCACCGGCCTGCGTTGCACACGCGCGAGGCCGAGGGCGAGGAAGGAGGCGGCGCGTTCGTCGATACGCGAATGGACAGTGACGTCCCTGCGCGCCAGAAACGCGTACGCCAACGGCGAGTTGCGCGAACCCGGGCACAACACGACATCCGTGACATGCCCGGCGACCTCTTCCGCGACGTAATTCGCGACCGCAATTGCCTCTACTGCAGAATCCGCCATTACTGCCCCGACCCAAACAGATCGTCGAGGAAGCCCTGGATCTCGCTAACGACGCCTTCCGCCTCGTCTTGCAGCTCAGGCGGAATCTCAGTCGGAACCTCGGAGGGAAGGTCATCCGGCAGGTCAGACGGGATGGTCACCTGGGGATCACCGTCGGAGTTGCGGCCGAACAGGCCGTCGAGCAGACCCTCCGGGGTCGTCGTCACTGTCTCTGTCTCCGTGAGGGTCACCGGTGCCGGCGGCGGCTGGTTCGCACGGCCCTCCGCCCCGCGCCACAAGAAGAACAAGACAAGGGCTGCCAGGGCCAACAGCAACGCGGTGATGCCCATGGCGACGCCGCCGGCCCTGCCGCCGCGCTGCGGCTGCTCGTAGGGCTCGGGATCGCTGTAGGCCTGGCGGTCGCGCGGCGGGCGGTACGGCTGCTCGTAAGGTTCGGGATCGCCGTAGCCCTCGTAACCTTCATAGCCGCCGTATCCGTCGTAGCTGTCCTGCCCGCCGTACTGGGTGTGGCCGCCGTACTGCGTCTCCGGGTACGCAGCCTGGTAGGTCGTCTCATCCGGCATGTACTGCCGTGGCCCCTTCTCGCGGGGCTGGAACTGTGCAGTGCGGTCGTCGGCGCCGAGGAACTCGGTCTCATTATTCGAGCCGTCGCGGCGGGTCTGATCATCCATGGGCCACATCGTAGTCCCCCGGCGATCTGAGACCTACCGCGGTGAAGCGGCGGCCTACAGCACCAGGCCGAAGACAGGCACCGCCAGGAAGTAGGTAGCCAGGGTGATGATCACCACGCCGATTACGTTCAACCAAATGCCGCCCTTGATCATCTGCCCCATGGTGACGTAACCGGAACTGTAGGCAATCGCGTTCGGCGGGGTGGCCACCGGAAGCATGAACGCGCACGTTGCGGCCAAGGCGACCGGAATAGTCAGCAGCATGACGTTCATTTCGCCGCCCGATGTCAGGCCGATGCCGGTGGCCACACCGCCCATGATCGGCAGGAACGTCGCAGCGGTCGCGGTGTTGGAGGTCAGCTCCGTCAGCAGCAGGATGAGCACAGCCACGGCGGCGATAAGCACAATGACCGGCAGGCCAGCAAGGATCTTGGCCGCTTCACCGACCCACAACGACAGGCCCGTCTTGGTGAACATCGCCGACAGCGATAGACCGCCGCCGAACAGCAGCAACACGTCCCACGGGATGTCCTTGGCGGTCTCCCAATCCAGCAGGCGGATGCCGTTGAGCTTGCCGGGAATGGTGAACAGCAACAACCCGGCGATGATGCCCACGCTCGCATCGGTGTAGGGGAAGTCCCAGCCGAAGGTCTCCATCCCCAGCGGGATGAACACCCAGGCCAGCGCTGCAGACACGAAGATCACACCGGCGAGGATTTGGCCGGGGGTCCAGGGGCCGATCTTCTTCAATTCGTCGTCGATAAGCTCTTTGCCCCCGGGGATCTCATCGATCTCGGGCTTGAACACATTGATCAAGATGACCCACGCAAGCAGCGTGAACAGCACCGCAATGGGCACACCGAACATCATCCACTTGCCAAAACCGATCTCGATACCGTGCGATTCCTTCATGTAGCCGGCCAGCAGCAGGTTCGGCGGCGTACCGATCAGCGTGCCCAGCGAGCCTGTCGACGCCGAGTACGCAATGCCCAGCATCAGCGCCGTGGCGAAGTTCTTCTGCTTGTCCATGCTGCCCAGCTGCTCCGCGGTGAGAGTGAGCACGGAAACACCGATCGGCAGCATGACCACGGCCGTGGCGGTGTTGGACACCCACATCGACAGGAAGCCGGTGGCCACCATGAAGCCCAGGATGATGCGCTTCGGGGACGTACCGATGAGCTTGACCACCCACAGCGCAAGCCGGCGGTGCAAGTTCCACCGTTGCAGACCCAGCGCGATCATGAATCCGCCCATGAACAAGAAGATCGTGTCAGAGGCGTACGGGGCGCTGACTTCCTTGAACTCGGCCACGCCCATGATCGGGAAGATGGCCAGCGGAATCAGCGCAGTGGCGGCGAGCGGAATCGCCTCCGTCATCCACCACACCGCCATCCACACCGCGACCGCAGCCACGATGCGCATCGCCTGCGCGGAGTACTCTTTCTCCGCGTCAGCGCCGGCGGACTGAGCGACGGTGTCGGCGGCACCGTCCGGGAACAGCAGATAAATGACCACCGCCGCCGCAAGGCCCACAAACAGGCCGATGGCTTGGCGGCGCCAGTCCTTGCGTTCCGGCGCGGTGGCGATGTCGCCTTCCGCGAACTGAGTAGAATCGTGAGTTATCGCTGTTGCTGGCATGAATCAAACATATGCCATACAGCGCCTCAGACGATAAAACCACCAGTCTTTTCTTATCGACGACGCCTGCAAACCCGCCACCCTATCCGCATCCGGCGCGAACAACTCTGACGAATTGATACTGATGCGCCCATCCACGATGGGGAATGGGTCAGCGACATCCTCAATGAACAGCCGTTGCGTGGCCAGCCCCGCCGCTTGCGACCCCACCGCCGCGGCGGCGACGAGACCGGCGTGAATCCCCACCGCGGTGTCCAGGGCAGAGGCCACCGTAATCCGCAGGTCCAGGTCGCGGGCGATCCGCGTGAGGTTGCGCACCCCGCCGAGTGGTGCGACCTTGCACACCGCCGTATCCGCTGCCGCCAGCTTGACCACGCGGTACGGGTCCGCCACCTTCCGAATCGACTCATCCGCCGCAATCGGCGTGCGCACGTTACGGCGCACCGCCGCTAGCTCCTCCGCCGTGCGGCACGGCTGCTCGATGTACTCCAGGTACCCGCCGCGCGCAGTTCCGGTCGAGCCATCCGACGCGCCTTCCGCGGGCGGGAGGATGTCCTCAAAGGCACGGGCGGCGGCGATCGCTTCCTGCACGGTCCAGGCGCCGTTGGCGTCGACACGCAGCACGGTGTCGGGGCGCAACTCGTGGACGGCTCGGAGACGCGCGACATCGTCTGCGAGCGCTTGCCCACGCTCAGCGACTTTGATTTTGAATGTGCGCACGCCTTCAAACCGGGCGAGAACGTCAGGCACCTCGCCGGGTGTCACCGCGGGAATGGTGCCGTTGACCTCCACTTCGCTAGGGCCACCCAAACCCTGGTATCCCTCGTAAGCGGCTTCGAGCCCGGCGCGCAACCAGGCTGCCGCCTCTTCGTCGCTGTACTCGAGGAAGGGGGAGAACTCGCCCCAGCCGGCGGGGCCGTCGATAAGCAGGGCCTCGCGCGTGGTGATGCCGCGGAACCGCACCGCCATCGGCAGGGAGACGACGTGGGCGCGGTCGAGAATGTCGTCAGGATCCGGCAGAAAACTATTCCCAAGCACCGATTTCGTCTTCCGGCAGTGGTTCGAAGAAACTGTCGGGGACTTCGTAGTCAACGAACCCCAACTGATACCGCTCATCCTGACCGTTCTCAGTCATGGCAGCACCTTCCTGCTATGGCCCATATTCATGGCTAACTGTACCCGGGATCCGCGGGCCGTTTGGTCAGCACGAGCGCAACGGGTCCGCTCGGACGGTCAGTGCGGTTCGCCGATGCGCAACCACCGTTCGGGGCCGCCGCCACACAGGACGAGCACGCGCCGCCCGCGCACGACGACCCGATCTCCTCCAGCGTGAGCCGGCCGACGCGTTGCAAGTGGTGCACCACTGCGTCGACAGTGCTGGGGCTCAGGCCGGTCATGGTGCGGATCTCAGCGCGGGACCGCGCTCCCCCGCGGATTGCAGTGACAACTGCTTCCATCGGGCGCTGGCTGCCCGCGGGTGCCGCGGGCGCTTGTGGCTGGTTTGCTCTCCTAAAGATTCCCATCGTTG
The DNA here is from genome assembly GCF_024454055.1 of Corynebacterium sp. CCUG 70398. Lineage (NCBI taxonomy): Bacteria > Bacillati > Actinomycetota > Actinomycetes > Mycobacteriales > Corynebacteriaceae > Corynebacterium > Corynebacterium sp. CCUG 70398. Next base: position 245,482 of record NZ_JAGPYZ010000002.1, read on the forward strand.
TCCCTCTCTAGAGCACCAAGCTCAGGCCCTGGAAGGTGGCCACGGCGAGCAGCCAGGCGAGTGCTAACTGGCCGACGAGGCCGATCGCGGTCCACTTCCATCCGATCTCGCGACGTTGCGCGGCCAACGTGGCCACGCACGGGGTATAGGCGAGCAGGAAGATCATGTAGGCCCACACGGCGGCCAGGGTGTTGCCCCCGGAGGTCTCTTCGAAGTCCGCGCGCACGGCCTGGGCGAGCGGGGATGCGCCCTGCTCCTCTGGGGCCGCGTCGGTAACGTCCTCGAGGTCGTAGGTCTGGGCCCACGTGGCGATGAGAGCCTCTTTGGCCAGGAAGCCGGTGACCAGCGGGCCGGTGAGCGACCACGAGTCGAAACCGGCGGGCTCGAACACCGGCGCCATGGAATCGGCGACAACGCCGTAGAGGGAATCTTGGGGCGCCAAGTCCTCATCACCCCAGCTGTGCCCCGGCGCAGCGGGGGTAGACAGGAGGAACCAGATCACCACGACCGTGGCCACGATGATCCCGCCCGCGGTCTGCAGGAAGCCTTTCAGGCGGCTCCACATCACCGAGAAGCTCAAGCGCGCTGTGGGCCATTGGTAGACGGGCAGATCGATGACCAGCGGGTCGGAGCCCATCGTGCGCCACAACGTCGTGCGCAGCAGCAGTCCGGAGAGCACCACCAGCGCGATCGAGATGACGTACATGGCGAAGACGACCAATCCGGCCTTGTCCGGGAAGAACGTCTGCGCCAGCATCACGTACACCGTTAGCCGCGCCGAGCAGGAGGTGAACGGCACCAGTAGCGCGGTCAACCTGCGCTGTTCCGGGGTGGCCAAAACGCGCGTGGCCGAGATCGCTGGCACGTTGCAGCCGAAGCCGACGATGAGCGGGATGAACGCCTTGCCCGGCAACCCGATCGCCCGCATGAGTCGGTCCGCGACGACCGCGGCCCGAGCCATGTAGCCGGAGTCCTCCAGCACCGCCAAGCAGAGGAACATCAACGCCATCAACGGCACGAAGGTGAGCACCATGCCGACGCCGTTAATGATGCCGTCGACAAGCAAGCCCTCCACGAACGGGTAATTGAGACCGACCGCAGCAAGCCCGGCGCGCGCCCAATCGGAACACGGGCCCAGCACGAAGTCCTCGAGCAGGCTTTGCAGCGGCGCCGCCACCGTCGTGGTGATTTGGAAGACAGCGAACCGCCTAAAACGAACTCCAAGCTCTACGATGGCGCCATGGCCTACACCACAGACCAACCCTTCGACCCGTCGCAGTGGCGCAGCGTCGGGGAGTTCACCGACATCACCTACCACCGCCACGTGGGCGAAGGCCGCGAAAACGGCATCGTCCGCATCGCGTTCAACCGCCCCGAGGTACGCAATGCGTTCCGTCCGCACACTGTCGACGAGCTGTACCGCGCACTCGACCACGCGCGCCGCGACCCTTCCGTAGGAGTGGTGTTGCTCACCGGCAACGGACCGTCGCCGAAGGACGGCGGCTGGGCGTTCTGCTCCGGCGGCGACCAGCGCATCCGCGGCCGCAGCGGCTACCAGTACGGCGACGACGACAACCAGGTGGACACCGCGCGCGTCAAGGCCGAGGGCGGGCGGTTGCACATTCTCGAGGTCCAGCGCCTCATCCGCACGATGCCGAAAGTGGTCATCGCGGTGGTGGGCGGCTGGGCAGCCGGCGGCGGGCACTCGCTGCACGTTGTGTGCGACATGACCATCGCCTCGCGCGAGGAAGCCCGCTTCAAACAGACCGATGCCGACGTGGGCTCCTTCGACGGCGGATACGGCTCCGCCTACCTGGCAAAACAGGTCGGGCAGAAATTCGCGCGCGAGATCTTCTTCCTCGGCAGGGAGTACTCCGCTGAGGACATGCACCGCATGGGCGCAGTCAACATCGTGTCGCCACACGGTTCGCTCGAAGACGACGCCATCCAGGTCGCCCGCGAAATCAATGGCAAGTCGCCCCAAGCACAGCGGATGCTCAAGTTCGCATTCAATTTGCTTGACGACGGCCTCATGGGCCAACAGGTCTTCGCCGGCGAAGCCACCCGCCTGGCCTACATGACCGACGAAGCCGTGGAAGGCCGCGACTCCTTCCTACAAAAGCGCCCACCGAACTGGGAAGACTTCCCCTTCTACTACTAGCGCCGCGCCGAGCGGTTGCCGGTGAGCCGCCACCGGGCCGCGACCCAGCTGCTCGCCGCGAGCGCTACGCCGAGAACCGCCGCGGCGGCATACCGCACCGGCGTCGTCGCGGTGTACGGCCATGCCTGCGGGGCAAGGATCCACAGTGGCGTCTCGGCAAGCACGTCCCCGCCGATGGTGACACCGAAGATGGTCCACACGATCGTCAGTGCGAGCGTCCACGCCACCCCGAACCGGGCCGTGACGAACAGGGCGAACAGCACCATCGCCGTGCCGACGAGAAGCGCGAGCACACCGCCGCCGGCTGGCGTGCCGGTGAGCACCGCAAGAAGCGCAACCAGCGCGACGACCGCCACGCACCAGGTGCACAGCGCGCTTCGCACGCGCGGATGCTCGATCTGCATGAGCGCCCACGCAGGATGCAGCCGCGGCCAGACCAGCGCAGGCAGCACGCCCGTGCCGACCGGGAGGATGAGGAACGTGAACACTCCCTGGCGGACATCCGGGGAGTAGCGCACCGCGGCAAGCATCACCAGCCCCGTGAGCGCGAGGCATGCGTAGACGGCTGGCGTCGCCGCCGCCCGGTGAACGCCGATGAGAGCCGAGCCGGGCTTCGCCGGGCGCGCGACGGCAGGTCCCGCAGCCTCGATCGGAGTGCTGACTGCGTGCACCGTCTTCTTCCGGGGCCGTGCGCGGCGGACAGGAATGAGAACTGCGCACACAGCCCCCACCGCCGCGAGCAGTAGGCACAGAGCGAGCGCCGCCCACGGTGCCTCGCCGTGCATCGGCGAGTCCGGTTCGAGAGGAAGCGCGTTGAACTGCAGCCCCATCGTCGGCAAGACAAGGCGTAGCGGCCACGCGCCCGGATTGAGCCACCACCAGTCGCGCTCGACGAAGTAGCCGAGCCCGATCTGCCACACCACCGCTACAACGAGCGTGGGCAGCAGGCCGACGCGCCGCGTCAACCCCGCTGCCAGCCCCGCCGGGCCGAGCGCACCGATCCACACGAAGAACCCGACGAGCAGCACCACACCCGCCCGGTCAAGACCGAGCAGAGAAGCGACCGCAGCCGTGACACCGAAGTCCAGCAGGAAGAACACGCCGAGGGCAGCCCACACGAACGCCAGGCGCGCGGCGCGGGTCGCCAGAGGTGAGACAGGCCGCCACGCGGTGCCGCCATTTCGAGCGTCGCGCTCGCGGTTCTCCGCTGTGCCGGCAAACAATGCGGCCAGCGGTGCGGCCATCCCCGTGACCAATAACGCCTGCCAGCTCAACAGGTCTGTTGCGGCCTGAATAGCGCCGGCAAACCCGAACAGCGTCAGCACGCCCCCGAGCAACAGGCCCGACAGGGCGAGCCACCACAGGACCGACCCGCGCGACCGGATCGCCTCGGCGCGAAAGTACCTCGCCGTTGTCATTGCGCGACTCCGCGGGTCAGGTGGAAGAAGGACTCCTCCAGGTTCGGGCCCAGCTCGCGCAGTTCACCGGCGAAGCGGACGGTGCCGCCGGCGATGACGGTGGCGTTGTCGGCAAGGTGGAGGACTTCGCCGAGCTGGTGGGAGCTGACCAGCACTGTCCGCCCGGAACGCGCGTAGGCGCGCAGGTAGGTGCGTAGGTGGGCGATGCCTTCGGGGTCGAGGCCGTTTTGCGGCTCGTCAAGCACAAGCACCGGCGGTTCGCCGAGCAGTGCCTGGGCAAGCGCAAGGCGGCCTTTCATGCCGGTGGAGAACGCCGACGCACGCTTCTTCCCCGCCCCCGCAAGACCGACAAGCTCGAGCACCCGGTCCGCTTCCGAGTCCGGCAGACCGAGCAGCGTCGTGTGCACGCGGAGGTTATTGCGCGCGCTCAAGTGACCGTAGAAGGCAGGGTCATTGATCGACGCGCCGACGTTGCGCAGCAGCGTCCGGTCGAACGGCTGCCCCATGAGAGTGACGGCACCAACGTCCGGTTCGATCAGCCCGAGCATGACGGACATGAGGGTGGATTTACCGGCACCGTTGGGTCCGAGCAGCGCGTGCACGCGCCCGGGCTGGGTGGTCAGGGTCACGCCGTCCAGGACGCGCTGTGCGCCGAACGACACGGAAACATCGCTACATCCGAGGTGAGTCATGCGGTCATTGTGGCGCGCGGCCCGGCGCGTGTGATCCTCCCTCAGGAGGAAATCCCAGCGCGGTGCGCCAGCAGCACGAGCGCGACGCGGTCCCGCGCACCCAGCTTGGCCAGCAGGTTTTTGACGTGCGTTTTCACGGTCGTCGGCGCGATGAACAGCCGCTGCGAGATCTCCGCGTTCGTCGCCCCGGCGGCGATCTCGGCGAGCACTTCCACCTCGCGCGCGGTGAGCATGGACAGCGCCTGCCGCTCGTAGTCGCTCAACGCATTCCGCTTATCGACGCCCCCACGCACCCACTCCAGCACCGCCCCCGTCACCCCACTCGCCAACACGGATTCTCCCCGGTGGACGGCGCGAACGGCATCGGCAAGCACGTCCGGGTCAGCATCCTTGAGCAGAAAGCCGTGCACGCCGGCGGTGATGGCGGCTTGGACGAGCTCGTCGTCGTTGAACGTGGTCAGCATGATCACTTTCGGTCCGAGCGGCATGATTTTCTTCGCCGCGGTAATGCCGTCCATGACCGGCATGCGAATGTCCAGCACCGCGATATCGATCCCACCCGCGCCAGCCTGTTGCACCCTGTCCACCGCGTCCACCGCTTCTTGCCCATTCGTGGCAGTGCAGACCACGTCGATGTCCGGCTGGGAATTCAGGATGGTGGCGAGGGCGGAGAGGAGGAGGGGTTGATCGTCGGCAAGCAGCAGGCGCATGTCACACCCCCAGCCGCGCGTTGACTGTGACCGTGTCCCCGTCGTACGTGACGTCGAGGGTCCCGCCGGTGGCGCGCGCACGCTCACGCATCCCCTCAATCCCGGCACCCGCGCCCGGCTGCGGCGCGCGGCGCCCCGTGGAGACGACAGCGACCGCCACACCGCCCTCGGCCGGCTCCACCGTCACGCGAACAATGGGATCCACCTGGTGCTTCGCCGCGTTGGTGACCGACTCCGCAACAATCCGGTGCGCTGCCAACCCCGTCACCGCCGGCACCGAGACCTCGCTGAGATCGAGCGTCACGGTCACCCCCGCGTCGCGGAAGCGCTCGACCAGCTCCGGGATATCGCGCAGCCCCGGCGCGGGCTGCAGCCCCGCGTTCTCCTCCCGCAGCTCCCGCACCAGCCCCCGGATGTCGGCCAGCGCGTCGCCGGCCACCGCCTGGATCGTCTCCAGCGCCTCGCGCTCGTTTCCGCCGGCCAACCCCGCGTTCGCCTGCACCTTGATGAGGGTGAGGGTGTGGCCCAGCACGTCGTGAATCTCGCGGGCGGTCTCGCGCCGCTCCTCATCGCGGGCGGTGACAAGCAGCTGCTCGCGCATCCGCGCCTCATTCGCCCTGGCCGCCTGCTCCGCCACCAGGTTCTTCGCGAACAAGAACGCCACAGCTATTGCCGCCCAATGCAGCGCCAACGAGATCACCGCGTCCACCGGCATCCGGTAATACAGGATGAAATCCTCCCCCCACGTCCACATGAACGGCGAGACGAACGACCACACCAACGCGGCCGCCGACACCCCGCGGCTGAACGGTGTCGAACACCACCGCCGCGCCGTGAACACACCCAGCGGGACCAGCACGACCCACAGCGTGTAGCCGATGTTGACCGGTGCGAGGATCCACAGCGCAGACCACGCGGCGTTGAGCCCCACCATGAGCCCAGCGGACCACCGCGGGTGGGAGCGCCACACAGCGAGCGCGCCGACGAACCCCCACGACAACACCGCCTGCGCCCAATCGGCAGCGCCGGCCCAATCGGAGAACAGCACTCCCGTGTGCATGATCGCCAGCACGGCTGCCAGCGCTGCCACCACGAGATCACCGTTTTTCACACGCATCCTGCTCAGCGTATCCGCTCCGCCCACGCTGCGACCTCCTCCCGTGGGAGGAGACTGACCCCCGTAAGCTTGCCAGCGTGCCCCACATCCTCGAACTGCTGCCCGTCGACCTCGCCGACCCGCTGGCGATCATGCCTGACCTGGAGGCCGCGATCAGCGGCCAGTGCGCGGTGCTGCCCGTCCCCAAGGACGACCCGCGGCGAGCGGACCAGCTGCGCACGACGATGCGCGCGGGCCAGTCGATCGCAGACGAGATCGCCGTCGTCGTGGCCACGTCCGGTTCGACCGGTGTGCCAAAGGGCGCGCAGCTCACGGCGGCGAACCTCATCTCCAGCGCGGATGCGACGCACCAGGCGCTCGGCGGGCCCGGCCAGTGGCTGCTGGCCATGCCGGCCCACCACATCGCGGGGCTGCAGGTCCTGGTCCGCAGCATGGTCGCGGGTGTGGAGCCAGAGTTCGTCGACCTCTCGAGCGGCTTCCACATCAGCGAATTCGCCGCGCGCACCCACGATCTCGCCGACACCGGCGAGCGCATGTACACCGCGATGACGCCGATGCAGCTGGACAAGGCGATGAGCACGCTCGCGGGTATCGAGGCGCTGCGCCTCTACAGCGCTGTGCTCGTCGGCGGTGGCGCCATTCACCCGAAAATTCTTGAGGCTGCGGGCAAGTTGCGCATCCGCGTGGTCACCACGTACGGGTCATCAGAGACGTCCGGCGGCTGCGTCTACGACGGTCGCCCGCTCCCCGGCACGCAGATCACGCTTATCGACGGCCGCATCCACCTCGGCGGCCCCACCATCGCCCACGGCTACCGCAACGTGCCCGATCATGCAGCGTTCGCAGAGCCGGGCTGGTTTGCCACCTCCGACGCCGGCGAGCTTATCGACGGCCGCCTGACCGCCACCGGGCGTCTGGACACCATCATCGATACGGGCGGGTTGAAGCTGCACCCCGAAGTGGTCGAGTCGTTCATGCTCGGCGTCGACGGCGTGACTGCTGCGTGCGTGGTGGGGGTGCCGGACGTGCGCTTGGGCAACCGCGTCTGCGCCGCCTACGCCGGCTCAGCGGAGGTCGCCGACCTGATGGAGGCTTTCGACGACCTGCCCCGCTGGCAGGTGCCCAAAGATGTGCGCCACGTGCGCACCCTGCCCACAACGGGCCCCGGCAAGCCGGACCGCACCGCCGTGCGCGAACTGTTCGCCTAACCGTCAACGCCGCGCTAGGACTCGACCGGCGCAGCGGCGAGCAGCTGCTCCACGTCTTCGCGGGTGTAGGTGTCGGCGATTTGCACGTCGTTGCCGCCGCGCCAGTGGTTGCGGCGCACCAGCGCGCCCTTCTGCGAGAACGGAATCATCGAGAACTCGCGCGGGTGCGGGTAGACCTGCCGGACGAGGTGGCCGGAGCGAAGGGCCAGGTTGTTGAGCCAGACATCGTCGGCGAGCGGGGCCTTGTCCGTGAATTCCGTGCCGTGCGCGGCGACATAGTCCACCATCGACGCTGGATACAGCACGCCGGAGACCCCCGTGGCGAAGTGCCGCGCGGACGGTTCCGTCGTGTACGTCGCGCTCCACTCCTTGTACGGGGCCATGCCGTCCGCGTCCAGCGCGATCGTGTGCGCGCGGTACGCCACAATGCAGCCCGGGCTCGCACCCGCCGAGTTCAACAGCTTATCGACGAACCACCGCGGATACATCATGTCATCATCCACCGTGATTACCCGCGTGCCCGTACCCTGGAACTCCTGGAACGCGCCGTAGTACTTCGTGTGCGGGCCGTAATGGCCGTCAGAACACCGCACCTGCAGGCCACGCTCCTTCAACCGGGCCAGCGCCTTCGGCCAAGGGCGGTAATAGTCCTCCTCGTCGAGCCAAAGGTACACGGGGAGACGGTGGGTGCCGGTGAGGAGGGAGGAGATGCAGTACACCGCCGTCGATAAGCGTCGGCCGTACGTGGTCAACGAGATGACAGTGTCGCCGTCCTGCGGGAACGACAAGTGCGCCGCATGCGTGGCCAAGCTCAGGCCAGGCTGGCGGGCGAGCGTCCCCGCGGTGTGCAGCACCTGGCGGACGGCGTAGTCGATCCACATGAAGCGATACTTTAGCCGAGCTTCGCCACCGACCTATGATGAAGCTCATGAGCTTCAAGGATTGGTGGGACGCGGCGCGCCCGCACACCTGGTTCAACGCGGTCGCTCCGGTCGTCGTCGGAACGGGCGCCGCGGCGTACGAATTCATCCCGTCACTGCCGGCCGCCCTGCTCGCCCTGATCGTGTCGATGGGGCTGATCGTCGGGGTCAACTACGCCAACGACTACTCCGACGGCATCCGCGGCACTGACGACGACCGCACCGGCCCCACCCGCCTGACCGCCTCGGGCCGCGCACGGCCGGAGCAGGTGAAGCTCGCCGCGTTCATCGCCTTCGGCGTTGCCGGTGTCGCCGGGCTGATTCTGGCGGCGTGGACGGCGCCGTGGCTAATCCTCGTCGGTGCGCTGTGCATCCTCGCGGCGTGGTTCTACACCGGCGGTGAAAACCCCTACGGCTACCGCGGGCTTGGCGAGGTCGCCGTCTTCGTCTTCTTCGGCCTCGTCGCCGTCCTGGGCACCCAGTACACCCAGATCGGTTCCATCTCCTGGGTCGGCCTCGGCTGCGCCGTCGCCGTCGGCGCCATCTCCGCGGCGATCAACCTGGCCAACAACATCCGCGACATCCCCTCAGACACGGCGGCCGGCAAGGTCACGCTCGCCGTCAAGCTTGGCGACGCCCACGCCCGCACCCTCTTCACCATCCTCACCCTCACCCCCTTCGCCATCACCCTGCTGCTCGGCGCGGCCTGGCCGCCGACGCTGCTGGCGTTGGCGGCGTTGCCGTGGGCGATCGGGGCGGTGCTCGTCGTCAAGCGTGGCGCGCAGGGCCCCCAGCTCATCCCCGTGCTCGGCGCGAACGGCCGCGCAATGCTCATCTGGGCGCTCATCACCGCCGGCGCGCTCATCGCCGCCTCCCCGATGTGGCACCTGGGCGAGACCATTCCCTACGGCGACTTCGGCTACAGCCGCCACCTGCCCGCGCCAGGGATGTAGTTGTGCTCGACGTTCTCACCGGCTTCGCCATCATCTTCGTCGTCATCGGGGCGGGCTACGTGCTGGCCCAACGCGGCGTCATCGGCGACGGCGACCAGCGGCTCATGTTCAACCGGGTCGCCTACTGGGTGGCGTCGCCGTCACTGCTGTTCACCACGGTTGCCACCTCCGACACATCCACCTTCCTCTCCCCTGTCGTGGTGGTCGTGTTCATCGCCACCGTGGTCACCATGGCGATCTTCTGGGTCATCTCCCGAGCATTCTTCCGGGCGGACGTGGCCACGCGCATGTCCGGCGCGGCGAGCGCGAGCTACTTCAACTCGGTCAACATTGGCCTGCCGATCGCCATCTACGTCATTGGCGACGCCGCCTACGTCCCGCCGGTGCTGCTCATGCAGATGGTGATCATCTCCCCCATCGTCATCGCCGGCCTCGCCGCCGACCCGACTGCCGGGGGCTCCCGCGCACGAGCCGTCGGTAGCGCCGTCACAGCCGGCATCACTGCCCCGGTGGTGGTCGCGCCGCTGCTCGGCCTGATCGTGTCTGCCAGCGGCTGGACGGTCCCCGACCCGGTGATGGCGCCGCTGGAGATCCTCGGCGGGGCATCCATCCCAATGATCCTGATGAGTTTCGGCGCCTCGCTGAAGGGCAGCTCCGTCCTCGAGCCCGGCCCGGACAAGCCGGCCACCATCACGGCATCCGCGCTCAAACTGGCGGTCATGCCGGCCATCGCGTGGGGTGTCGGCGCACTCATGGGGCTTCACAGCGACGCCCTCTACGCCGCCATCATCCTGTCTTCCCTCCCCACAGCCCAGAACGTCTACAACTACACCGCGAACTACCGTGCCGGGGAGACAGTGGCACGCGACACGGTGCTCATCACGACCTTCGCGTCGCTGCCCGCCATGGCCGTGATCGCGCTGATCTTCGGCGCCGTTTCCTAGCGGTCGGCGAGCTCCTCATTCACCCACTGCTTGCGGGCCCGACGCTGCGCGTTCCAGGCCGCCATCGCCTCTGTGGCCTCGACACGTTGGCGCGGGAAAACCAGCATCGACAACGGGAACGCGACGATAAGCGCCAGGAGGGCGGACATGACGAGGGGGACGGGGGCGTCGATAAGCAACGCCAGCGCCTGGATGACCACCGTGAGAACCACGAAAAGCGCAAGCCGCAACCCGCCGTAGATCAGGGCGGCACGGTTTGCGCGCTTGCGTGCGTTGGGGTCGAGAGCTGGCTGCTGTGTCACAACCAGCTATGTTAGAGGTATGGGACGCCTCCTGTTAATCGTGTTGGTCATCCTGGCCCTGTGGCTGCTGTGGCGCGCGTTCGGCCCCGGCAGCAACGACCGCTACGGCCCGCTGCGCCAAAAACAGCAGCCGCCGGCGATCAAAGGGCCGGACGATGACGAGGAGTTCCTGTGGAACATCGAGAAGAACCGCTTCAAAGAGCGGCGCGCACGCGAGGAGGCGGAGCGCAAAGCCCGCGAAGAAGAGGAACGCCGCAAAAAACGCCAATCGCGTGACGACGACCCCAGCGACCCTACGTAGCCGCCTGCTCCGTCCAATCAAGCGACAGACCCAACGCCTGCGCCACCGCAACAACCTTCTCCCAACGCACACCCGCACCGCCGTGCTCAATGGTGTGCAGCGTCGACCGCGACACCCCCGCCGCCGTAGCGACCTCCTGCTGCAGACGCCCTGCATCACGACGGCGCTGCGCCAACGCCGCACCTAACTCGAGCAGGACCGGAATGTCGCTGGCAGGCTTGCCTTGCTTGTTGCGGGGTGCGGGCACCGGGGGGCTCCTTCGCGGGGTCAGTAGAGTGCTAACAAAATTGTTAACACAATCTACCCTAGTTCAACCCGGCGTAGGAGTGGAGCCCCGAAACCACCATGTTGATGAAGAACAGGTTGAACACACTTGTCGCGAACGCGGCCACATTGATCCAGGCGGCCTTGACGCTCTTCCAGCCGGCGGTTGCGCGGGCGTGGAGGTACGCGGCGTAGAGAATCCAGGTGATCAATGCGACGGTTTCCTTCGGGTCCCAACCCCAGAAGCGGCCCCATGCGACCTCACCCCAGATCGCGCCGAGCATGATGCCGATGCCGAAGACCGGCAGCGTGATGATCGCCGTGCGGTAGGCGTAGGAGTCCAGCTTCTTCGCGCTCGGCAGCGGCTTCGCGATCGCGCCGAAGAAACCCGTCTCTTCCCCGCGCGGGTGGCGGATGCGCAGCAGGTAGAGCATGGAGAAGATGCCGGAGATCAGGCCAATGGACGCGCCGATGGACACCACGGAAACGTGGAACGGGTACCAGAAACTGCGCAGGGCTGGAACGAGCGGCGCAGCCTCAGCGTAGAGCACCGTGGCGTCGAGGAACAGCAGGATGATGATCGGGGTGAGCACCCACGGCCACATCGTGTGCCAGCCCTTGCGCTGGATGATCACAGCAGCGACCACCATGGACACCGCGGTGAAAGTGAGCACGTATTCATACATGTTGCCCAGCGGGAAACGGCTCACCGAGAGCCCACGCGTCACCACAGCCACAAGGTGGAAGATGATGCCGACGCAGGTCAGGTACTGCGCCATGCCCGCCATCGAACGCGCACGGTCGCGGGCGGTGTCGAAGGCGGACTGGTCAAATGGGGCGTCGTCAAGCTCGGAGGAGCGCGGCGTGACCGTGGTAGAGCCGCCGTCGCCGACCGCGACCAATTCGTTCGCGGTTGCCTCTGCCTGCGCGAGTTTGTCGCGGCGCATGTCAATCACGGTCTGCGCACGCATGTAGTGAATGCACGCGAGAACCAGGGAAACGATGTACACCGCGAAGGCGGTGCGCAGGGTCAAGTCCGAAATACCGGCGAGTGTGGTGTTGACGGGCAGCATAGATCAACCCTACTCCACACGGGGTTTTCCTCAAAGGTCATCGGGGGTGGTCAGTGCCACTCTTCACCGTCGTCGAGCGCGTCGTCCGCTTGCTTATCCGCGCCCCTTTGCGCCGTCACCTCATCCACCACGTCATAGAACTCATTACCCCAGCCGGCGCGGTCGGTGCGCGCCAGGCCGGCCATGTCAACGTGGGTGGTGCCGTCCACGTTCGGAGTGAGACGCACCCAGATGCGGCGGCGCTTGATGGTCAACGAACCGATCAGGCTGGCCAGCAGCAACGACGTGGTGACCAGTGCCCACACCTGCGTGGGGTCGCGGGAGATTTGGTAGTTGGCGTACTCGGCGGCGCCGTCGAGACGCACGGTGAGCTCTTGGCCGTTCGCCGTGATCTTCTGCTCCTCGCCGGCGGCGAGCTGGATGCGCTCGACGCGCTGCAACTGACCGTTGGCAATGAGGTCCTGGTCGAGGGAGAAGAGGTTCTGCGGCCGGCCGGTGTCCAGGCCAGCATCACCGACGTAGACGTCGAGGGAGACCGCCGGGTCATTCATCGCCGGGAAAGCGGACTGGAGCATGTCGCCGTTCGGGCCCGTCCACTCGGCAGTCGGGGCGAAGACGCCCTCGATGGCGAGCTGGTTGGCGCGGCGGTCCGACAAGTCCGGGTACATCCCGGCCGGCGGGTCGAACCGCATCACGCCGTTGGACAGGAAGAACGTCAAGTCCGACGGGCGGTACTGAATCATCTGGGTGCGGGTCTCACCGTTCGGCCACGTCACCGTGATCTGCGGGGCGAAGCCGTGGCCTTGCAGGTAGACGCGGTCGCCGCCGATGCGCAACGGGTGGTTCACGCGCAGGGTGTAGTCCTCCCAGCCGCCGCCCGCGGTGCCCGCTTCACCGGGCGAGCTCGGCGGCTGCGAGCCGAGATCCGCGCCGTCCACCGTTGCGTCCACGAACGAGACGTCCGACGCGAACGACTCCGCCTGGCCGTTGGGCAAGTAGTCAGCGGTGAAGTTGTGGGAGATGAAGCAGAAAGGGGTTAGGCCGGTGCCGTCGAAAAGCGGGCCGGCGCGGAAGGTGTCAAAGTTCGCAGGCGAAGTGTTGCAGAACTCCCGCGACTGCTCGACAGGCACCGCGAACTCCGACTCTGAATTGGTCACCACGATGACCTGGCCCTCATAAAAAAGCATGCGCCCCAGCGCGAACACCGCGATCACAGCGACGATGGCGACGTGAAAAATCAAGTTCGCCAGCTCACGGGCGTAACCCCGTTCCGCCGACAACGACTGCGCCCCGGCACGGTCCTCCTCCGGCGTGTACACCGCCACGCGCCACCGGCCGAGCGCCTCGCGCGCGCGGGCCTCCACCTCCTCGAGCGGTGCATCGACATCCGCTTCACTGTGCAACGGCATCCGGTGCAGAAACTTCGGCGCACGCGTCGGCTTCGCCTTATACGCCCGGTAATGATCAACCGACCGCGGAATGATGCAGCCGATCAACGAAATGATCAGCAGGGTCAACAGGGCGGCGAAGATTGGGGAGGAGAAAACGTCGAAAAGCGAAAGGCGGTCGTAGATGCGTCCCATCGTCGGGTTAGCGGCAATGTACTCGTCCACCTGCGACTGGCTGACCTCGCGCTGCGGCAGAAGCGCGCCCGGCACCGCGACGAGCGCAAGCAAGAACAGCAGCACGAGCGCGGTGCGCATACTCGTGAGCCAGTGCCAAATACGTTTCAGAAAAGTCATAGCAAAGTGGTGCCGAAGCCGTCGACGAACTGGCGGGTCCAGCTGATGAAAACGTTCCACGCGCCGGTGAGCAGCAGGATGCCCACCAGCACCATCGCGGCCCCGCCAATGATCTGGATGGTACGCGAGTGGCGGCGCAAGAAACCGACCGCCTCCACCGCCTGCGCGGAACCGAGCGCCACGAGCAGAAACGGGACCCCCAAGCCGACGCAGTACGCGACGACGAGAAGGATCCCGCGCACCGCCGTGAACCCCTCCGTGCCGACGGACACCGAGATCACGGCGGCTAGCGTCGGCCCCGAGCACGGCGTCCAGCCGAGCGCGAACACCCCGCCGAGCAGCGGCGCCCCCAGCCACGTCGCCCATTTCTTCGGCTGCATGCGGGTGTCGCGCTGGAGGGCGGGCACGGCACCCATGAAGACCAGGCCCATCACGATCGTGACCGCACCGCCGACACGCATGAGAGTGTCCGCGTTGAGCGCAATCAGGCTGATCGCTCCGAAGACCGTCACTGTGGCCAGCAGAAACACGACCGTGAAACCGAGGATGAACAACCCCGCCGCAACAACCACCGCCCACTTGCGGCGCTTGCCCACCGCCACTTCACCGTCGCGGAAGTCCAGCTCGCCGCCGACAATGCCCGTCAGGTACGACAAGTAGCCCGGCACGAGCGGGATCACGCACGGCGACGCGAACGACACCAGACCAGCCACCGCCGCCGCGAGCATACCCAGCAGCAGCGGGCCGGACGCGGCGAAGTAAGCGAAGGTCCCCCCCATCTAGTCGGCCCCTTCCGTGGCGAGCCGGTCGGTGACCTCCAGAATGTCGTCGGCCGTGACTTCGCGGAGGAACACGGCGGCAGGGCGGTGCTGCTTGTCCAGGATCACGGTGGTGGGGATCACTGACGTCGGGATGCCGCCGAGCGCCGCGGCGGTGCGGAACGGCGGGTCATAAATGGACGGGTACGTCACGCCGTTATCCGTGACGAAGTCGCGGGCGATCTCCGGCTGGTGGTCGCGCACGTTGATGCCCAGGACGGTGCCCTGACCAGATTCGGTCAGGGCGTCTTGGACTTCCTGTAGGTCGTCGACTTCCGCGCGGCACGGCGCGCACCATTGGCCCCAGGCGTTCAGCACGACGATCTGCCCTTTGAAGTCGTCCAGAGAGATCTGCTCGCCCGGCTCCATAAGGGATTCGCCGGAGAAGGTGGGCAAGGGGGCGCGGTCGGCTTCGTCGTAAAGTATTTCGACCTGGCCGCCTGGCGAGTGGAACGCGAACGTATCGCCGGAACCCGTGTCTGCGCATGCGGTGAGCGCGACGGCGGCAGCGATGACGACTGCGGTGAAACGGCGCACCTAGATCCCCCTCGCGGGTTCGTCGTAGGACCAGGAGACAAGCCGGTCGCCGTCGAACATGAGTGATGTCACGCTGGCCAGCTCGCACTGGCGCTTCGTGGGGTTGTGCGGCAGGCGTTTGCCCTGGATGGAGCGTTGCATCATAACGATCGGCAGCTGGTGCGACACGAGCACCGCCTCATGGCCCTGCGCATGCCGGCGCGCCTTATCGACGGCCCGTTCCATCCGCTGCAGAATCTCGTCGTACGGTTCACCCCAGCTCGGCTCAAACGGGTTGGTCATGTGGCGCCACCGGACAGGGTGCACCAGCTGGGAGCGCAGCCCTTTGGTGCGCAAGCCCTCGAAGACGTTGTCGGATTCGATCAGGTCGTCGTCGGTGTGGATCCCCATGCCGAGGACATCAGCGATTGGCGCGGCGGTCTCCTGCGCCCGCTCGAGCGGCGAGGCGGCGAGGTACGTGACGTCGTGGCCTTTGAAGCTGACGGCGGTCCGCGCAGCCATCGACTGCCCGCGCGAGCTCAAGTGGAAACCAGGCAGGCGGCCGTAGAGGAGCTTTTTCGGGTTGTGCGCCTCACCGTGGCGCACGAGATGCACGACGGTTTCGTTGGACCCTGCCATGGCTGCCTCCTACTGTGTCCTACTCAGTCGCGCTTGCTGCCGCGCGGGCAGCGGCAGGCAATGCAGTCTCGATCTTCTCAAAGTCTGCATCGGTCAGGGCGGTCGACACAAACCAGGTTTCGAAGGCGCTGGGCGGGGCGTAGACGCCGGCGGCCAGAAGCGCGTGGAAGAACGGGGCGTAGCGGAAGGTGTCGGCGGCCTTCATGTCGGCGAAGTTGTGGCCTTCGCCCTCGGCGAAGCGGATGGAGAGCATCGACTCGGCGCGCTGGATGTGGTGCGCGACACCTGCGCTGGCCAGGGCGTCGCTAAGCAGCGCGGCCAGGCGGTCGGCGTTGGCGTTCAGCTGCGGGTAGATCGCCTCTTCCGCGATGCTTAACGACGCCTCCCCCGCCGCCATCGCCACCGGATTCCCCGACAACGTACCCGCTTGGTACACCGGCCCGCCCGGCGCGAGGTAGTCCATGATGTCGGCGCGGCCGCCGAACGCCGCCGCCGGCAACCCGCCGGAGACGACCTTGCCGAACGTGGTCAGGTCGCCGGCCACACCGTCGACGCCGTACCAGCCGCTGTAGGAGGTGCGGAAGCCCGTCATCACCTCGTCGATGATGAGTAGTGCGCCGTCGGCATGCGCGATGTCTTTGAGTGCTTGGTTGAACCCGACTCCAGTGGAGGACGTCGCAGGGGCGACGGTGCCCATGTTGCCCGCGGCGGCCTCGGTAATGATCGCGGCGATCTCACCGGGGTGCGCGGCGAACGCCTCGCGGACGGCCTCGATGTCGTTGTACGGGACGACGATGGTGTCTCCGGCCTGTGCGCCCGTCACGCCGGGGGTGTCGGGCAGACCGTAGGTAGCCACGCCGGATCCGGCCGCAGCCAAGAGCGCATCGACGTGGCCGTGGTAGCAGCCCTCGAACTTGAGGATCTTCGACCGGCCGGTGAACCCGCGCGCGAGACGCACCGCACTCATTGTCGCCTCCGTGCCGGAGTTGACCATGCGGACCTTCTCCACGCTCGTGCGCTTCACGATCAGCTCCGCTAGGCGCACCTCAGCCTCGGTGGGCGCACCGAACGACAGCCCGTCCTTCAAGGCTTTCTCCACCGCTTCGACGATCCGCGGGTGGGAGTGCCCATGGATCATGGGACCCCACGAGCAGATGAGGTCGGTGTAGGGGTTTCCGTCGGCGTCGATAAGCTGCGAGCCGCTCGCGCGCTCGATGAAGCGCGGTTGACCTCCCACGGACCCGAATGCGCGCACGGGCGAGTTCACCCCGCCGGGTGTGACAGCTTTCGCGCGTTGGAAAAGCGCGGCGGAACGGGATTCAGAACGATCGGTTGATGCAGTCATGTCCCCCAGTCTAGGGACTGCTGCATTGGCTAGGTTCCGAAGAGCAACCTCAACGCCCCGTACGGGTGCCGGTTGTTCGGCATCGGGTAGCCGCGCGGCGACACCCACGTCGGCGCACCCCGGATGTTCTCGATCCGGCCGCGGCGGGCCTGGTCATCATCGTCGTTCGTGCGGTTGTGGTAGCGGCACAGGGGCGCGAGGTTGGCCAGGTTGGTCTGGCCGCCGTGCTTCCACGGGGTGATGTGGTGCATCTCGCACATGTCGGCGGCGTGGCGGCAACCGGGGACCGCGCAGATCGGCTGAACCATGCTGACCAGCGTGCGCTGCTTCGCGTTGGCGAACCGCTGGCCGCGCAGCAGGTTCACCGCGCCCTCCTGCGGGTGGAAAACGGCGACTTCCAGCTGGTCGCCGAAGTGCTCAGCCACCAACTCGGAAGCGGTCATGGTGGTGCCGTCGGTCAGGCCGAGGACAGTGTCATCGCCTTCGCCGCCGAGAATCTTAACGGCTTCGTCCACGGGCACCATGACGATGGGGCGGGGTACGGAACGGGGGACGCGGGGGCCGTCGTCACGCAAAAGGTCCAAGAACTTCTCCAGCTTCTGCGGCGACTCCGGCCGCTCCGGGTCAAGCCCGGCCGAGACGGCCTTCTCCAGGTCAGCAAGCTCTCGCTCGGGCCCTGTGATGCTCACCGAGCGGACGCCATCGACCGAGGCGCTGAAGCGGATCCCCGGTTTCGGCGGCTTCTTCTCTTTCGGGGGCACGATCGCGGTGGCCTTGCGTTTGACGGAGTCGTAGTTGCCCCGCAGGGTGAGCAGTTCGTGGCGCAGACGCCAACGCTCACCTTCGTCGCCGATATGCCGAATGCGGTCCTCGATGAGCAGGAGCTGGGCAAGCGGCACCCCGCGCGCCTTATCGACGGCCACCGCCTGCTTCCTCGACCAGCGCGTCTTGCCGAAATACACCTCGCGGGCTTTAGCCCACGCCCGCACCTGATGCGTCGGGAAGCCAGCGTCGAGGGCGACGTCGCGGTCAAACCCCGCCAAAAAGTCGATGCCCTGCGACATCGCGCCAACCGCTTCCCCGAATGCGTTCATGGCTTGAACCGTATGGCCGCATGCACGCGCAGTAAAGGGCAAGGCGAAAACCCTGTGGATAACCGCGTTGACACGTCACCAACCGCGCTGATTTATCCACAATTCCCAGGAAACGATTCGCCCTGAGAGCACATAACTATTGGGCGGTCACCCATGATTGGGTGTGGCATTTTTCGGTACGAGGGCAGGAGAACGATAATTGGACTATGGATGCTGACGCGATCCCAGAAATAGTCCTCGAGCAGGGCAACGTGCGGGCAGTCATCACTGCGTCAGGTGCCGCCGTACGCGATCTGCGTGTCGACGGCCGCCCACTCCTGCGCTCCTTCGAACCCGCCAAGCGTCCCCCTGGGGCTGCGAACATCGTCCTGGCCCCATGGCCGAACCGCGTGAACAACGCGACGTTCCGTTTCGACGGAGAAGATCACCGCCTCGACATCACCGAACCAGAGTTGGGCCACGCCCTGCACGGGTTCACGTGGGGGCGGATCTTCGACATCGACGCCGACACTAACGACGGGGCGGACCGCACTGACCGCACTGACCGCACTGAGGCGACGCTGCGCACTGTGCTCGGCCCCGAACCCGGCTGGCCGTGGGAAATCGCGTTGACCGTGCGTTACCGGCTCGTCACTGGTGGCCGCGACGCGGCAAGCGGCGCCGACACCGCAGCCGGCGCGGGCATCGAGGCGACAATGACCGCCGAGAACATCGGCGCAGAAGCGGCACCGTGCGCGCTCGGCGTGCACACCTACCTCGACCCCCAGGGCGCACCGCTCGACGAGTGCACGCTGCACCACGGCCTGACGCAGCGCCAGCCCCTCGACGAGCGCAACATCCCGGCCGGCCCGCGTGAACCGTGGCCAGACAACCCGATCGACATGGCTGGCGCGTGGCTGGACGACCCCGGATTCGACCCGGAGTACCGGACCCACACGGCAGTTATGGTGGATCGGGCTGGCAAGGGGGTGGGGCTGGATGCGTCGATAAGCATGCGATGGTGCCAGCTTTTCACCTCGCCGCAACGATTCCTCGCGGTTGAACCGATGACCGCACCTCCAAACGCCCTCGCGACCGGCGAGGACCTCATCGTGCTCGAACCCGGCGACCGCACCAGCGTGCGCTGGAAGGTTCGAGCCATCTAAACCGAAAGCCTCTTCATGGATACAGCTCTCAGACTCGACGCCACCTGGGTCGACTTCATGCTCGTGGCGGTGTTCTTCGCCTTCGTGCTGGGCATTGGGTGGGCCGCGAAGCGCGGTGTGTCGTCGTCGATCGACTTCTTCCTCTCCGGGCGCGGCCTGCCCGCGTGGATCACCGGCCTGGCGTTCATCTCCGCGAACCTCGGCGCGGTGGAGATCATTGGCATGTCCGCCAACGGCGTGGAATACGGCGTGCAAACCATGCACTACTTCTGGATCGGCGCCGTGCCGGCCATGATCTTCCTCGGCATCGTGATGATGCCGTTCTACTACGGCTCGAAAGTGCGCTCCGTGCCGGAGTTCATGCTCAAGCGCTTCGGCCCGGCGGCGCACCTAGTCAACGCGATCTCCTTCGCGGTGGCGCAGCTGCTCATCGCGGGAGTGAACCTGTTCCTGCTGGCCACCGTCGTGGAGGCGCTGCTGGGTTGGCCGCTGTGGGCGACACTGGTGGCTGCCGCGCTCATTGTTCTGGCGTACATCACGCTCGGCGGCCTGTCGGCGGCGATCTACAACGAGGTGCTGCAGTTCTTCGTCATCATCGCCGCGCTGCTGCCGCTGACGATCATCGGCCTGCGCCACGTCGGCGGCTGGAGCGGCCTGAAAGAGGCAATCGGCGACCCGAGCCACTTCTCCGCATGGCCCGGCCAGGACTTGTCGGGCTTTGACAACCCGGTCTGGTCGGTCATCGGCATCGTGTTCGGCTTGGGCTTCGTGCTGTCGTTCGGTTACTGGACCACGAACTTCGTCGAGGTGCAGCGCGCGATGGCGTCAGACTCCCTCGCATCCGCGCGGAAAACGCCGATCATTGGCGCGTTCCCGAAGATGTTCGTCCCGTTCATCGTGATCGTGCCCGGCATGATCGCCAGCGTCTTAGTCTCCCCGATCATGGAGGGCACAGCGGATCCGAACGAGGCGGTGCTCTACCTCATGCGCGACTTGCTGCCGAACGGTTTGCTCGGCGTGGGCATTGCGGGTCTGCTCGCCGCGTTCATGGCGGGTATGGCCGCGAACATTTCCTCGTTCAACACGGTGTTCTCCTACGACCTGTGGCAGACGTACCTGATCAAGGACCGCGAGGATGACTACTACCTGCGCGTCGGCCGCCTGGCCACCATCGGGGCGACCGTCATCGCCGTGTTCACCGCGCTGCTGGCCGCGAACTTCGGCAACATCATGGACTACCTGCAGACGCTGTTCGGCTTCTTCAACGCGCCGCTGTTTGCCACGTTCATCCTGGGTATGTTCTGGAAGCGCATGACCCCGCACGCCGGCTGGTCCGGCCTGGTCGCCGGTACCGCCGCAGCCATCGGCTTCTGGGCGCTGTCGCTCGGTAGCGACCCGGTCGTCTCGCTGCCCGGCCAGGGCACCGCGTTTGTCGCCGCGGCACTCGCGTTCACTGTCGACATCGTGGTCAGCGTGGTCGTCTCGCTGTTCACCGCGCCGAAACCGGATCACGAGCTTGTCGGCTTCGTCCGCTCCGTCACGCCGAAGGAGCAGCTTGTCGACGCCTCCGAAGCCGCCCTCCCCTGGTACCAGCGCACCGTTCCGCTGGGCGTGATCGCGCTTGTCCTTGTCATCGGCCTCAACCTGTTGTTCCTGTAGGAGGGAAAATGTCCACCACAGCACCTCACACTGCACCTAAGAAAACGTCTGCCACGACCTTCGACATCCGCAACGTCATCGGAGCGCTGCTTGGCTTCTACGGGATCGTCCTGGTGATCTGCTCCTTCGCGCTCGACCCGGGCATGAACGTCGACACCGGTGTGCCCAAGGAATCAAGCGATAACCTGTGGGTAGGCATCGCCTTGGCCGTGGCCGCTGCGGTCTTCTTCATCTGGGCGCGGCTGAACCCGATCGAATTCGACCCCGACACGCTAGAGGCAACTGACTCATGAGCGACATCCGCATCACACGCACGACGCTTTCCGACGGCCGCGAGCTCATCTACTACGACCCCCCCAGCGGCGGAACCGCCGAGGTTCCGCCGAGAACAGCGGAAGACGAGCGCGGCCTGCCTGAGGTGCACACCGATTCGTGGATGCGGAAAGACCCCTTGACCGGTGAGTGGGCCCTCTACGCCGCCCACCGCCAGAACCGCACGTTCCTCCCTCCCGCGAACGAAGACCCGCTCGCGCCGACCCGCCCGGGCCAGAAACCCAGTGAAATTCCGGAGTCGGATTATGAGGTGGTGGTGTTTGAGAACAGGTTTCCGTCGTTAAGCATGGGCATGGAAGGCCGCGACGGTACCCCCGCGGTCGGCCGTTGCGAGGTCGTGTGCTTCACGCCCAGCGCCGACGGTTCCTTCAAAGATCTGCCGCTGGAACGCAAGCGCACGCTTATCGACGTCTGGGCCCACCGCACCGAAGAACTCTCCGCTTTTGAACCCGTGAAGGCCGTGTTCCCCTTTGAGAACCGCGGCGAGGAAATCGGCGTCACGTTGCACCATCCGCACGGGCAGATTTACTCCTACCCGTTCGTGCCGCCGCGCATGGCGGCGATTGCTCGCTCCGCTCGCGAGCGTCGCGAGGCAGGTGGGAACCTGTTCGACGAGGTGCTGGCCGCTGAGCTGGACGCCGGCGAACGCATCATCGCCGAGACCGAGCACTTCGTCGTGTTCACCCCGATGGCCGCGAAGTGGCCGATGGAGGTCATGGTGATGCCCCGGCGCGACGTGCCGTCCTTCGTCGAGCTCACCGACGACGAGCGCGATGACCTCGCCGAGGTGTTGCACCGGTTGTTCGCTGCCGTCGATAAGTTCTTTGCGGGCGTTGATCGCACGCCGTACATTGCGGCGTGGAACCAGGCGCCCGTGGATACGCCGGAGGACGGCCGGCTGCACCTGCAGTTGTTCTCCCTGATGCGCTCGCCCGGCCGGATGAAGTTCCTGGCCGGCAGCGAATCCGGCATGGGCGTGTGGATCAACGACACCACCCCTGAAACCATTGCCGCGACACTGCGGGAGGTCTACTGATGATTGTCCCCACGACCCGCACGCCCGAGGAACTCGACCGGGACGCCCGTGCGTTCTTCGCCGCGCACCTCGGCGGCGAAACGGACGGCGTGTGGCTCGCCCCTGGCCGCGTGAACCTCATCGGCGACCACGTCGACTACGCCTATGGTGTGTGCCTGCCGTTCGCGACGACGATGGCCACTGCCGTCGGCGCCCGCCGGCGCGAGGACGCTGTGGTACGCATGGTCTCCCAGTCTCCCACCGGCGAAATTCTCGACGCCTCCGTCGACCTCAACTCCCTTGATGCCACGAACTCGGCGCCCGGGTGCTTGCCCGACTGGCGCGGCTACATCGCCGGCACCGTTGACGCCCTGCGCGCGCACGGGGCGGCACAGACCGGCGGGCTCGACCTCGTCGTTGTGTCCGACGTGCCTTTAGGCTCCGGGCTGTCCAGTTCGGCTGCACTGGAGTGCGCTGTGGCTGTGGCGGCCCGCGACCTGCACGGCCTCGACGCCACCGACGAGGACATCATCACGGCCACCATGCGCGCCGAGAACCACTACGTCGGCGCGAACACCGGCGGGCTGGACCAGAATGCTGTCGTGCGCGGCCGTGCCGGCCACGCCCTCGCTCTGGACTTCCTCGCCGGCACGCACGAGCAGGTGCCCTGCAACTGGGACGATTACCTGTTGCTCGTCGCCGACAGCCACGTCGAACACTCGCATGCTACAGGCGGTTACGGTTCGCGCCGGGGGCTGATCGACGCTGTGGCCGACGCGTTGGGGTGCACGTTCAGGGAAGGGGACGTCGTCACGCGTGCTGTGGCGTGGGCCGAGACGTCGGATTATGACCCGGAGACCGTGCACCGCCGCGTGCGCCACGTCGCCACGGAGACAGCCCGCACCATCGCAGCCGTCGACGCGCTCAAGGCTGGCGACATCGAACAGTTCGGCGCGCTGATGAACGACAGCCACGCCTCCCTGCGCGACGACTACGAAATCGTGCCCGTTGAGCTCGAAACCGCCGTGCAAGCGGCGCTGGAAGCAGGTGCTGTCGGCGCGCGGATTACCGGCGGCGGATTCGGCGGCTCCATCATTGCGCTGTGCCGCGCCGACGAGGCCGACGCCGTTGCCGCAGCCATCGAGGACGCAACCGGTTCCGCCGGCTACCCCGTGCCGACGATCTACCCCACAAGCGCACAGGATGGAGCCCGCCGGGTATAAGCCGGGTGTAGCTAGAATCGCCGACGTGAATGACTTCGGCCCTCTCTACTTCATCCTCGAATACACCGGTGTGCTGCTCGCCGCGATCATTGGCGGACAAGTGGCCAAACGCATGAACTTCGACGTGGTCGGATTCGGCTTCATCGCGTTAATTTCGTCGCTCGCCGGCGGCATGCTGCGCGACTGCCTGCTCAACAACGGCCCCGTCGCCGCGCTGCAGACTCCCTGGTATCTCATCATCGCGGTACTCGGCGGCGCCATCGCATTCTTCCTCCACGTCGAAGGACGGCTGTGGGACCGCGTGCGCTTCTACATGGACGTGGTCACTGTCGGAGTGTGGTCGGTAGTGGGCGCGTCTAAAGCACTCGTCAACGATCTGCCGTGGATCTCCGTACTGCTGCTCGCCGTCATCACAGCGACCGGCGGGTCGTTGGTGCGCGACGTCGTGCTGCGCAATATTCCCAGCCTGTTCACGTCCCAGAAGATGTTGGTCTTTCCAGCTCTGCTCGCCGCCGGCCTGACACTCGCATTTTCCCACTTTCAGGTCACTCCGTGGAAGGGCATGCTCATCGCGTCGATCGCCGCATCAGTGCTGTCCATGGCCGTGTACTGGGTGAGCACGCGTCGCGCCCCGCGCACCCGCTACACCGAGAGATCTTTGGAGAAGCGCCTCGCCGCCGAGCTGAACATGTCGAAGGATGATCCGGTGGTGGACATTGCTGGCGCTATCGAAAAGGCGCCGGACGAGGACGTGATAAACATCGTCCGGATCTACCTGCGCGACCAAGTGTTGGAGCGCGCCGGCTCCTCCCCCGCTGCGGCAGAGCCACGCGGTTAGGCTGTGCCCGCGTTCTTCTGCTGCCCGCGGAACACACCGAAGAAGATGACCACGAGCAGACCGATGGCCACCCAGTTGGCCACCTTCGCGTACTGCTCGAGGACGAAGACGACCGGCTCGCCGATCGCCCAGCCGAGCCCGAAGTAGAGGAACGACCACGCGGTTTTCGCGATGAAGTCGAGCAGCATGAACTTCTTAACGTCCATGCCGGTCGCGCCGCACATGACGAAGACGACGAACGCGATGGGCAGCGGAATCGGCACGTACGCCAGGAAAATGCCAACCCATCCGACGCGGTGGAACCAGCCTTCGACCCGTTCGATGTTGCGCCCCATGCGTTTGGAGTTCTGCGCCTGCACATCAAGGATGCCGCGGCCCCAAAGTTTGCCGGCCCACCAATAGACCCAGTCGAATTTGATGGCCACGAGCGAGCCGATGAGCAGGTACCAGATCCAGCCCGGCGCTTCACCGACGGCGGCCAGCGCACCTGTCGATGCCGCACCGATCCGCGAGCCCGTCAGCGCCAGCATCACCGGCGGGTCGAGACCCAGCAGCCACGCGCGCAGCGGGATCATCGCCATGCCGAATAGGCCGACAAAACCGAACCACGCCAGGCACCAGTAGTCAGCTTTGGTGGGTTTGGAGTTCCAGGGCAGCCCTGGTTCTTCCCACCATTCGGGTTCTTCGGAAGCGGGGCGGTCGTCCACCCGGTCCTGCTCGTCGTGCATGGACAATTAACCTACAGCACGCGCTGTGTCACGCGCGTGTGCGATGACGGCGGGCACGCCGACGCCGCCCGCCCATGCGCCTGTCGCGGAGATGCCGGGCACTTGCGCCAATTGCTTATCGACGTCACGCACCACCCCCACATGACCCTCGTCGTAACGCGGAAGACCGCCGAACCAGCGTTGGACGTAGATTTCTTCGAGGCCTGCTTCCCTGCCGTCGAACCCTGTGATGGTCTGCAGGTCATCGAGTGCCCAGTCGACGAGGTCGTCTTCGGAGGCCGTGATAGCCAGGTCCGGGTTGTCGCCGTAGCGGCCGAAGCTAGCGCGCACGAGTGCCCCGCCGCGCTCGGCGAGGTGCGGCCACTTCTTCGACGACAGTGTGAACGCCTTCGCGCGCACATCCGGTTTAGCGGTGTCGGCGGTGTCAGCAGTGTCGGCGATGAGGATGCCGGAGTTTTCGGGCAGTCCGTCGCCGTCGGCGAAGCGCATGCCCACTACGGCGGAGTTCGCCAGCTTCACCTTCGCCAGCTCTTCGGCCACCTCGGGGGCAACGCGCTTCAGCAGCAGTGCCGCAGTCGGCGCGGGCACGGCGAGGATGACGTGGTCGTAGTGTGTGTCTTCGCCGCCGGTCAGCTTGTACTGGGGCGCGGCAGCGTCGCTGGATGAGTCGGCGCGCTCAATGCCAGAAATGAAGGCATCGATGTAAATATCGGCGCCGGATTGCTCGGCCAAGGTTTCGTAGAGTTCCTGGTAGCCGTCGCGGAAGGCGTTGAACACCGCGCCGTGGCCTGTGGGCAGCTCAGCGCGCTGCGCCTCCAAGTTGCGCACAGCCGTGGACAGGTGGACCAGGCGGTCGGGGTGCTCGGCGGTCAATCGATCGAATTCGGCGGCGAGCTGCGGGATCGTGGCACGCACGCCGAGGTCATCAGCCGTGCAGGAGTACACTCCCCCGAGCAGCGGGGAGACGATGATGTCGGCGACCTCGTCACCGTAGCGTTCACGCACCAGCGTGCCGACGTTGAGGTCGCCAGGGTCGGAATCAGGGGTGGGCCAGAAGAAGCCGGGGCGGTCGGATTCAGCGTCGATAAGCGCGGCGGTGTCGGCGGACACGAGGTGGGCGACAGTATCGGAGCGCCCGGGGATGCCCATGACGCCGCCGGTGGGCAGCTCGCGGACGGCACCGCCGGACCAGAGGAGCGAGCGCAGGCCGGAAGGCTCGACGAGGGAGTCGCCTAAGCCGAGGGACTCGAAAAACTCGACGGCGTCGCGGCGGCGCGCCATGAACGCCTCCGCTCCCATGTCTGTGGGGCCAGCTTCGAAGGCCACTGTGTAGAGCTTGCCGCCGATGCGGTCAGTGGCCTCGTACACGTCGACCGTGTGGCCGCTCGAGCGCAGCTCGTAGGCGGCGGTGAGGCCAGCCAGGCCGGCACCGATGATGGCGATGTTCATTTACGCCTCCTCGTGAATAATGCGGACTGTCTCGGTGATGGCGTCCGGGTCGGTCTCCGGGAGCACCCCGTGGCCGAGGTTGAAAATGTGGCCCGTTGCGGTGCCGGAACGCACAGCGTTGCTGGCTTCGCCCTTGATGCGGGCGACTTCCTCGCGCACGACGTCGGTGCCGGCGAAGAGCAGCGCCGGGTCGAGATTTCCCTGCAGCACCCTCGGGGCGGCGAAGCGTTTCGCGGCACGGTCGAGCGGGACGCGCCAATCGACGCCCATCACTTCCGAGCCCGCCTCCGACATCGCCCCGAGCAACTCACCGGTGGCCAGGCCGAAGTGGATGCGCGGGATCTCCCCGGCGACGGCGGCCAGGATCTCGGTGGAGTACGGCAGGACGTAGCGGCGGTAGTCGGCCTCGGTGAGGAAACCGGCCCAGGAGTCGAACAACTGCATCGCATCGATGCCGGCCTCGACCTGGGTGCGCAGGAAAGCGGTGATGGTGGGCACGAGCTTGGCCATCAGGGCGTGCCAGGTGTCCGGGTCGCCGTGCATCATGGCTTTGGTTTTCTCGTGGTTCTTGGACGGGCCACCCTCGATGAGGTAGCTGGCCAGGGTGAACGGGGCACCGACGAAGCCGATGAGGGCTTGGGTGTCGGTGAGCTCGGACAGGATGATCGAAATGCCTTCCGCGACGTCGGCGACATCGCCTTCCAGGACAGGCAGGGCGTCGACGTCGGCGCGGGAACGCACCGGCGACCCCATGACGGGTCCGCGCCCGGGCACAATCTCTACATCCACGCCGGCTGCCTTGAGCGGCACGACGATGTCGGAGAATAGGATCGCCGCGTCCATGTCGTGGCGGCGCACCGGCTGCATGGTGATCTCCGCGAGCAGCTCCGGCATGAAGCAGGAGTCCAGCATGGCGATACCTTCCCGTGCAGCGCGGTACTCGGGAAGGGAGCGGCCCGCTTGGCGCATGAACCACACCGGGGTGCGCGACGGGGTGCGGCCGGTAGCGGCGGCGATCAAGGGGGCGTGGTCAAGCGTGCGTCTGCTCATGGCTCCATTGTTACAGGCTCCGCGGGAAACGCCGCGCCCGCATCGACAATGACTCAATGAGCAGCGACGACCCGAGCATGAGTACCGTGGCGATGATCGGCGGGATCACACCAATGGCGGCGAAGAAGAGCATGGCGATGTTGTACATCCACGCCAGGGAAAGATTGCGGTCTTTGATGCCGCAGACATTGCGGGCGTGAGCGATGAGCTGGGGAACGGCGGTGACATCCTGACGCAGCAGCATCACCGACACGCGGCGGTTACGCTTGCGTCCCGTTTCAATGTCATCTGCGGTGGCGTACATGATGCTCACATCGGCGGCGCGCAGCGCATCAATCACAGTGCGGTCGCCGACCATGGCTACCTCTGCACCGTTGGCACGCAAGGTGCGGATGGCGCCGGGCTTCTTGTCGGCGGTGATGCCTGCCAGCACGGTGGAGATGCCTAGGTAATCGGCGAAGCGACGGGCGACGGCGTACGTGTCCCGGGTACACATGACCGTTTCTAGGCCTTGACCCTCCAGCAACGCAATGGCGTCGTCGGCGTCATCCTTGAACGGGTCATGCAATGTGATCACGCCGCGGTCTTTGCCCTTCCAATGCACCACAACGGGCGTGCCGCCAGAGGTCGCTGCCACCGCCAGGTTGCCCTTTAAATGGGACAGGTTGGAGGGGCGCCACAGCATAGCGTCGATGTGCGTCGTGCTCTCGTGGCCGTCTTCGTCGACGTACACCAGCGCCAGGCGGCCGGTGACATCGCCGGTGCGCGCATAGTCGACGCTGACCAGCTCGTAGCGCGCAGGCAGCTCACGGTCATCGTCGGCCCCGGCGCGGGCATCGCGGGCACCTGCCACGAGCGCACGCGGAACGGCGAACTGGGAGTTCATCGACAGAGCGCCGGCAATGCGCATCACCATTTCTTTGCTGTCGCCCTCGGCGGCCGTGACGGACTCGACGAACATCTCGTCCTGCGCGAGCGTGCCCACGCGGTTGAACACGATCGTGTCCACGGTCTCTAAGGTCCGCAGGGTTTCACCGTCGCGGACAAGCACACCGTTGCGTGCGGCGGATTCAATGCCCAGGCGCATCGCCAGCGCCGGCGAGAGCGCCAACGCGACTGGGGCCACGCCGGAGAGCACGGCCAATGCGGTGCGCAACGCCGCGTTATAGTCGCCCGTGATCAGCCCCCACAGCACAAAGCTTGTCAGCGCCACCGCCATCGCCACCGGCAGCAACGCCGCCGCTGCCTGCGCATGCTGCACAGAGGCGTAGCGCTGGCGCGCTTCGACGTCTGCCAACCAGTGCTCCACGGCGCTCCACCGCGTCGCGTGGCCGGTGCGCTGCGCGCGCACCTTGACTTCGCCCTCGGCGATGACGGAACCAGCGTAAATGATGGAACCGACTTTGACGTCAATGGGTTCGTGGGCGTCGATCAGCCCGGGACGCAGACGAGCACGGCCGCCCATGATCACACCGTCGACGGGAACGATCTCACCGACGTGCACAACAATGTCGTCGCCGCGGTTGATCTCCGAGACGGGAATGCGTTCCTCGGCAGCCTCGGCCTGGCCGCGTTTCTTGCAGAAGCGGATGTATTCGGTGTCGGGGTCGAGGGTGCGGGCGGTCATTTCGTCGAGAAGCAATGTGCGCGCACGGATGGAATACCGCCGCCCGATCAGCAGAAGCAGCGTGATGCCGCACGCGACATCGAGAAATAGCTCTGGGCCGTTCGCTGTGCCGCGGGTGGTGGCGAACCACGTGAAGCCCGAATGCCAGCCGCGGTGGCCGGTCGGCGCGGCAAAAATGACGGCGGCGGACCACAGGTACGCGATGATGATGGCGACGGCGCTCGCACCGTCAAGTGCTGTGCTGCCGCGCCGGACTCCGCCGAGCAATGCGCGGTGGAACGGTAACGCGCACCACGTGACCACCGGCGTGGCCAAGGCGAGTTCGACCCATTGCCAACCGTCGAACTGCGTAGGGCGGAAGTAGGCGAGCACGAGGACTGGCAGCGTGAACACCAGTGCCACCCACATGCGGGCGGGGGTGACCAAGTCGCGGGCGGTGTAGAGGACATCGTCCTGCGTGGGCTCCGTTTTGCGCTGCGGGGTGTACCCGGCGCGCCGTGCGCGGTCGAGCGACCGGTCCGCGCTCCGACGCCGGCGGCGCATCCGCGTGGGCACGGGGCGTTGGGAGCGGCGCCGGCCCGTTGTCATGTCGGCGGGGGCTGCGTGGCGCAGCTGCGAGGCGTCGGTCAGCCGCGCCGTGATGCCCAGTTCAGCGAAGACCTCGATGATCTGCTCCGGCCCCGTTGCAGCTGTCGCCGTGATCCAGGCGGAGTTGCTCGGGTGCACGATCTTGCACTCGACACCTTCGATCGTCTCCAGGGTGGCTTCGACCTCATCGATATCGGGCGCACCCGGCAGCCCCTCGAGAGTGAAGGAATAGGAGACATGCGGCCGGTCTTGAGTCTCTTCCTCGATGTATGCGGTCATCTCTACGTGCTCACTAAAAGCGGGGGCTCATCTTGTCCACGAACGCGTTCGCGTCCGGACGGAACGCGAACAGCATGGAAAACGCCAGCAGAATCACAATGACCATGGACGCCCACGACGTCAGCTGCACCATGAACGCCGCAACGTTGAGAAAGCAGCTCAGCGCCACGAACCCAGCCGCACATCGGCGGGCGATGCGGTTGCCGTGGCGGAAGTAGCTCGCCGCCGAGACCAACAGCAGCGCCAGCACAATGTTGCCGATGGACACCGCACGCAAGTTGGTCATGTAGGAAGCACGCAGCGACTCATTCGCCGGATCTCCCGGGAAGCCCTGGGATAGCAGCATCATCGCAGTCACCAGCATGAGCACCGCAGCGCCGCAGATGAGGTAGAACGCGATCTGCAGATTGCGCGGCCACGTGTCCCCAACTGCACCGCGGTAGCGGCGGTTCGGGTCGTTCGGGTCGCTCACGATCGTGGGGAACATCCCGGCCATGACGTGCACCTGCGTTTCTGTGTTCTGGGTTTTTAGTGAGTGCTTACGTCATTATGGTCTGTGGCGTCTTTGGCCGTCCACTTCTTCACATCGTCCTGGTTAGCGAAGATGAGGGCACAGATCGCCGCCACTCCCGCAGCGATCTGCAGCACGCCGTCGGCACCGATGACCGCGGTGGGCACATCCATGCCGGCAGGGTTGATCAGAAACACTGTGAGCATGCGCAGCGCAAAGAACACAGAGAACACCATCAGCAAAGTACGCGCGCTGTTCGCCCACTTCTTCTGCGCCGCCACGGCCCGCAGTGCGAGCGCAAGCAGCGCGACAATCAGCAGCGACAGCAGCGCCATGATGCTTATCGACGTATACGCCACCAACTTCACCTGCCCCTCGGACACCTCTTGCGGCATGCCCTTGCTGGCCTCACGCGCACTCTCGAACAGCGCGGAAGGATCCAACAGCGGCATCGCAATGGAGAAAAGCTGGTGCAACAACTCCGCACCGATCATGACCACCCACGTGACCAACAGGTAGCGCACGGCTTCAGGCCGCTGGTCAGGCCGAGCGTCCTGCGCGGGCGGCGCGGGCTGGGCGGGTTGTTGCGGTGCGGGCGGGGTTGGGTGGGTCATGGGCGGGGTCTTTCGTCGATAAGCATGCGAGCTGCGTCGAGCGCGAAGTACGTGAGAATCTGGTCGGCGCCGGCGCGTTTGATGGAGAGCAACGCTTCCATCATTGTGCGGTCTAGGTCAATCCAGCCATTGCGGCCGGCGGCCTGGATCATCGCGTACTCGCCGGAGACGTGGTAGGCGGCGACGGGGACGGGCGAGACTTCAGCGACCTTCGCCAGCACGTCGAGGTACGGCATGGCCGGCTTGACCATGACCATGTCCGCGCCCTCAGCCACGTCGAGTTCGACCTCCATGAGGGACTCGCGGATATTTGCCGGATCCTGCTGGTAGGTCTTGCGGTCGCCCCACAGGGAGGAACCGACAGCGTCACGGAAGGGGCCGAAGAACGCAGACGCATACTTCGCCGAATACGCCATGATCGCGACATCCGTGTAGCCCGCTTGATCGAGCGCGTGGCGGATCACTTCCACCTGGCCGTCCATCATTCCGGACGGGCTGACAATATGCGCGCCGGCCTCAGCCTGCGACACCGCCATCTTCGCGTACAGCGCCAAGGTGGCGTCATTGTCCACCGCCACATTGCCCTCCCGGTCGGTGACCAAGACGCCGCAGTGGCCGTGATCGGTGAACTCATCGAGGCAGGTGTCGGTCATGATGAGCAGCTTGTCGCCGAACTCGTCGCGCAGCCGCGCAATGGCACGGTTGAGCACGCCGTCCGGGTCCCAGGCCTGGGAGCCGGACGCATCCTTGTCCTCGCTGCGGGGCACACCGAACAAGTCAACGCACGGAATCCCCAAAGAAACAGCCTCCCGGCAGATCTCCACGAGAGAGTCCATGCTGTGCTGGTACACACCCGGCATGGAGGCGATGATGCGGGGTTTGCCCGATTCACCGAGATCGTCGGCAACGAACAGCGGCAAAATCAGGTCCGCCGGGTCCAGGCGGACCTCCGCCGTCATGCGGCGCATCGCAGCGTTCTGGCGCAGCCTCCGCGGCCGCCGCACCGGGCCAGTCAGGCTCGGTGCAGGCGAGTGGTTGAACGAATCTGTGGGTTCCGACGGTGTAGGCACACAGACCATTCTACGAATGGCGTCCACGGCCGTAGCTACGAGCGTCGGGCGCGACGCTTTTTCCGCGGCGGCGGCAGCTGGCCGGCAGCGCGGAGACCGGCGACATGCTCGGCCAATGCGTCGACAAGCGACGGTACGTCGGCGACCTCGGGCACGACATCGACCCGCAAGCCTTGCTCCTTCGCTTCCGCAGCCGCCATGGGACCGATGCACGCGATGATGGTGCGCGGGTGCGGCTTGCCGGCAATGCCGACGAGGTTCTTCACAGTCGAGGCGGAGGTGAAGCAAACAGCGTCGAACCCGCCGGTCTTGATCATGTCGCGCACTTCCGGTGCCGGCGGGGCGGCGCGGACAGTGCGGTAGGCGACGACGTCGTCGACTTCCCAGCCGCGCTCGACAAGGCCGTCAACAAGCACGTCGCTGCCGATGTCCGCGCGCGGCAGCAGCACGCGGCCGACCGGGTCGATCTCCTCGACATACTCAGGGAAGATGTCCACGAGGCCGTGCGCGTTCTGCTTCGTGCGGTGCGGGATGAGCTCCGGGATCATGCCGCGGGAGCGAATCGCGTCAGCGGTCTTCTCCCCCACTGCGGCCAGGTGGACCCCGGCAAAGGAGCGGGCATCCAGGCCGAGCTCCTCGAACTTGTCCCACACAGCGTCAACACCGTTGACCGAGGTGAACACGATCCACTGGTAGCGTCCCTCAACGATGCCTTTGATCGCGCGGTCCATCTGCGCCGGGTTGCGCGGCGCCTCCATGGAAATGGTGGGCACGGACTGCGGAATTGCGCCATAGGAGTTCAGCCGGGCGTTCATCACACCGGCCTGCTCCTTCGCGCGCGGCACGAGTACACGCCAGCCGTAGAGCGGACGGTTCTCCCACCAGGAGTACTTCGAACGGTCGTCGACAGCAGTGCCGATGGTGACCACGAGCGTGCCATCCAAGTCCGCATCGAGCTTGCCGACGGTCCCCAGCGTCGCATCAAACGTCCGCTGCAGACGGGTCGTACCGTTGATGGTCACAGTCAGCGGCGTCGACGCGGAGAACCCGCGGGCCTGCAGCTCGGTGGCAATGACCGGCAAGTGGCGGGCCTCGCCCTGGAGGACGAGCGGCTGCGGGGCGGCGGCGAGGCCGTCCCAGTCGATCGGCTCGTTGGCCAGGTCAGCTTCGGTGTAGGTGGAACCGAGCGCGATGCCGGCGAACGAGGGCACCGTCGACGGCAACGACATGCCGGGCACCACCTGGAACTCCAGGCCGGCGGCGGCGACAGCGGAGATCTCCTCCATGATGGCGTTGCGGGTCAGCGGGTTGCCCGCAACCAGACGGATGACGTCGCCATCGCCTGCTTCACCGCGGTCGATCGCCGCCTGCGCTTCGGCGAGGGCTTCACGCAACGGCTCGACGATCTCATCTCCGGCGGGTGCCTGTTCGCTCAGCTCTGCCGCAGTCGGGTCTGCCGGTTTCGCGGGCTTGCGGCGGGCTCCAGCCTCCTTGGCTTTGGCACACATGGCCTCGTACTCTTCCGCAGCCGCTTTCAGCTTGTCAGCCGGCACGGGGAGAGCGGATCCGACGACACCGCGCACACCGCCAGAGACGTCCGGATCGACAACGGCGATCGAGTTACGCTCCAGCACCTCGCGAGCGCGGATCGTCAACAGGTCGGGGTTGCCTGGCCCGGCGCCGACGAAAATGACCTTGCCAACGTTCTCGGGCGCTGTGGAGGAGGCAGCATTCATCAAAGAAATCTCTTCTAAACGGATCGTTTGAAAGCGTCAATCACTAGAAAACCGCCTTACGCACCAAGGGACGTGCCCGGAGCTCCCATTAACGGGGACCAGATGCACAGCGGCGCAGACGGCGTATGGTAGTTACACCTTAAAGTAAGACGGCTGTTTTGAAAAACCGTGCTTAGAGGAATTGGGCTGCTCCTGCGTCGAAAAGTTGCTGGGCGCACGCTTGGCCCACCTCGCGCGGATCTGTGCCGCTAGCTTCGCGCACGAGTTGGGCGGAGCCGTCGAGAGCGAACACGCCGCCGCGCACCATGATCTCATCTCCGTCGAGGACCGCAGACGCCGCGACGGGCGCGGTGCAGCCAGCTTCCAAGGTCGCAAGAACGAAGCGTTCGGTCAGGGCGCAGCGGGTGGCAAAGTCGTCGACAAGCGTGTCGATCGCTGTGACCGCCTCCGCATCCTCCGCCCGGCACTCCACGGCAAGCGCACCTTGGGCAGGTGCGGGCATGAAGTCCTCCGGTGCGAAGACTTCGGTGGCGCGCTCGCCGAGGCCGACGCGGGACATGCCTGCGTAGGCGAGCACCACAGCGTCGAGCTCACCGCTGGTCACGCGCCCCATGCGCGACTCGATGTTCCCCCTCAACGGGCGAATGTCCAGATCAGGGCGTTTCGCCCGCAACTGAGCGATGCGCCGGGGTGCGGAGGTGCCCACGCGGGCGCCGCGGGGCAAGTCGGCCAGTTTCAGGCCGTCGCGGGCAATCAGTGCTTCACGGCGGTCCTCCCGCACAGGAATGATCAGGTGCGTGCGCGGTTCGTGGGCGGTGGGAAGGTCTTTGAAGGAGTGGACGGCGACGTCAGCTTCACCGTCGAAAAGCGCCTGGCGGATAGCGGTGGTGAACACGCCGACCCCGATGCGCTCCACAGGGGCTTGCGACATGTCGCCGGCGGTGGTGACGATGGTCAACTCAGCGCTGTGTCCTGCGCCGACCAACGCGTCGCGCATGTGTCCGGCCTGGGTCGTAGCGAGCTTGGACCCGCGCGTGGCTACTCTCAACGTCTCTGTCACTGGCTTTCCCTTTCACAAAACCCGGCAAGCGAGCTCTTCTCATAATGAGCGCCGTCGTCGCCTGCGAGCCCGGTGCGCGTATCTTTGCCGCCGGTGAGGCCGAACAGCTCCTCGATGGCGATTTCGTAACTCACCTTCGACTGCGTGCCCGCTAGCTCTTTGATCTTCACGGTCGGATTATGCAAGAGCTTATCGACGATCCTGCGCACCGCCCGTTCCACTTCCCCGAACTCCCCGTCATCCAATCCGGGTAGGCGGGAGCGCAATTTGTCCAGCTCCGTCTGGGCGGTCTCAGCGGCGGTGACGCGCAGTTCGGTGACCATAGGGGCGACATCGCGCACACGCTGCTCGGTTGCATAGGCGGCCAGCTCCGTGGCGACGATGTCCTCGGCCTGCCCACGGGCATCGAGCTCCGGGCACATCGGAGAATCGGCGGAGTGCTTGAGAGCCTCGTGCAAGGCCTCGATGTTGATGAGGCTGACACCGGGCAGCTCGGCGACCGCGTCGTCGATGTCGCGCGGCAGGGACAGATCGACCAGCAGCGCGGGCCCGGGAATGTCCTCCGGGGTGATGGTGAAGCCGTCGCTCGCGGTCGCGGAGACCGCAATGTCCACCCGTGACAGTGCTCCGGCGCGGGCAGAAAAATCCACCACCTCGGCGGTCACACCGGCTGCGCGGGCGTGCTCGGCAAGCCGTTCGGCGCGCGAGCGGGTGCGGTTCGCAATGATCAGCTTGCTCACCCCGCGTTTACCCAGGTCCGTGGCGGCCAAAGAGCTCATTGCGCCGGCTCCAAGAACCAGTGCCGAGTGCCCTTCCAGAGTCGCGTCGGGAGCCAGTCCCTTCAGCCGCATTGCTTCATCGAGGGCAGCGGTGACCATGGAGGAACCAGCGTCATCGATATCTGTCTCGGTGTGGACGCGTTTACCGGCGTGCAAAGCAGACTGGACTAGCGCGTGCAGCGCCGGGCCGATCGTGCCACGGTCTGCGGCGTCCTGGTAGGCGGAGCGGACCTGGCCGATGATCTGCTGCTCCCCCACCACCATGGAGTCCAAACCGGCGGCGACGCGCATGAGGTGCTTCGCCGCGGCGTCGGCATAGCGGACATAGAGGTATCCCCGCAGCTGTGCCAACTCCACGCCCGAGAATTCGCTGAGCACACCCAGCACGTCGTTGACACCGGTGTGGAACGCGTTGGTGACGGCGTAGACCTCCATCCTGTTGCAGGTGGAGATGGTCATGGCTTCGCTGATGCTGGGTTGCTCAAGAAGAGCGCGTGCAGTCTGCTCCTGCACGGCGTTGTCCATGCTGAGCCGCTCCAGCAGCGCGACGGGCGCCGAGCGGTGGGACATGCCCACCACGAGAACACTCACGTTTTCCCTCCAAGCCAGTTCGCGATCATCCCAAAGGATACCCCCGCTGCCCAGTTCCCAGACAATCCCCTGATCGTCGCGTGCGAATCTAGCGCGAGTCTACCTGCCCGCCACGGGCGAGTTCCGCAGCCAGTTCCGCGTTATCGACTTCCCAGCAGGCGAACTCTTCACCGTCGATGACCACGACGGGAACTCGGTCACCGAATTCGATGGCTAGGCCGGGGTGGGCGTCGACGTCGACAAGCGAAAGACGCGCTCCCGCTTCCGCCACCACGGGCGCGATCTGCGCCGCCACGCGCTCGCACGAGCCGCATGTGGAGCGGACCATTAGTTCAACCTCAGCTACTGCACCCATTGGGAACCTCCTAACATACGATGGATCACACTACACACGAAGGGAGAGAAGGCTTGAGCGGCAATCTGCGGCGCTACCTTGAGGAGACTGCGCTTCCGCCTATCGACGACGCCCACCAGCGCACCGCAGGCGAAGCCGCCGCCTCCGCCGCATCCTCGACCGTAGGCCAGAGCGCTGAGCGCGTCACCGAGCCCGACCCGGACATCCCGCAGCACACGACCGCCGCTGCATTCTTCGACGTGGACAACACCCTGATCCAGGGAAATTCGCTCATCGCACTGGGCTACCAGCTGTTCAAGCGCGGATTTTTGACGCTGAGCGAGATCTTCCCGTATCTCGTGGCTCAAGGCCGGTACCGTTTGTTCGGCGCGGAGCTGCCAGACGCGATCGCGCAGGGCCGTGAGAAAGCGCTGAGCTTCATCACGGGGTGGAGCGTGAGCGAACTGCGCGACCTGTGCGCAGAGCTTGTCGACGCTCACTTGATCGCCCGCACCTACACCGGCACCCGCGAACTCGCCTCGATGCACATCAACGCCGGTGAGCAAGTGTGGCTCGTGTCCGCAACACCCGTGCAGGTCGGGCAAATTCTGGCTGAGCGCCTCGGTTTCACCGGCGCCCTGGGCACCGTTGCAGAGGAAGAGGACGGGCAGTTCACCGGCCGTCTCGTCGGCGATATCCTCCACGGCCCGGGTAAGGCGCACGCCGTGGCTGCTCTGGCAAAGGCACAGGGGCTCAACTTGGAGGAGTGCACCGCCTACTCCGACTCCGCCAATGACATTCCCATGCTGTCCATGGTGGGCACCCCCGTGGCCATCAACCCCGACAGCCAATTGAGAAAGCACGCCGCGAAACACGGGTGGCTCATCCGGGACTACCGCCCGGTGCGCCGGGTGTTCCTCAGCGTGCTTGTCCCCTTAGGCGCCGTAGCCGGCATTGGTGGCGGGCTGGCGTGGCGCCGCCGCCGGAAGCGCTAGGCCGAACGCTCGCCGGGGTCAACCAAAGCCAAAAACGCCCGCTCCGGCCAAACGGCAGGGGCGGGCGTGAAGCGGGGCAGTTTTACTTGCCCAGTTTGCGACGCTGAACGCGCGTACGGCGCAGCATCTTGCGGTGCTTCTTCTTGGACATGCGCTTACGGCGCTTCTTGATCACAGAACCCATAGGTTTCCTCGCTTCTCTTTGTACGTACAGTTCCGTGCCGCGTTCCGGTTCCAGGGCAGGTCCGGGGCAACGCCGCGAGGTGCACTCTCGAGGCGGCGCTCACGCAACATGAATGGGTACAAAGTTTAGCGCCGTGACCGGGCGAATCCAAAAAGAGGGGAGCTAACTCACGTCGGAGTCGACGTCGTAGACCGAGGAATCCAGGTACTCGCTGACGGCGTTCTCGTTCACGCGGAACGAACGGCCCACGCGCACTGCCGGCAGCTCGCCGGAGTGGACCAGACGGTAGACCGTCATCTTGGAAACGCGCATGATCTCAGCGACCTCAGCGACGGTCAGGAACTTGCCTTTATCTTCAGTTGCCATGTTCTAGTTAAACCTCCAGCACTAGAGAGCCGGTGCGCGCTGTAGGCTTCCCCTCCCACAGTTGGACACGCACGTGCCGGGACCAGCCTAGCGTGAAAACAGTGTCACATGCGACTCAAAAGCAAGAAAACTTTCACTTTTTTCACAGCGGACCCCGGGGTCACTATCGTCAATCTGGTTATTCTCCCAGCTCAGCCGCCCGATTGGTGGCAGCCTCTACGGCCCGATAGAAGGCCCCACGCATCCCGGATTCCTCGAGTTCCCGGACGGCTTGGACAGTCGTTCCTGCCGGAGAACACACGTCTGCACGTAGATCTGCGGGCGGCTTACCCGAGCGCGCCAACATGGCCCCGGCACCTTCTGCCGTACCCGTGGCCAGCAGCATGGCAGTCTCACGCGGCAACCCCATCTGCACACCGGCATCCACCAACGCCTCCGTGAGGAGGAAGTAGTAGGCGGGGCCGGAACCGGACAGGGCTGCGGCAGCGTCGATAAGCGACTCAGGCACGACGGCGACCTTGCCGCACGCACCCAGCAGCTCCGTGACGAGCTCTTGCTGGTCCTCATCGACATACTTGCCAAACGCAACAACGCTGATGCCCTTGCCCACCTGCATCGGGGTGTTCGGCATGACGCGGACGATGGGTGTGCCCGCGCTCTGCGCCGCCTCCGTCATCGCACCGAGCGTGACGCCGGCTGCCATGGAGACGACGACAGTGGCAGTCTCGTTGCTCGCGATCGTCTCCGACAGCTCCTCGATCAAATCCGTGACCGCGTACGGCTTCACGCACAAAAAGCACACGTCAGCGTTCGTCGTAGCCGCCTCGTTGTCGTCTGTCGTGTTCACGCCGTACCGGCGGTTCAGCTCCTCACTGCGCTGCGGAGTGCGGTTTGTCGCTGTGATCGTTTCCGGGTCGACGCCAGAGTTGACCAGCCCTGAGATCAGGGCCTCACCGATATTGCCTGCGCCGATGACTGCAATGTTGCTCATGGCTCACTAGCGTGCCACACCCGCCGAAATTCTCAACGAGAACAACCACGGGGATTCTTCTCCTGTAAGCGCAAACCCCGCACGCTGAGCGTGCGGGGCGGGCGGGGTCAGTGTTGAGACTAGACGGCTGAGATCAGCGCCGGGCCGAACGTCATCACCGCGCCGGCAACACCGGCGAGCGTGAGAGTCAGGCCGTCGCGGCCGGTCTTCATCGCGCGAACGAGCAGCACAATGAGGCCCGTTGCGGCCACAGCCAACACTGCGACCACAATCGCATTCATGGTGGCCCAAAGGTACTGGAAACCAAGGAAGACCAGCACACCCAGGATCAAGCCAGCGAAGACGAGCAGCACCAGCATGATCGGGTTGACACTAGTGTCCTCTACCTCAGCGTCGTACTTGGCCACATCCTCGTAGGTCGGCTCCACAGCGCCATCGGCGCGGGCTTCATTAAGGCGATCCTCTGCCCGCTCCTGACGCGGCTCGACCTTGCGGTCCCGCACGTCCTCGCGGGCCTCTTCGCGAACGGGAGCGGCAAAAGCAGCCGTCTTCGGCTCGGTGCTCTGCTCATCCTCGACAACAGGGATGACGTTGGTTTCGCTCGAATCGCGCTTCACCGGGGTCTCGTGCTGGACAGATGTCATCGGCGCGGGCTTCTCAGCAGGTTCCGGACGCACGGCAGGCTGAACCTGCGTAGCCGGCTCCGTCTCCGCGGCCTCAGCAGTGTCGCGCTCCTGGACAGCATCCGCGCGGGAAACCTTGCGCAGGGTCACGCCATCTGCGTTGTCAGGCTGCTCCGACGTGAGCTGCGTCGGCTCGGGCTTGGCTGGCTGCGCTGCCTGTGCTGGCTGAGCTGTCTGATCCGCCTCAGACTGGGACGACTCAGCTTGGGACGGCGTGGACTGAACAGGACGGAACTTGGTCAGTGCGACCGGGGACTCGTCAGAACGCCCCTCGGTGGCAGACACCTCGGCCGCATCCTTGGACGCGGACTTCTGCGCAGTCTTTTCCTCGGACTTCTGCTCGACCTTCTGCTCGTCCGCAGGCGCCTCCGACTCGGCGGACTTCACACCCGCGTCAGACTTAACTGCCTCGTCGGGCTTGACCGCTTCGGCTGACTCGGAGCTTTCGGCAGCATCGTCGTCAAGCGGCACAGAAGAGTGCTTGACCTGGGCCGGGCGGGCGTTGACCTTCTTGAAGGAGCCAGTCAGTTCGGCGACGGTCACACCGCCTTCTTCAATGCTGCGGCGACGACGGCGGCGGGGCTGGCCCTCAGCGTCGGTTTCGGGATTCTCCTGCTGCGCCCGGGCCATCAGCTCGGCAACAGTGAGTTGCTTTTCGGCCATCTACTCGTCTCCTTCAGACTGTCCCATGTCTATCTGACGCAGGATCACGCCTTCGCGCAATGCCCACGGGCAGATATCTAACTTATCAAGTTTCAGTGCCCTCATGGCTGCTTCCGCCACCAGCGCGCCGGCCACAATTTGGTGGGAGCGGTCGGAGGACACGCCTTCAAGCTCCGCCCGATCGGACGCCGTCATGCGGGTAATGAAGGCGATGAGCTGGCGCAAACCCGGAGCCGTCAGCGTGCGCTGGACGTAGGGGCCAGCGGACGACGGAGCGGAACCTGTCAGACGCGCCAAGGTCCGGAACGTCTTCGAGGTACCTACGGCCAGACCTGCTTCACCGCGGACGAGGAACTCTTCAGCGGCGGAAGACAGTTCCGCGTCAATGAAATCACGAAGAGCGTTCACCGTCTTCTTTTCCGGCGGGTCAGAGTCAAACCATTCATGGGTCAAGCGGCCAGCACCCAAGTCGAGGGAAACGTCGATATCCGGGACCTCGTCATTACCCGTGCTCATCTCCAGCGAGCCGCCGCCGATGTCCAAGTTGGTAATGCGCCCAGCGGACCAACCGTACCAGCGGCGCACTGCCAGAAATGTCAGCCGTGCTTCGTCCTGACCGGAAAGCACCTTGAGCTTCACGCCGGTCTTCTTTTCCAGGTGAGCCAGCACTTCTTGGGAGTTGGTGGCAGACCGCACCGCAGAGGTGGCGAAGGCGAGGAATTCTTCGCACTTGAGGTTATCCGCCAGATCAGCGGCTTCTTGCACCGCTTCGGTGAGCTTTTTCACGCCCTTGTCGTCGATGTTGCCCTCAGAATCGAGCATTTCCACGAGCCGCAGCGACTGCTTCCAGTCGCTCATTGGCGTCGGGCGGCCGCCGCTTTTTGCATCTACTGCCACGAGGTGGACAGTGTTACTGCCCACGTCCAATACACCTAGTCGCACAGGCTCAACACTAGACCGTCTACCGTGATTCACTGTGAACCAACCTGTGTTTTTGGGCTTTCCATCTGACTCCCCCGCTGGAAAATCAATCCGTGCAGGCCATGAATTGCCACCTGATTTCCCGCACGAATGGTTCGAATTCGTCCACCCCGACGATCCATTGCACTACTTCTCCCTCGACCTCACGTGGCTGGAATCGACATGGTCGTGCCGCTTCGGCACACCGCAGTGCCGCGGTATTTCACAAGAACTCCCAGTCGTTGGGTGCTGCATCCACGGTGCCTACCTGTCGGACGAGCACGACCGCGACGACCTTTACAACGCTGTCGCCGACATGCCCGCACGGTTCTGGCAGCTGCGCCCCGACGATGTCGACAGCTATATAGAGGCAGCCGACCCGACCGAGTTGGAGCCGTGGCTCGAGTGGGACGAGGACGATGAGGAACCCTCCATCAAAACAAAGCTTGTCGACGGAGCGTGCATCTTCGCCAACCGCCACGGCCACCCCACCGGCCCCGGGTGCGCACTGCACCAGTGGGCAATGGATGAAGGCCGCAACATCATCGGTTCAAAACCGGAAGTGTGCTGGCAGGTGCCATTTTCCCGCGAGGACTCGTGGGAGGAGCGCGGCGACGGCCAAGAAATCCTGCGCACCACCATCGGCGAGTACGACCGCCGTCAGTGGGGCGACGGGGGCGAAGACTTCGACTGGTGGTGCACCAACGACCCTGCCTGCCACTCTGGCTCGAGCACTGCGGTTCCTGTGTGGAAGTCGATGAAAGACGAGTTGACGCAGTTGATCGGTGCGGAGGCATACGGGATCGTCGCGAAGCATTGCGAAGCCCGCGCCGCACTACCCGCAGAATCGAAGGCCGTGCACCCGGCGACCCGCGCCGCACAATCGTGACGCCGCGACGCCGGCGACATCACGCTTCGAACTTGTAGCCCAACCCGCGGACAGTGATGAGCTGCTCCGGACGGGAGGGCTCTTGTTCGATCTTCGTGCGCAGGCGCTTGACGTGCACGTCGAGGGTCTTGGTGTCGCCGACGTAGTCCGAACCCCAGATGCGGTCGATGAGCTGACCGCGGGTGAGCACACGGCCAGCGTTGCGCATAAGGTACTCGAGCAGGTCGAATTCCTTCAATGGCATCGGAACAGGCTGGTCGTCGACGTAGACGGTGTGACGCTCGACGTCGAGACGCACGCGGCCGCCCTCGAGGATGTTCTCGCTGGACTCTTCCTCCCCCGGCGGGTCCGCAACATCGGAACGGCGTCGCAGCACGGCCCGGATGCGGGCGATCAGTTCGCGGGTGGAGTACGGCTTGGTCACATAGTCATCCGCACCGAGCTCGAGGCCGACGACTTTGTCGATTTCCGTATCGCGCGCGGTGACCATGATGATCGGCACATCGGAGGTGGCACGCAGCTTCTTGCACACGTCGGTCCCCGACATGCCCGGCAGCATCAGGTCGAGCAGAACCAAGTCGACATTATTGGCCTCGAACTGCGTCAGCGCGGCCTGGCCGTCCGGCGCGACAACCGCCTCAAAGCCTTCCTTGCGCAGAAGGTAGGCAAGCGGGTCTGCCAGCGATTCCTCATCCTCGACGATCAGGATGGTCGGTGTCATTGCTGCTCCTTATTGTCCAACTCGGCGATCTCTGTGGGAACGACCGTTGCACTCGACGGGTCCGGTTTGTGCACCGGCAACTCGATCGTGAACGTTGATCCCGTTCCCAAACGCGACCACAGCTTGATATTACCGCCATGGTTTGCCACGACGTGCTTGACGATGGCCAAACCGAGCCCCGTCCCGCCCGTCTGTCTCGACCGCGCCTTGTCCACGCGGAAGAAACGCTCGAACACACGCTTCTGGTCTTCCGGCGCGATACCAATGCCGCGGTCGGTGACGCGGATGAGCACCACCGAATCGCGGACGACTTTTTGGCTAACGCTGACTGGCTGACCTTTCGGCGAGTAATTGATCGCGTTTGTGATCAGGTTCGACAGAGCCGTGACCAACAGAGACTTGTCTGCCATGATCATTGTGTCGGTGCGTTCGCCGCGGTTGAGCTCGATCTCTTGGTTTTCGGCAGTGAGAAGGTTGCGTTCCATCGCTTCGTCGATGATCTCGTCGACGGTCACGGCGGCCATTTCCGGGAGCGCTTCAGCACCCTGCAGCTTGGACAGATTGATCAAGTCGGTGATCATTGCGCCCATGCGTTGAGCTTCCCCGACCAGTTTCTCACCGAAGTAGGTGACCATCTCCGGGTCGTTCGGGTCCTCCAGCAGAGCCTCGGCCAGCAACGACATGCCGCCGACGGGGGTTTTCAGCTCATGCGAGACGTTCGCCACGAAGTCGCGGCGGGCGGATTCCATGCGCAC
This sequence comes from Corynebacterium sp. CCUG 70398, assembly GCF_024454055.1. Classification (NCBI taxonomy): domain Bacteria; kingdom Bacillati; phylum Actinomycetota; class Actinomycetes; order Mycobacteriales; family Corynebacteriaceae; genus Corynebacterium; species Corynebacterium sp. CCUG 70398. The sequence goes on from NZ_JAGPYZ010000002.1 coordinate 289,535, forward strand.
ATTTTCAGACTCGTCCACCGAGTACACGATGATGTAGCTGTTCTCCGACAAAGTCAGCGGCTGCACCACCGCGCGCACGTTGTTCACGCGGGAGCCGGTCGAGCGGTGCTTGAGGTTCAATTCCAAGACGCGGGTCTCTGCGTCCTCAAACACTTGCTTGCCGACGCCCCACACCTCCGGGTTCAGCGTCCTGTCATGCACAATCGACATCTCGTGGGCGCGGCCGTTGGACAGGATGACGTCGCCTTTTCTGCCCACGACAGTGACACCGGTCGGCGACCCCTGGATGACCAAGTGCAGGATCTGGCTGACTGTGCGGACTTGGTTGTCTGCGGGGTTGTCGCTGGTACGGGTACGCCCCCGCCAGCGGCGGAGCCACGTGGTTCCGCCGATCGCGAGGGCGACGACAATGCCTCCCGCAAGGAAGGCGAGAACGTAATTCACGTGTTAATTATCGCCTACTGCGTCATGCAGGCTACTTGTTGCCTTGGTTGGCCACGGCGGCCGCGCCAGCCTCAGCGGCCTCCGGGTCCAGGTAGGTACCGCCCGGGTTGGTTACTTGGCCGTTGTCATCGAACTCGTACACCAGCGGCATACCGGTGGGAATGTTCAGTCCGGCAATGTCCTCGTCGGAAATGTTGTCCAGGTACTTCACCAGCGCACGCAGGGAGTTACCGTGCGCTGCGACCATGACGTTCTTACCGTCCAGGACCTGCGGCAGGATGGAGTCGATGTAGTACGGCAGGAAGCGCTCGACGACGTCCTTGAGGCACTCGGTGCGGGGAACCTCCGGCAGGAACGCGTAGCGCGGGTCGTCGGTCTGCGCGTACTCGTTGTCCGTGTCGATCTCCGGAGGCGGAGTGTCGTAAGAGCGGCGCCACTCCATGAACTGCTCCTCGCCGAACTCCTCACGGATCTCTGCCTTGTTCAGGCCCTGGAGCTTGCCGTAGTGGCGCTCGTTGAGGCGCCAGTTGCGGGTCACCGGGATCCAGTGACGGTCAGCCGCGTTCAGGGAAATGTTCGCGGTGCGAATCGCGCGACGCAGCAGGGAGGTGAACACGATGTCCGGCAGAATGCCCTTTTCTTTCATCAGCGTGCCGGCGTTGACTGCTTCAGCCTCGCCCTTTTCGGTCAGGTCAACATCGACCCAGCCCGTGAATTGGTTGGACTCGTTCCAGGTGCTCTGTCCGTGGCGTACAAGGATTAGCTTTCCGTTGCTCATAGCCCCCAGCATGCCATTTTCTGGCTATTTTCGCTGGTCATTTTTCTCACAGGAAGTTAAGTAGAATTTTAGAAAGATGTGGCTTATGTTCTTCATGTGATTACTCGTCGTATTTTCTCTCCCGCCGTCGTGCTGGCTTTCGCGTTCAGCACTCTCACCCTCGCCACCGCCACTGAGGCAGCACCGCAGGCCCATGCTGACACGGGCGCTGCAGCTGCTCCCGGCGCGCCCATGCGCGTGCTGCCGTATGACCCCGAATTCCCGTTTGGCCCCGATGTCAGCGTCGAAGAAGCCACGGGCATGGATATGCCGCCGGAGGCATTCACTCTCGCCTGCAGCCAAGGCCCCATTGGCGATGTGCTTCTGCCTGATGGCACGACCCAGCGCATCATGGTGACCGCTGGCCACTGCGTCGTCGGCGACACCGAGACCGGCCTGCTGCTGGGCAGCGATGTCTACGCACCCACGCGCGACGGCTACGAACGCATCGGCGCAACCGGCATGGTGCATTTCCAAGGCGGGGCGCCGGTGAATCCCCTCGCGATCCCGGAAACGGCGATGACCACGGTTGACTGGGGCATCGTGGTGCTTGACGACGACACTGCCGTCGACGGTTCCGCCTCCTCCAAGGACAAGGCGAACCGCAACGGCTCCACCCCCGTGACGCTGACCGGTGTGCGCGACTACCGCACGCTGCGCCCGGGCGAGGTTTCCTTCGACAACTTCGGCCAGCCGATCTGTAAGGACGGAATGATCGGCGCCCGCAAGTGCGGTTACCAGCTGCTCTACACGGCGGACAACGTCTGGCACGTCTCGCTGGATTACAAGCACGGCGACTCGGGCGGGGTGAACTTTGACCCCTCCACCGGTCAGATCATTGGCGTGTCCTCCCTCGGCGTGGGTCCGCTGGGCACCGCACAGCGCGCCGACCGCGCAATCGAGCTCGCCTACGACGTTCCCGACGGTCAAGTGAACGACTACTTCACCCCCGCCGCCCCGAACCAGCCGCGTGCAGAGTTCGTCTCCATGGACGAAGAAGACAACGCTGTCGACTCCTACATCCTGGAGAACAACCCGGATGTGGCCCCGGAGGATCTGGTTCCGCCCACCAACCAAGAGGTCTTCGGCATGGTGGTTGAGTCCGCTCAGCAGGATGCCGCTGTCATCGGCGCAGAGGCGCAGACGCTCGCCGCTGGCTCGGCCGTGGCTGTCGCCACTGGACAGGCAACGGTTCCGGAGGTTGCCTCCGCCGCCAATGAGTTCGCCACCGAGGTGGGAACGGCCGCCACGGCCTACGGCAATGCCCTGTCCAATGTCGGCTTCCAGTGGGCACTGGAGGAACTCGGTTACGAGTAAAAGGGCTACTCCCCCGTGGCGTCCCTGTGATCCATGGGGGTGAACCCCTCTAGCACCTCGTCGTACACCTGCGAGAGTGCTTCGGCTGACGCCGCCCAACTGAACGTGGCAGCGCGTTTCACGGCGGCGGTGGCCATGGTGAGGCGGGTGGAGTCGTCGATAAGCAACTGCTCGAGCGCATCCGCCCACGCGTCGGGAGCGTGACCGTCGACAAGCACTCCCGTTTCCCCGTCTGCGACGGCCAGAGGCAGACCGCCCACCCGCGCCGCGACGACTGGCGTGCCCGCGGCCTGCGCCTCGATGGCGACAAGACCGAATGACTCGTTGTAGCTGGGCACCGCGACAATATCTGCGGCCTGGTAGATCTGGACGAGCTCTTCTGGCGGGCGCGGCCCCAAGAAGCGAACCTTGCGGCCAATGCCCAGCTTATGGGCCATCGCACGGTAGAAGTCGACCGATGAATCCGCACCCGACGCGCCACCGCACATGATGATGCGCAAGTTGCGGTCCGGGTCGCGGTCGAACAATTCCGCAGCCGCCCGGATAAGCACCTGCGGCCCCTTGAACTCCTGCATGCGGCCCACGAACGCGATCACTTTGCTGTCCAACGGGATGCCCAGGTGGCGGCGGGCAAGCTCCGTGTTGCGGTTCGTGCCCGGCGTGAACAGGCGCGTGTCAGCGCCGGGGGTGACCACGCTGATCCGCTCAGGCTCGGCATCGTAATAGCGGACTAGCTGTTGGGTCTCGTCGGCAGTGTTGACCACGATGCAATCGGCGTTGTCCACGAGCTGCTGCTCGCAAATGCGGCGGGCCTCCGTCTCTGGGGAATCCGAGTCCGCCGCAGCTTCGCGCGCCGCGTTCTTCACCGCCGCCCACGTGTGACCAGTGTGGATCAGCGGCACCCCGGCAAGGTCACGCAACAGCCACCCCACCTGGCCGGAGAGCCAATAGTGGGAATGGATCAGGTCGTAGGGACGGCCTTCCTGCCGGACAAACTGCATCACGCCACCGGCGAAGGCGGCGAGCTGGGTGGGCAGCTCTTCTTTGGCCAGACCCTCGTAAGGGCCGGCGACGACATTGACCACCCGCAAATTCTCGCTGACGCGCACCACCTCGCCCTGGCTGGGCCTCGTCGCACGGGTGAACACGTCCACCTCGGTGCCGCTTGCTGCGAGCTCGCGGGCGATGTTGAGAATGTAAACGTTCATCCCGCCAGCATCGCCGGACCCCGGCTGCTCCAGCGGGGAGGTGTGCATAGAGATCATGGCCACGCGCATGACCCGCAGTCTATCGCGCGTGCTTATGCCACTGCCCGAAGTCGCTGGCAACTGTCGCTGCGAGCTCGCGGTATGCCTGCATTGTCCGCGGGTGCAGGCGCGCAATGTCGACCACGGCACCTTCAGCAAGGTGCGGGTCATAAGGAATCACGTGCACGGCTCGGGTCCGCGCGCCGAAATGCGCGACCACACTGTCCATGTTCACCGGCGACTTCGGCGTGGCCGACGACACCACAACGACCGCGTTGGCCGCGAGCCTGTCATAACCGTGCAGGTTGAGCCAGTCCAAAGTCGCCGAGGCGGACTGTGCGCCGTCGAGAGCCGGGGAGCTGACCAGGATCAACGTGTTGGCCAAATCCAACACGCCCGCCATGGCAGAGTGCATCAGCCCTGTCCCGCAGTCAGTGAGGATGAGGTTGTAGTGGTGCTGCAGGATGTCGACGGCACGGCGGTAGTCGTACTCGCTGAACGCCTCCGACACGGCCGGGTCGCGTTCGGAGCCAATGACTTCGAGGCGGGAAGCCCCTTGGGTGGTAAACCCGCGGACGTGCGCGTACCGCGACGTGTCTGAGGCCGCGAGTAGATCGCGGATCGTCGCTGGGCCCGGCGCGGCGACACGTTGGGCCAAGGTGCCGAAGTCCGGGTTCGCGTCAATGGCGATCACCCTGTCACCGCGCGATTCCGCCAATACCGACCCCAACGCGACCGTCGTTGTCGTCTTGCCCACCCCGCCCTTGAGCGACATCACCGCGATCCGATAATCACCGCGTAAAGGCGTGCGCATGGCTTCCTCTAACGTCGCGGCAGCCAATTCTTTGCGAGAGGCACCGGGATTGATCCGTCCACCCGAGGCACCATGGACGAGCTTGCGCCACCCTTTCGCCGGGGGTGCTTTGACGCCGCGCACGACGTTTGCCTGGTCGAGGCTCTGCGGCGCTCGCTTGTGGCTTTCAGCATGCTTATCGACGGACCCCTGCCCCGCCTCAGCTCGCACCTCCGGCTGCGGGACGGGCCCATCCGGCACCCACTCCCCCAGCCCGGTGTTGGCGTACTTCTGGTACAGATCGGTCATCTCAATTCCCCCCGATGATCCCCTGAAAGTGCGGAAACGCCCGAAAGCTTTCCCCATTCATCGCGAGTGTACCGCCGACGGGCATGTTTCGCCCGGTTACCCTGCCGCCGGCAAGACTGCACCTGGCGGGCAGCGACATTCAGACAACTGGCAGCAAGGTGACAAAGATCATAAATATTCCGTCGAAACTGTCGAATCACAACTACACTTAGGCAAAGTAAATCAATCGCTGATCACGTTTGGAGGGCAGACAGCCATGTCGGCATACGAAGAAAAAGCCTGGTTATCCAGCTACGCGGAGTGGACCCCGCACGAGGTGGAGCTGGGCGACGACACCATTCTGGACATCTACGATGCCACGCTGGCAAAGAAGTCCTACAAGAACGCACTGTGGTTCTTCGGCAAGACCACGACTTACGCAGAGCTGGACAAGCAGGTCCGCAGCGCGGCCGCCGGCCTGAAGGCCTTCGGTGTCCGTCCGGGCGACCGCGTTGCTTTGGTCATGCCCAACTGCCCCGAGTTCGTCATCTCCTTCATCGCTGTTTTGAAGCTCGGCGCATCCGTGGTCGCCCACAACCCGCTCTACACCGAGCACGAACTGCGCGTCCAGTTCAACGACCACGGCGCACGCGTGGCCATCATGTGGGACAAGGCTGCCGGCAACCTGGGCGGCCTGCGCAAGGACACTCCACTGGAGACCATCGTCTCCGTCGACATGACCAAGTCCATGCCGAAGTACATGGAGCTGGCCCTGAAATACGTGCCGCTGAAGAAGCTGCGCGAGTCCCGTAAGAAGCTCTCCGGCCCGGCCCCCGACACTATTCCGTTCGAAACCCTGCTGTCGTCCGCGATCGGCGGCGAAGGCCACGACCTGCAAAACCCGGACATCGACCAGGACACCACCGCGGTCATCCTCTACACCTCCGGCACCACCGGCGAACCCAAGGGTGCGCAGATCACCCACGGCAACTTCAACCACCAGATGAAGGCCGGCAAGGCCTGGGTGCGGGACCTGGGCAAGGAAGACGAGAAGATCCTGGCTGTCCTGCCGCTCTTCCACGTCTACGGTCTCGCCCTCAACCTCGGCCTGGGCATCATGGTCGGCGGTGAAATCATCCTGCTGCCCGCTCCGGAGCCGGACCTGATCCAGGACGCGCTGAAGAAGAACCCTCCGACTTGGATGCCGGGCGTTCCCACCCTGTACCAGCGCATCGGCCAGTCTGCACTGGAGGGCGGCAAGAAGCTGACCTCGATCCGCAACTCCTTCTCCGGGGCTTCCACCCTGCCGGTCACCACCGTGGAGACGTGGGAGAAGGTCACCGGCGGCAACCTGGTTGAAGGTTACGGCCTGACCGAGACCTCTCCGATTGTCACTGCCAACCCGATGGACGGCTCGCGCCGCCCAGGCTACGTCGGCGTGCCGTTCCCGAACACCATCGTGCGCATTGTCAACCCGGACAACCCGACCGAGGTCATGCCCGACGGCGAAGCGGGCGAGCTCGTGGTCAAGGGCCCGCAGGTCATGAAGGGCTACCTGAACAAGCCCGAAGCCACCGAGAAGGCCTTCGCCGACGGTTACTTCCGCACCGGCGACATGGGTGTCATGGAGGAAGACGGCTGGATCCGCCTGGTCTCCCGTATCAAGGAGATGATCATCACCGGTGGTTTCAACGTCTACCCGGACGAGGTCGAAAACGTCATGCGTGAACACCGCGACATCGAGGACATCGCCGTCGTCGGTCGCCCGCGCGAGGACGGCTCCGAGGACGTCGTCGCCTGTGTCACCCTTGCCGAGGGTGCCGCTCTCGACCCGCAGGGCCTGCAGGACTACGCCCGTGAGCGCCTCACCCCGTACAAGGTGCCGCGCACCTTCTACCACTTCGAGGAACTCAACCGCGATATGACCGGCAAGATCCGCCGCCGCGAGGTCCAGCAGTCACTACTCGACCGCCTCAACGCCGGCACCGCCGCCGACGGCGAGAACTCCGACGGCAAGCCAGAGCAGCCCACCGAGGAAGAGATCCAGAAGGGCGAGAAGGAAAACAACTGGTCTGTCGAGCAGGCCCCCGAAGGCAACGAGGTTCAGGCTGGCCAGGCTGAGCAGACTGATCAGTCCGACCAGGGCGACGCCGACGACAACGCCGGACGTCACCGCCTCAACGAGCCCGAGAACTAATCGCTCACAGAAACCCGGCCAGGTCGAACCATTCAGGTTCCGCACGTGACCGGGTTTTCGCATGCGCACGTGGGGCCGCACGGGTATTGGCGCGAGCATCCGCGCGGTTGCGCAAAACTTTACATGCGCTTTAGCTTATGGTTTCAAAGCGCCTGGTAGGGGTTTTCTATCGCTCTACCAATACAATCGAAATGTCAACTTTTGCGCAGCTCGGATCACGAGCGAGCTAGCGCGCTAATCGATGGACACGCCGATCCAGACCGGCTCCGGCTCGAGTGTCACGCCGAACTTGTCCTGGACACCCGCGCGGATGGTGCGGGCCAGGGCGACAATGTCGTCGGCGGTAGCGGTGCCGCGGTTGGTCAGCGCGAGAGTGTGCTTGGTGGACAGCCGGGCGGGAGCGTTGGGATCGGCGTCGCCGGGGAAGCCACGGGGGAAGCCGGCGCGCTCGATAATCCAGGCGGCGGAGAGCTTCACGGCCCCATCAGGGTGTTCTCCAGACGCGGGCACCGGGTAGCGGGGCATGGTGTCGCCTTCACCCGGCGCGACGTCATTGACCAGCGCGGCAACCCGGTCCGCAACAGCCGGGGTCACAATCGGGTTGGTGAAGAAGGACCCGGCGGACCAGGTGTCGTGGTCTGCGGGGTCGAGGACCATGCCTTTGGAGGCGCGGACGCGGAGGATCTCTGCGCGGGCGTCGGCAAGCGGGAGGCGCTCACCACCCAGGTGGCGCAGCGGGATGGCGAGTTCGGACGGCTCGAGCTGCATCTCGATCTCCAGGACAACGGCACGGCCTGTGAATTTCAGGTTGGAGTAGCGGTACGCCAGGTCGAGCGAGCTGGCGGGGACCCACTCGTCTTCACCGGTTTCGCGGTTGTACAGGCGCACACGGGTGAGCACGTCGGAGACCTCGGCACCGTACGCGCCGACATTCTGCACTGGGGTCGCACCGGCGGACCCGGGGATTCCCGACAACGTCTCGATGCCGGACAGCCCGGCCGCGACAGTTTGCGCGACCACGTCGTCCCACACTGCCCCGGCCCCGGCGCGGACCAGGCCCGGCACACCGTCTGCATTGACAGTCACGTCGTCGTTCGCCACGAGCACTACGTCAAGGTTCAGATCGCCCTCGGCGACGACGAGGTTCGAGCCACCGCCGACGATGATGAGGGGGGTGGTGGAAGCGTCGAGAAGCGAGACGGTGCGTGCGAGCTCATCTGCTGTTTCCGCGCGGTGCACCGCACGTGGCACGCCGCCGACGCGCAGCGTGGTGAGATCCTTGAAGCTCAGGGGCGCTAATGATTCAGACACGTGAACAACGGTAGTCTGTATCGCATGGCAACTCATAGCGAAAACACTGTGACCATTAACCAGCCGGCTGAGAAGGTGCACAAGGCACTGTCAACGCGCGAGTACTGGGATTACATTGCGCAGCACCTTTCCCCTGAGCCGGGCGAGGTCGCCGAGTTCACTGACAACTCGGTCACCCTGTACGAGGTTCTGCCCACCACCGTCCTGCCGGAGGCCGTGCAGTCCATGGTTTCTCAGGCCCTGAAGGTCAAGCGTGTGGTCAACATCGGCGCGCTTGAGGGTGAGAACGCAGATGTCTCCTACACCGCGGACGTGAAGGGCACACCGGTTGACTTCGGCGGCTCCATTAAGCTTGCCGGCTCTGGTGACACCACCACCCTGAGCTACGACAACGAAGTCTCCGTGAACATCCCTTTCATGGGCCCGGCTATTGAGCCGAAGGTCGGCGAGGCGCTCGGCGACCTGTTCAGCCAGGAAGGCGAGCTCACCGACAAGTGGATTTCTGAGAACCTGTAGTTTCGCACGCTCGCGAACGAGACACCCCTAGAAAATGGCCGACCACGCCCATAATCTGCGCGCGCAGACTGGGCATGGTCGGCCTTTTGGCGTGATCACCCGCGGCACGACCGGATATAACCGCCTGCGCCGCTCCGACAGGTGGACGCGCTACCACCCGCAGGTCCAGTCACTGTTGCGTGCGGAGCCTGCGCCTATGCTTATCGACGTCGGCTACGGCGCCTCCCACACCACCACCGTCGAATGGGCCCGCTGGATGCGCCAGATCAATCCTGCCGCCCGCGTGATCGGGCTCGAGATCGACCCGGATCGGGTGCTTCCGCCCCGCGACGGCGTGACCTTCGAACTCGGCGGGTTTGAACTGGCCGGTTACCAACCCCACTTAGTCCGGGCGTTCAACGTGCTGCGCCAGTACGATGTCGCGGATGTGGAGGCGGCCTGGGCATCCGTCTGCGGGCGGCTTGCCCCGGGTGGGCTGTTCATCGAGGGCACGTGCGACGAGTTGGGCCGTCGCGCGGCGTGGGTGCTGCTCAGCGCGACTGGACCGGAGTCGTTGACGTTGGCGTGGGACCCGGAGGACGTCGATAAGCCGAGCGACGTCGCCGAGCGCCTGCCGAAGGTGCTCATCCACCGCAATGTCCCCGGTGAACCCATTCATGCGCTGCTCTCGGCCGCAGACGCTGCCTGGGAGCGCTCCTCCGGGTGGGCGCCGCACGGCCCGCGCGTCCGCTGGCGGGAGGCACGCGCGCTTTTGCTTGCCGACGGCTGGCCCCTCGACCCCATCCGCCGCCGCATCCGCGACAACACTCTCACGGTGGGGTGGGACATCGTCGCGCCAAGTAACCAGTAATCTTGGGGTGTACAGCCACTTCACAGCGGATTCCTCCGGTGGCATGTTGGCAAACGGCATAGAACTCAACCAGAATGGCTTTCCATGACACGCAATTACCCTGCGGGCCCGGCTGGCTCCAGAGGCTCCACCGGGAAAGGCTGGAAAATCGCCTTCGGCATCATTGCCGTCATCTTGGTGCTGTTCTTCATCGCTGAGCTAGCGCTGCGCTGGTTCATCACCGATCAGATCAAGACCAGTCTGCGGGAAAGTGCGCCCGAAAGCGTCGCCGCCCAACAGGACGCCGAGGTCCACTTCGGCGCCATGCCCGTTGTCTTCGGGCTGGTGCAGGGCAAACTCCACCAGATCAATATCGATGTGCCGTCCACGCTCACACCGGATAGCAACGCCATTGTGGGCAACCCGCCGGCGACCATCAACGCCACCGGCTTCGTCCTCGACTCCGAGGATCCGAGTGCGGACGAACTCACCCTGTCCACCGAAGTACCCAAAGCCCTCGTCCGCGACATGCTGCAAAAAGAGCTGGGTAATGCGCTGGAGGAATCCAACGAAGGCCGGTTCGCCGAGTACAACGAGATCCTCACCGTCTCCGACGTGGACACCAACCCCGCCGACGGAACCTTCAACATCACGTTCTCCAACGGCGCGTTCGGGGTCGAGCTCCGCCCGGAGATCGTCGATAACCAACTCTCCTTCACGGCCGTGTCCACCCAGATTCTCGGCCGGAACCTACCGGACTTCTTCTCCGAGGCAGTCAGTGCCGCACTCGAAAGCGGCATCAACGACCAGGTAGCCGGGCCGCTGGAATTCCGCGAGTTCTCCGTCATCGACAACGGGTTCAAGATCGTTGTCTACGGCCACAACGTGCACCTCAACGAACTAGCCGTGTAGCCTGCGCGCACCGCAGCTACACGTATACGCGCGCGGCGCCTGCCAGCAGCAGGTCCAGCGCAGCGTCCAACGTGGGGATGGTGCCGTAAAAGGCTGTTTCGCACGCGAGCCCATTCAGCGCAGGCGGCTCGCTTGATTCCCTGAGCTCCACCGCGAGGAGATCGACTCCCCCACGCTGGGCCACAGCGTCCAGCTGAGTGATGGCATCCACCCCCACTGCGGCGGGGCACGTCACCCCAAGCCGCGCGCGGGAATCCACGACTTGGCGCACAGCAATGATGTCTGCGAGCACGGCGTTCAAGCCATCCGTGGTGCCGACCAATGTGTCGTCGATGGCCAACCAGACCTCGGTCGCTCCTTCATCTACGGCAAGGCGCGCCTCGGCGGCTTTGATCAGGCTGTGGTGGCGGCCCGTCGGCCACCCGATGAGAGCGATGACGCTGCCCATACCGTCGCCCGTGCCCGTGTTCGGTGCCGCAGCCTGGGCGGTGACGCCGGTGGGTTCGACGATGTGGCCGGCGCGTGCGACGTCGATAAGCGACGCGAACTGTTCATCGCTGACCCTACCGCTGAGAACGCGGTTGCGGCCGACGCGCGGGGCGAGCCAGGTGAGATCGTCGGTCACCAGCTGTAATTCCCGCCGATGATGTTCTTCAGGTGCGGACGGACATCGAAGAAGTACAAACCGATGAACACGCAGCCAATCAGGCCGATGAATGCCCTACCGCTCAAGCATGCAAGCGAGCTGACCAGCAAGATGCCTACCCACGCGACCTTCGGCATGCGGTCGCCTGCCGGGAATGCGTCCGAACGGGTCAGGCCCGCCATGACTGCCCCCGCAATGCCCGCCAGACCCACAATCAGCATGAGGACGCTGCGGAGCAAAGCTGGCGACAGCATGATCCATCCCTCAAGCGGCATGTTCTGGAGGTTGAGAAGCGTCATAGCGTTCAGGCCGAACCTTTCTAGCGGTTGTCAGTTTCGTCGGGGTTGTTACCGTCGGTCGGGTCGTGCTCCACAATATCGGAGGCGTTGTCGCCGCCGTTGAACGTGTTGCTCACTCGGCCGATCACTTCCTCCAGGCGGCTGCGCAGATCGGCCACAGTGCCTTCGACATCTACGTCCGACTCTTCAGCGCGGCTGCGGACCTGCCCGACAGCGGTGTTGAAGGTCTCGCGGATCTCATCGAGAGCGGAGCCGAAAGCGGCCTTGGTCTGATTCGCCTCATCGGACTCGCGGGCAGTGTCCACGGCGCGGGTAACGCTGCCGGCGAAGTCGCGGAAAATGGACTCTGCATCCGAGGCGAACGAGGTGGTCGCGGCGCGGAAGTCACGGTCGTTGGCTGCGCCCTGGTAAGCCTCGCGGGCGTTGGCGATAGCCGCCTTGAGCTGCTCCGTAAGACCCGAGTGGGCATGGGTGAGCTCCTCATCCACGCCGTGGTGGGCACCAGTGTCCACGTCAGCATCGCGGTCCGCGCGGAAGTTGCGGCTGAACTCGCCCGCAAGGTCCCCCAAGCGGGACCACGCGTTGAGCGAAGCATCGCCCACGCCGCGCAGAGCGTTCATGAAGGTGTCGTCGTTAGCAGGGCCGTTCGGGGTTGCGTTGGTCATGGCAGAGGTCTCCAGAATCGTAGAACGTGATCGGCAGGTGTGCGCCTCTCAGTCTAGACAGCCCGGCGGCAAAACAACCGGGGGCTAGAACAGCAACTGCGACACCGTGTAGATGACCAGGCCAGCCAAAGCACCGACGATCGTGCCGTTGACGCGGATGAACTGCAGGTCTTTGCCCACCATCAGCTCGATCTTGTCGGCAGCCTCACGGCCGTCCCAGCGCTCAATGGTGTCGGAGATGATCGCCGTAATGTCGCCGGCGTAATTGTCCGCGATGAACCGGGACGCACCCTCGATCCGTGTGTCCAAGTCTGCACGCAGCTGCGGGTCGGTGGTGATGCGAGTGCCCCATTCCCGCGCCAGTTCGGTGATGCGCCGCCGTAGGAGGGAGGAGGGGTCGGTGGAAGCGTCGATAAGCGATTGCGACGCTGAAGCCCAGATTCCGCTCGCCGCTGACTGCACGGCGTTGGACCCCATGATGTCGGCTTTGATGTCCTCGACCCGCGTGATCATCTTCGGGTCGGACTGCAGATCCTGCGCGAACTGCGAAATCGTGCGGCGGACAGCGCGGCGCGCCTCGTGCTGGGGGTTGGTGTCAATCTCCCACATGAAGTCCTGCAGCTCGCGGTACACGCGCTCACCGACGAGGTCTTTGGCGAATTTCGGGGCCCAGCGCGGCATGCGCTCGTCAATCATGGTGACCACGGATTCCTCCATGGTGTTCACCTTGTTGCGGCCCCAGGAGATGATCTCCTCCACAATCGGCTCGACCTTGCCGTCTGCGATCAGCCCATCGAGTGCGCGGCCCAGCGGCGGCCCCCAGGCAGGCTCCGCCACCCGGTCAATGAATTGGTGGTTGATCAGCGCTTCCGCGTCTTCCGGATCGATTGCCGCGACCGCGCTCGCCGTGAAGCGGCCGACCTGCTCCGATGCCTTCTCGGCATTCTCCGGCTGCGCAAGCCATGCACCGACCTTCTCCGGAATGTTGGCTTCGGAGACTTTCTCCGTGATCAGCTGCGCGTTGAGAAAGTTCTCACCGACGAATTCACTCAGGGCCCCGCCGATCTGGTCCTTTTTCTTGGGAACCAGCGCCGTGTGCGGAATCGGAATGCCCATCGGGTAGCGGAACAGCGCCGTGACAGCGAACCAGTCCGCCAAACCGCCGACCATGCCGGCCTCCGCGGCCGCGCGAACGTACCCCACCCAGGCGGGCGCGTGATGCACGTCGTGCTCAATCCACCACGTGCACGCCAGGAAGATCACTGCGGCCAGAACCAGTAGGCCCGTCACCCACGTCTTGTGCATCCGCAACGAGCGGCGACGCTCCGCCTCAACTTCCGGCGACGGGCCCGGGACCTCCAGCGGCGCGCGGGTGTGCGCAAGTTCGTGGTTTGTCATGAGTTGATTAAAGCGCAAAAAACCTCCCGCGCGAAGCGGGAGGCACTTGCTTAACGACGATCACCGCCTAGTTAAGACGGCCCGTCTCCTTCCGGTAGGCCTTGTAGTCGCTGCGGCCGGAAACGATCGCGATGATCGCACCGATCAGCGTGACAGCCGTGAACACCCCACCCACGATGAAAAGCGTGTTGGTGATGTCCGGGCTTGCACCGTGGCCCCACAGGTGCGTTCCAGCACCGTAGATCAGGGTGCCAATGCCAGCCAGAGAAGCCAGCATCAGCCCCATACCCACCCAGGTGCGGGTCTTCATCAGGGAGGAGTGCGGCGCACCGAGGGAAACCGGGTCATACCCGTCCAGGTAGCCCGAATGAAGGGATTGGCCGTACTCCGGGAAACTCTCGGAGGCGATGTCCGCAACGGGTGCGGGACCTGCGTGTCCGCTCATCGTTTCGTCTCTCTTTCTAGAAGGTGACTTCTACTTTAGTCGTCCTTGCCGCGGAAGGCGGCGCGTGCGCGCTCCTTGTTGATGGCACCGACGGCCTCGAGCGGGATACCTGCCGGGCAGACGTCCGCGCACTCGCCGAAGAGGGTGCAGTGGCCGAAGTTGGTCTCCAGCTCGTCCACCATCTGGCGGGCGCGCTTGCCACGCTCCTCCTTGCCCAGCGGCAGGAGCTTGAGGTGGTTCAGCTTCGCGCCGGTGAACAGGTGCGCAGCGCCGTTCGGGCACGCAGCCACACACGCACCGCAGCCGATGCAGGCAGCAAAGTCCAGAGCCTTCTCCGCGGTCTGGTGGTTGACGTGCAACGTGTCAGCGTCCGGTGCAGTACCAGCCTGGATGGACACGTAGCCGCCCTGCTCCATCACGCGGTCCAGCGCGGAGCGGTCCACGGTGAGGTCCTTGATCACCGGGAAAGCAGCCGAGCGGAACGGCTCGATCTTCAGGGTGTCGCCGTCCTTGTAGTTCCACAGGCGCTGCAGGCAAGCCGTGGTGTTCTGGCCGGCACCGTGGGGGCGGCCATTGACCGACAGGCCACAGGTGCCGCAAATGCCCTCGCGGCAATCGGAGGCGAAGGTGAAGGGTTCTTCACCGGCCTCGACGCGGGCGTTGTTGACGTGGTCCAGCAGCTCCAGGATGGACATCTGCTCCACAGCGTCGTCGACCTGGACGGTCTCGAAGTTTCCCTCGGTGTCGGGTCCGGCCTGACGCCAGATCTCAAGTGTCAGTTTCATTACTTGTAGTTCCTTGTCATCAGCGGGATCGAGTCGAAGTACAGGGGTTCTGCGTGGCGGATGAACTGCTCATCGCCGGCGGGCTCCCAGGCGGAGACGAAGCACCAGTTCTCATCGTCGCGCTCTGCCTCGCCGTCCTCGGAGAGGTGGTCCTCGCGGTAGTGGGCACCACAGGACTCATCGCGGTCGAGAGCGTCGATGATCATCAGCTCACCCAGGTTGATGTAGTCCGCCACACGGATGGCGTTCTCCAGCGTCTGGTTCATGTCCATCGCGTCACCCGGGATGTTCACGTTCGCCCAGAACTCGCGACGCAGCTCGCGCACGCGCTCCAGGCCCTTCTCCATGTTCTCCACGTTGCGGGCAACACCGCAAGACTCGTAGAGAATAGCGCCGAGCTGCTCGTGGTAGAAGTCCGGGCCGTGCGGCTCCTCACCCTCGACGGTCATCAGACGGTTGACCAGGTCCTGGGCGCGGGTCACAGCTGCGGTGACCTCCTCAGCCTCGAGTTCCAGAACCGGCTCGTTGAGGTGGCCGGCCAGGAAGTTCGGGATGCAGAACGGGAGGGTGAACCAGCCGTCCACGGATGCGGACAGAAGCGAGTTCGCACCCAGGCGGTTAGCACCGTGGTAGGTCCAGGAGCACTCGCCGGCAGCGAAGAGACCGTCGATGGAGGTCATTTCGTTGAAGTCGGTCCACAGGCCACCCATGGTGAAGTGAACGGTCGGGGCGATGAGCATCGGGGACTCGTACGGGTCATCACCGACGGAGTCGTAGTACATCTCGAACAGGTTCGAGTAACGCTCCTTGATGGTGTCCTTACCCAGGCGCTCGATGGCGTCGGTGAAGTCAAGGTACGCAGCGTTGTTCAGCGCACCGACACCGCGGCCGGCGTTGATCTCCTGGGAGATGGCACGGGATGCGACGTCGCGGGGCACGAGGTTACCGAAGGCCGGGTAGCGGCGCTCCAGGAAGTAGTCGCGCTCCTCCTCCGGGATGTCCTTCGGGTCGCGGTCGTCGCCCTCTTCCTTCGGGACCCAGATGCGGCCGTCGTTACGCAGCGACTCGGACATCAGAGTCGTCTTCGCCTGCCACTTCGCGTTGACCGGAAGGCCCGTCGGGTGGAACTGCACGAACGCCGGCGATGCCATGTAAGCACCGTGCTCGTAGGCACGCATGATGGCGGAGGCGTTGGAGTTCTTCGCCAGCGTGGTCTTGTGGTACACGTTGCCGTAACCACCGGTGGCCAGAATGACGGCGTGGCCCGTGAACGGCACAATTTCACCCGTGATCAGGTTGCGGGTCACAATGCCTTCGCAGCGCTTCTTCCCGTCCTTCTCCGTGATGATGTAGTCGAGCAGGTCGTTGTGGGTGAAGATTTCCACGTTGCCCAGGTGGATCTGACGCTGCAGGGCAGATGCCGTGGACAGCTGGAGCTGCTGACCTGTTTGGCCACGGGTGTAGTAGGTGCGGGACACCTGGACACCACCGAAGGAACGAGTCGCCAGGGCGCCGCCGTACTCGCGGGCGAACGGAGCACCGATGGCGTTCATGTGGTCGATGACGCGGACGGACTCAATCGCCAGGCGCCAGCAGTCGGACTCGCGGCAGCGGTAGTCGCCGCCCTTGACGGTGTCCTTGGTGTGGCGGTACGCGCCGTCATTATCCATCTTCTTACCGCGGGCGGAGTTCACGCCGCCCTGTGCAGCGATGGAGTGCGCGCGACGCGGTGCGTCGTGGTACGTGAAGTTCTTCACGTTGTAGCCCAGCTCACCCAGTGCAGCTGCAGCTGCACCGCCGGACAGGCCGGTACCCACCACGATGACGGTGAACTTGCGACGGTTGAGCGGGGAGACCATCTCCATGTGGTCCTTCTGGTAAGCCCACATGTCGCGCATCGGCACGCCCTTGGGCTCGTTGTTCTCCAGAATGTTGCCCGGGGTCACGCCAGCAGCCTTGGACTGCGGGTTGGTGAAGTCCTTGTTCTCGTCCTTCTCCGCAGCCGGGGTGGTGTCAGCGCCCTCGGCCTCAGCCGGGCGATCAACGGTTGCCTGCTCGCTGGCGGGCTTGACGATCTTCTCGCCCTGTTCGCCAAGGCCCTTACCCGTGCTGTGGGTCTCCGCTTGCGGGTCTTTGGGCTTGTCGGCGCCCGCCGCGTTGTGTGCAGTAGTCATTTCAGATTCCTCCAGCGTTTCCTAGTGCACGATTCCAAATGCAATGGACAGCGGCATAGCGATGTTGGCAAGCACCACAATCGCCGGGATCCAGTAAGCCAACACGATCATGATCGCGTGGCCGCGCTTACCCAGCCAGCCCAGGTCAGACACAGCCAGGTACACACCGTGGGTGAGGTGCATGAACAGCGCGAGCATAGCCACGACATAGAACAGGGTGACCGGCCAGCGTGCGGGTGCGAAGGTGGCCAGCATGTTGTTCTTCACTGCGCCAGCCTCGAAGGCGTTGGACGCGACGACCTCACCAATGGTCAGGTCGAGCAGGTGGAAGATGATGAACAGCAGCAGGATCACACCGGTGATCAGCATCCAGCGCGCAGCGGTGGACTGGATTCCGCCCATCAGGTTGGTGCGGCGGAATTTACCGCGGGACTGGCGCGAGCGTGCGTTCAGCGCGAACGCGCCCCAAATGTGCAGGAACAGGCAGGCCAGCAGCACAATGCGAACCATCCAGAGGAAGGACTCGCCCGGGAACAGTGGGTTTCCAATTGTGCGCAAGAAGTGGCCGTATTCATCGATAGCCGGCACACCGCCGTGGTCTGGCATGAAGATCTTGAGGTTACCGACCATGTGGCCGATGACGAACAAGAAGAAAATCAGGCCGGTCACGGCCATGATGAGCTTGAGTGCCCAGGTAGGCACTCCTGGCCGCTCACGCAGCGGCTCTTCGGTAATTTTGCCGTGACGAATTGCGTCGCGGTCTGCATTTTGAACAGTCATGGCACCTCCAGTGTCGATTTAACTTTACGGTTCCCTGCAGCCTTCTCACTACTTAGTGGTTTCTTAGATCTTCAGTCACCCCCGCCCGCGATCGCAGTCGCGGTCGCTGCATGTGGGCCTGAGCACATTCGCTTATCGACGTTTCGACCTCCCCGCCCGGCGACCCCACCACGTCACCGCGATACACAGTGGTTTCGCCATCCCGGGCACGCAACCGTTACATGTGCCTCTTTACCAACGTTCCAATCCACCCTTAAGTTGTGACGTGTGACACTCAAGGCAGGGATAAGCGATTACCCCCACTGGGTCCACCCCGAAGGGTGTCATCCTTTCGTTGGTTGCTTGACCCTAATTGTTCCCTCGCTGGCAGATTCCGCGATAGCCCACGGTCACCCGGCCCCGCCGGGGCCTCAATCCCAGCACAACCCCACCCCCGAATGTTTTCGGTACCGTGGGTGCCATGACTGAGACGAATTCCGCAACACGCGTTATTGACGCTTCCGCTAAAGACATCTTCGACATCCTCTCCAATCCCGCACGCCACCCGGAGACCGATAACTCCGGCATGGTGGTCTCCCTCGACCAGGGCGACCGTATCCAGGCTGTGGGCGACACCTTCACCATGAACATGACCAAGGAGGACGGCGACTACCAGACCCGTAACGAGGTCTTCGCCTTCCAGGAGAACAAGGTCATCGGCTGGCAGAACGTGGAAAACACCACCGCCGAGGTCAAGGTGGGCGCCAAGTGGCTGTACGAGCTCGAATCCGAGGGCTCTGACTCCACCCGCGTTACCCTCACCTACGACCGCTCCGAAATCGAGCTGGACAATGTCCGCAAGATGTCCGAGGAGAACTTCACCGACGAGGTCATGGAGGAGTCCCTCTCTGCCCTTGCAGCTGCAGTCGATGGCACCGACAACCCGACCCAGAAGTCTTCCTAGGACCTAGCCAGCTCCACCGCTATTTAGCACCGGCAGCAAAAGTGCCCAGGTAGAGCATTACCCGGGCACTTTTCTTATGCGCACTTACTTCACCGCGTAGAAGACCTTCTCGCCGGAGTACAAGTCAGCCTCGACGACGATCGTGCCCTCTTCCTTCCCCTCAATCGGAATGGACACACCGATGTTGCCCGACGTGTCCGCCCCGTTGTAGAGGGTGGTGGAAAGATCGAACATGTCCGGCTCCACGAGCGTGACCTCGTGAGACTCATAAGTCTTACCCTCCGGCGACACGTACGACACAAAGATAAGCGGGCTCTCACCCTGGGGATCGTCACCAATGTACTTCGCCGTCATGTTGACCAAGATGTGCACCATCCCGTCTTTCGGCTCGTCGCTGAACGGGTTCTCCTCCATGATCTCATCGGTCGCGTCCAAGTTGACCGAGTTGATCGTGACTTCCCAGTCCCCCTGAGTGATGGTGCTACCCAGCGGCAGCGGGTTCTCGCGGCTCTTGCCTGCATCAGAACCCTTGGCCTTACTCTTGCCCTTGTCTTTACCGTTATCGGCTGCCCCTCCTGCGGAGGCGCCGTCAGCTGGCGCAGCGTCGCCGGCATCCTCGGCAGCGCTGTCGCTCGTGGAGCTCGCAGCCACAAAGAACACGGTCAGCGCGATGAGCCCGCCGACAACCGCAGTAATCACACCGGCGATGGCCGGACCCTTCGACATCTCTTTCATGACCAAGCCAATGATGCCGACCACGAGCGCGATGGGAAGCAGAAGCCACCCGAACACCAGTGTCGCCGGGAAGAAAGACATGATCGTGCCCAGGACCGCGAGAGCAATCGAAATAATGCCCAGAATGTTCAGCTTCGATCCCCCGGGCTGCTGCGGCGGGCCGTACTGGGGCTGATCAAAGCCGTACTGGCCCTGCCCCTGGTTCTGAAAAAGGGACTGGGTTTGGTTCTGCTCATACGGTGCCGCAGCCCCAGCACCGGACTGGTCCACACCGTACTGCTGCCCGGCGCCCGTACCGTACTGGCCCGCACCGTACTGGCCGGTTCCATATTGCCCGGCACCTGCACCGTACTGCCCGGCACCTGCACCGTACTGCCCGGCACCGTACTGCCCGGCGCCGTACTGTCCCGCGCCGTACTCCTGACCAGCACCAGCGCCATATTGGCCCGCGCCGTAACCACCGGTGTAGCGGGTCGATCCACCGGAACTGTCCGCACCACCCGATGTCCAATCCGGTTGCTGTGAACCGTATGGGTTGTTCGGATTGTAGCTGTTGGACATGACTGCCTCCTTAGCCTTTCAGCAAGCACCGTTTAATCTCGAGAACGATGTCACTTTCGCTCGTCGAAGCGTGTTGTCACAGTTACTGTACAGACGAATACTACGAACCGCGCATCTGCGCTTCCCCAATCGAGCCTGCTGCGGTAGCCCTCAAGGGATGAGGTGATGGGGTGGGGTGGGTTTAAACGTCGAAAAGCGCCCCGGCGAAGAACCGGGGCGCTTGAAGCGACATGATTTAGAGGTTGATCATGTGGCCCTCGACACCGTGAGCGATCTCCTTGAGAACCTCGGACAGCGTCGGGTGAATGTGGACGTTGCGCGCGATCTCACCGGCGGTGAGGTCGAAGCGCTGAGCCAGGTTGATCTCCGGCAGCAGCTCGGACACGTTGGCGCCCACCAGGTGGCAGCCGAGGATCTCGCCGTACTCGCCGTCGACGACGAGCTTGCCGAAGCCCTGGGACTCAGCCAGGCCGAGAGCCTTGCCGTTCGCGGAGAACGGGAAGGTAGCCACCTTGATGTCCTTGTCGGCGAACTTCTCCTTCGCCTGCTCCTCGGTGTAGCCCATGGACGCGACCTGCGGGTTGCAGAAGGTTGCGCGCGGCATCATCTGGTAGTCGCCGAGCTCCATGGTCTCAGCGCCAGCGATCGTCTCTGCGGCGACGATGCCCTGAGCCTCAGCAACGTGGGCGAGCTGCAGCTTCGCGGTCACGTCGCCAATGGCGTAGATGCCCTCGACGTTGGTGCGCATACGCTCGTCGACCTCGATGGCGCCACGCTCAGTGAGCTTGACACCGGTGTTGTCCAGGCCGAAGCCCTCGACACGCGGCTGGAAGCCGACGGCCACCATGACGCGGTCGACAGTGAGGGTCTCCACATCGTCGGAGTCCTTCTTCTTGATGTCCACCTCGACCGAATCGCCGTTGTCACGCACCTCGGTGGTGGCGTGGCCGGTCAGCAGCTTCACGCCGAGCTTCTTGTACGCCTTGGCGATCTCCTTGGACACGTCCTTGTCCTCGTTCGGCAGAACGCGGTCCATGAACTCGACGACGGTGACGTCCACGCCGTAGTTGGACAGCACATAGGCGAACTCCATGCCGATCGCGCCAGCGCCGACGATGACCATCTTCTTGGGAGCCTCCGGGTTGAGGATCTGCTCCTCGTAGGAGACGACATTGTCAGACAGCTCGATGCCCGGCAGCGTCTTCACAATGGAACCGGTAGCGATGATGCAGTTATCGAAGGAGATTTCCTTGCCCTGGTCATCGCCCTCGGTGATCTCAATGGTCTTGGCGTCCTTGAAGGAACCGACACCGTTGATCTCGGTGATCTTGTTCTTCTTCATCAGGTAGTGGACACCGCCGACGATCTTCTCGGAGACCTTGCGGGAGCGCTGGTGCGCATCGCCGTACTCGAAGGAAACGTCACCCTTGATGCCGAAGGTCTTCGCCTCGTGGTTGAAGATGTGCGCCACTTCAGCGTTCTTGATCAGAGACTTCGACGGGATGCAGCCCACGTTCAGGCAGACACCGCCCCAGTACTGCTTCTCTACGACTGCAACTTTCTGTCCAAGCTGAGCCGCACGGATAGCGGCGACGTAGCCGCCAGGGCCCGCGCCGATTACTACAACGTCATATTGTTCTTTAGCCACGTCTCCTAGGATACGTTCGTTCTCCAGATCCTGCTTGCACGTGCTTTGACGGGCCTATTTCGCTTCCCACTTCAAAGTTCCCTGCCAGTTTGGCATGATTAACATTCATGAAGCTTTCCCGCCCCGCCCTCGCTTCGGCTGCCGCGCTCGTTATCGCCGCTAGCTCGCTGTCTTTGGTCCACTCGACACCCGCCGACGAGCCGCTCGCTGTCACGCCGCTTGACGACGGTACGCAGCACCCCGCCCCCGAACCCGACCCGCAGGCAGCGGCCGACTCCGGTGCAGAAGCCGAGAAACCTGCAGCAAAGGAAGACGCCGCTGAGGGCGGGACAGAGCTGGACCCGGCAGCTGAGCTTCCCAAGCCCGGAGCCGGTGCTGACCAGGTTGACGATGACGTGAAACGGGAGTCCGAGACGACCCCTAACCACGCCGACCAGACACCCGTCTTGGCAAAGATGACTGAGCTGACGGAGGCCCCGAAGAAGGTGTCCGGCGGAGGCAAGGATGATCAGTGGTGGTTCAAGACCACCAAGCAAAAGCGCAACGAGAAGGAATGGGTCAAGGGCGCGAAACCGATCGTCGAGGCCTGGAACGTTTACTCCGATTCGATGGGGCGCGATATCCCTGTGGCCATCATCCCGGCCCGAGACGAGAACGGTAACCCCATCACGGGTGCCCCGACGCTCTACATGCTGAACGGAGCCGGCGGCGCGGAGCAGAATGCCGACTGGATTACCTCTGGCGACGCTGACATCTTCTTTGAGAACAAGGGGGTGAACGTGGTCATCCCGATGGAGGGCGCCTTCTCCTACTACGTCGACTGGCTTGAAGACGGTGAACATTTGAAGCAGAACTCCTCCTACTTCAAGGGCCCGCAGAAGTGGACGACGTTCCTGGGCCGCGAATTGCTGCCAACTGTGGAGAAGCACCTGGGTGCTAACGATAAGCGCGCTGTGGTGGGCATGTCCATGTCAGCCACCTCTTCCCTCTTGCTCGCGGAACACTACCCAGGCGAGTTCGACGCTGTGGGATCCTTCTCCGGTTGTGCGGCGACCTCAACTCCAATTCCTTGGGCGTTCGCTGGCTTGACTGTGAACCGTGCGGCGTCGAACGGGGGCCGCATTACCCCAGCCCACGCGTGGGGTCCGATGGGCAGCCCCTACAACCGCTACAACGACGCGCTTGTCAATGCCGACAAGCTCGAAGGCTCCAAGCTATACATCTCCAACGCGTCCGGTCTTGGAGCGAACGAAGACATGTTCGGCTACCGCACCGAGGTCCGCGGCCAGAAGTCTGCTGACGCGCTTTCCGGTTCCGCAACCACAATCGTTGAGGGTGGCGTGATCGAAGGAGCGACCAACGCGTGCACCCACGACTTTCGGGCGAAGCTGAACGGACTGGGAATCGAAGCCCACTACGAATTCAAGAATGCTGGCACCCACTCTTGGCCTGTGTGGGAGGATGACATGCGTCGCTCCTGGAACACCGTCATCGGCCCGACACTGATCGGAGAAGGATTCAAGCCGGACGAGTCTCTGCAGGAATCGAACTCCTGGAACGCGAACGGGTCTAGCTAGAACGACCCCGCCGCCGGCTCCTACCGGAGCCACACACGACACAAGGGGAGATACCACGTCGGTATCTCCCCTCTTTGCATCTGCATAACGACGCTTCTTGCCCGAACGCCGTTAGAACATGCCCAGGCTCAGAGCGATCTGGGAAGAGGTGGAGGATGCCTCGTGGATCAGGCCGCCGAGGAACTGGTTGATTGCCAGCTGTGCCTGTTCGATCGGGTTGAGTGCGTTCATGGTTCGCGTCCTTTCAGTTAGGGCTATTGCGGGTGACTCTAGGAAGATAGTCGGGGGTTGGGGTGGGGTTGTTACGTCGAAAAGCACCTTAACATGCTTAACTTGAGACACAATAGTAACATCCTCCCACTTGTGGTACTGCCTATCCACGGTTAGAGTCAAGTGCGGTTTGATTGTATCCCCCGGTAACAACCATGACGCTTCAAGCGAATAACAAGGTTGAAGCTAACGGACCATTAGTAAGGAAACACCCATGAAGTTCCTCCGCTCAGCCCTCGCAGTTGCGGCCGCAACCTCGATTGCGCTCGGTGCCGCCCCGGCCATTGCCCAAGCAGCTCCGGTTTCGGCAGCTCAAGCGGCCGGCCAAGCTCCGGTAGGCGTGGTGAAGAACTGGGACGCCAACCCGGCCCCGAAGGCGATCAACACCGGCGAGACCGCAAAGTGGGTCCACGAGGTCGACCACAACAAGGTTTGGGCTTTCTGGGTTCACTCCCCGTCCATGGGCCGTGACATCCCAGTTGCTGTCATCCCGGCGCGCAACGCGCAGGGCCAGCCGGTCAAGAACGCCCCGACGGTCTACCTACTCAACGGTGCTGGCGGTGCGGAGCAGAACAACGACTGGTTGACCTACGCCGAGACCCAGAAGTTCTACGCCGACAAGGGCGTCAACGTGGTCATCCCGATGGAGGGCGCGTTCTCCTACTACACCGACTGGCTGAACACCCCGAACGCCAAGTACTTCCGTGGCCCGCAGAAGTGGGAGACGTTCCTGACGAAGGAGCTGCCGGGACCGATCGAGAATCGTCTGGGGGCTGACAGCCGCCGCGCGGTCGTCGGCTTCTCCATGTCTGGCACCTCCGCGCTGGTCCTGCCGACGAAGGTGCCCGGTTTCTACGACGCCGCTGCATCCTTCTCCGGTTGTGCTGCCACCTCCAGCCCGGCTGGGTACAACTTCGCCCGCCTGACCGTCAACCGCGGTGCTGGCTCAGCTGCGAACTACCAGACGGTCACCCCGGAGCAGATGTGGGGCCCGATGGGCGGCCCGTACAACCGCGCCAACGACGCACTGGTGAACGCCGACAAGCTGCGCGGCACCAACCTGTACGTCTCCACCGCTACGGGCCTGGCATCCGAGAACGATATGGTGTCTACCCTTGTCGGCAAGGGTGCTCAGGTTCCGGCGGCATCTGCGAACGCGATGGTGCTCCAGGTTGAAGGTGGCGTGATCGAGGCTGCCATCAACACCTGCAACCACGACCTGAAGGCGAAGCTGAACAGCCTGAACATTCCGGCCCACTACGAGTTCCGCAACGTGGGCACCCACTCCTGGCCGGACTGGCGCAAGGACCTGGAGAACTCCTGGTACAAGACCATTAAGCCGGCATTCGGCATGTAGCCCGCCATTCGGCGCGTGCCCACGGGGGCGTTAGGGTTGTCTGTATGACCTCTAACGCCCCCGATCTGTCTATTGCCCCAGCTGAACTCGACGAGATCACAGGCGACAAAGCCCTCGCATGGGCCTCCGCTTGGTCCGCCCACACGGAGCAGCAGAACCAGGACGAGGAGCTGGCGGGCCGCATCCGGGACGCCTTGGACACTGACGAGAAGATCCCGTACGTCACGCGGCGCGGAGATTACCTCTACAACTTCTGGCGCGACCGTGAGCACCCGCGCGGGATCTGGCGCCGCACAACCACTGACGCTTACCTGCGGGGAACTGGTGAGTGGGAAGTGGTGGTAGACGTCGATAAGCTCGCGCGCGATGAAGGAGAAGACTGGGTCTGGAAAGGTGCCGTGGTCAGGCCCATCGCGAACGACCGCGCACTGATCAAGCTCTCGCGCGGCGGCGCGGACGCGGTGACGGTGCGTGAATACCACGTCGACGATCGAGCATTCATTGACGGCTTCGAGCTCCCCGAAGCCAAGACCGACGTCAGCTGGATCGACCGCGACACGCTACTCGTGGGCACTGACATAGGCAAAGACTCGGTCACGGAGTCCGGATACCCGGTCGAGGTGCGGAAGTGGGAGCGCGGAACCGCGATCGAGGACGCGCCGGTGGTCTTCCGCGGTGAGCGCAGCGACGTCGCAGTAGGCGCGCACGTCGACCACACTCCCGGCTTTGAGCGCGTGATTTTCGAGCGCGCGCTGGACTTCTACACCTCGCGCACGTACATCGACGGCGAGCTCGTGGATGTCCCCGAGGACTGCATCGTCGTGCCGCACAAACAGTGGCTGTTCCTGCTGCCGCGCACGGCGTTCGACGGCATCCCGGCGGGTGCTCTCGCAGTGGCATCGTTGGATCTCACCGAGAAGCGCGTGCTTATCGACGACTTCCCCATCGAAGACCTCTCCGTCACCGCCACCACACTGCTGGTGACGGTGCTGGACAACGTGGTCACGCGCATCTTCCGCTTCGAGCTGGGCACCTGGGACCGCTCCGAAGTCGAACTCCCGGAAGCCGCGACAGCGTCGGTGGTGGGCACGAGCCCGCTCGACGGCGACGAAACCTGGATCAACGTGTCGTCTTTCACCACCCCCTCCACGCTGCTGCGTGACGGCGAGGTGGTGCGCCAGGCACCCGCGCTTTTCGACGCGTCCGGCCTGGAAACCCGCCAACACTGGGCCACCTCAGCGGACGGGACGAAGGTGCCATACTTCATCACCGGCGACTTTTCGCAGGGTGAGCGGCCGTGCTTGGTCGGCGGATACGGCGGCTTCGAGGTGTCACTCACCCCGGGGTACTCCGCTGTGCGCGGAATCTCCTGGTTGGAGAAGAGCTACTACTTCGTCCAACCCAATCTGCGCGGTGGCGGCGAGTTCGGCCCCGAATGGCACTCGCAGGTGGTCAAGACCAACCGGCACAAGGTGTGGGAGGACCACCGGGCAGTGCTCGAAGACGTAATCGCCCGCGGCTATTCCGCGCCGGAGCAGCTAGCCATCCGCGGCGGCTCCAACGGCGGACTGCTCACATCCGGCGCGCTGGTGCAATACCCGGACCTGTTCGGCGCGGCCGTGATCCAGGTGCCACTGACCGACATGCTGCGCTACCACACTCTGTCAGCAGGAGCGTCCTGGATGGCCGAGTACGGCGACCCGGACGTACCGGAGGAACGCGCCGCGCTAGAGAGCTGGTCGCCCCTGCACAACGTGGCCGACTCCCCTACCTATCCCCCGGCGCTGGTGACCACCTCCACCCGTGATGACCGTGTGCACCCCGCGCACGCTCGGACTTTGGCGCTCGCCTTGGCAAAGGCCGGTCAGCCCGTGGATTACTTCGAGAACACCGCCGGCGGTCACGCCGGTGCCGCCGACAACGAGCAGGTCGCACGGGTTGAATCGCTCATCTATACCTGGCTGGAGAATCAGATCGGGAACTCTTCAGATCAAACTTCCGACTGATGTTCAATGGAAAGGACAGCATCATGAAGAAACCACTGACTCTCGCCGCCGTCCTGTGCGCTGGCGCCCTCGGGCTGGCCGGGTGCGGCGACAACACGGAGACTGCAGGCACATCAGACGCAATATCAGAAGCCACCCCGGATGCCGCGTCGGGCGCTCCGTCGGATGTTGCGTCCGAGGCTTCCTCTGAGGCAACCATCGAGCTTGTCGACGGCTACTGCCGCGCCAAGCCCGCCGCCGAAGACGACGTCGCCATGGAGAGTGCGACCGACTTGGACAAGAAGCACTCCGACATGACGGCCTGCTTCGGCACTCTGAAAAACACCTCCGATCAGGACATCTCCGTCAAGTCCTTCGCTGTCCCCTCGCTCGAAGGCGCATCGACCGAACTCCACGAAGTCGTGGACGGCGTCATGCAAGAAAAGCCGGGCGGCTTCACCGTCGCCCCGGGTGAGACCTACGAGCTGATCCCCGGCGGCGACCACCTGATGATCATGAACTACGCCGACGCCATTCCCGCCGGTGAGACGCTGGAGGTCGAGATCACGACCGACGCCGACACCACCCTTTCCATCGAAATCCCGGTGCGCGAACAGCCCTCCGGCGAGGAGAACTACGGTGGCCACGAGGGCCACGACGATCACGAGTAAGGAACCATGACCGACAACCCCCGCCCCAGAGCGCACCAACCGACCCGCCGCCAATTCCTGCACGGCGCAGGAGTTGCCGGGGCTGCTGGAGTGGTAGCTGCTGGGGGTTCGGCGTGCGCGAATGAAGGGGGCGGGGAAGGAAGCGTCGATAAGCCACAGGACGCGTGGCCCGGGCAAGGCATGGGCGAAGAAGCGGACGCGTATCTCGCTGACTCGCGCGTTGATTTTGACGGGGAGCACCAGGCTGGTGTTGCCACGCCCGAGCAGGCCTTCAACAAGCTCATCGCGTTCAATCTCCAGGACGGCAAGGACTCCGTCGAGGACGCGCGGCGCCTCATGCGGCTGTGGACTGATGACGCCCGGCGCATGTGCTCTGGCCTCGCCGGGCTTGCGGACCTCGAGCCGGAGAACATGGTCTCCACCGCGAACCTGACCATCACGGTCGGGTTCGGCCGCAGCTTCCTGGACAAGCTCGGGCTGGATGCGCCGGAGTGGCTCGGGGATCTTCCCGCGTATTCTCGTGATGAGCTCCGTGAGGAATGGTCCGGCGGCGACCTTTGCCTGCAGATCTGCGCGGACGACCGCTTCACCGTCTCGCACGCGGCGCGGTTCATGACGAAGACGGCGCGCAACTACGTCGACACCGCGTGGATCCAGGACGGGTTCCTGCACGCCCGCGGCTCGATCGAGCAGGGCGAAACGCCGCGCAACCTCTTCGGGCAGCTCGACGGGTCCGGCAACCCGCCTACCGATGACTTTGACGACATCGTCTGGATCTCCGACGGCCCCGCGTGGCTGAACGGCGGCACCGCGATGGTGGTGCGGCGCGTTGCCATGCTTCTCGACGAATGGGACATCCTCGACCGCCCCTCCCGCGAAGTCGCAGTGGGACGGACGTTAGACACCGGTGCCCCGTTGACCGGGCAAGATGAATTCGACGAACCCGACTTCAAGGCCCGCGACGAATACGGCTTGCCCGTCATCGACCCGAATTCCCACATGGCCAGGGCTTTTTCCGACGATCCCGCCGAGCGCATTTTCCGCCGCCCCTACAACTACGACATGCCGCCCGGGCCAGACTCCCGCGGCTCCTCCAACGCGGGACAAGTGTTCATCTGCTTCCAGAAGAACCCCTTGCAGCAGTTCGACCCGATCCAGAAGCGTCTCGACGACGCCGACCGCCTCAACGAGTGGATCACCCACATCGGCTCCGCCGTCTTCGCCATCCCGCGCGGGACGCGCGACGGCGAGTACTGGGGCCAAGACCTGCTCGAGGGCTAGAATCAGCCCACGATGAAGGCTCTGTCATTCGCGACGGTGTTCGCGGCGCTCTCCGGGTTCGTGGTCCTCTGGGTCGCGTCCTGGTCGCTCGACGCCGGCACACAGATGCTGTATTTCCAGGCGTATTGGAGCTTGTTCTTCGCCTCGGCGGGCTTTATCGACGGCATTACCCAAGAAACCACCCGCGCCGTGTCCTCCGCTCGAACCAGCGGTATGGCGGGCACAGCGAACCCATGGCGTCTAGGAGCCGTCATTGCGGCTGTTGTCGCCGTGCTCGCCCTTGTCTTCGGGGTTGTGTTGATGGGTCAGCTCGTGCCCTTGGACAGGTCTGTGGCAGCTGGTCTGTTGGTATTCGGCCTGTCCAGCTACGTTTTCCAGGCCGTGCTGTCCGGCATATTGAGCGGCACTCAGTTGTGGAGCCAGTACGCGGCACTCGTTGCCTTCGATTCTGGGATCCGCCTCGTGCTCGCAGGTGTTGCTTGGGCGGCGGGGTTCGGCTTGCCGGCATTCCTGATCATCACCGTGATCGGTGCTCTGACGTGGGTGCTGATCCTCGCAGCGTCGTCGCACGCCCGCAGCCAGATTCGTGTCACCCTAGATGTGGACCGGTCTGAGTTCACCCGCCGCGTTGGCGCCGCGATCGTGGCGACTGGCGCCTCTGCAACCCTGATCACCGGCTTTCCGATGCTGGTCAAATTCGCCTTCCCCTCCCTCGACCCTGCCGCAGGTGCCGCCGTCGCCGCTATCAACCAGGCAGTGCTGCTCACCCGCGCACCGGTGTTGGTTCCCCTACAGCGCTTCCAGTCGGCCCTTGTGGTGCGCTTTGTCACCAACCGGGCACGGATCTACTCTTCGCTGCTCCGCCCGATCGCGGCCGTCCTTGGGATAGGCGTGGTCGGGTTTGCCGCCGCGTGGCTGATCGGGCCGTGGATCCTGCGGGCGTTCTTCCCACCAGAACTCTTCGTGCCAGGCTTGCCGCTGGGCCTACTCACGTTCGCGTCAGCAGTCATGGGCGCGCTCATCATCACCGGCACGGCTGTTCTCGCGCTCGAGCTGCACACCTGGTACGTCGCCGGCTGGGTGGCCGGCTCGGTGGCCACCTTCGCTCTGCTTTTCGCACTTCCTGCCGTAGGCGGCACCGGTGTGGCCACGACGGTGATCGCGGCATTGATACTCGGCCCACTGACTGGCGCGTTAGTGCACGTCATCGGCTTGTCAGGGAACCGGGATAAAGTGAACGCATGACATCTTCTGCGAACACGATGCTCGTCACTGGCGGCGCCGGCTTCATCGGCGCCAACTTCGTGCGCATGGTGGCCCAGCGCCAACCGGAGACGAAGATCGTCGTGCTCGACGCGCTGACCTACGCAGGCAACGCCGAGAATCTCGCCGGGTTGGACGAGGCGGCTGTGACTCTGGTTGAGGGCAGGGTGGAGGATGCTGGGGTCGTCGATACGCTCGTGCGCGATGCTGATGTCGTGGTGCATTTCGCCGCGGAGTCGCACAACGACAACTCTCTGCGGGACCCCTCGCCGTTCGTGGCGACCAACATTATGGGCACATACACGCTGCTCGAGGCCGTGCGGAAGTACGGAACGCGGTTCCACCACGTGTCCACCGACGAAGTGTTCGGCGATCTCGCGCTGGATGATCCCGCGAAGTTCACTGAGTCGACACCGTACAACCCGTCCTCGCCGTACTCCGCGACAAAGGCCGGGTCGGACCACCTCGTGCGCGCGTGGGTGCGGTCCTTCGGCATCGACGCGACGATTTCGAACTGCTCCAACAACTACGGCCCCTACCAGCACATTGAGAAGTTCATTCCGCGGCAGATCACCAATCTGCTCTCCGGGCGGCCCGCGAAGCTGTACGGCACGGGCGAGCAGGTGCGCGATTGGATCCACGTCGACGACCACAATGACGCCGTCCTGGCCATTCTCGAGCGCGGCAAAGCCGGTGAAACGTACAACATCGGTGCAAGCGGCGAGCGCTCGAACCTCGAGGTCATCACCATGATCTGCGAACTGATGGGCGGCGAGTTCGAGCACGTCGCCGACCGGCCCGGCCACGACATGCGCTACGCCATGGACGCCACCAAGCTTCACGACGAGCTCGCCTGGCAGCCCCACTACACCGACATGCGCGAAGGCCTAGCCAACACGATCGAGTGGTACCGCACCCACGAAGCGTGGTGGCAGGAGGCGAAGGACGCGGTCGAAGAGGGGTATGCACAGCGCGGGCAGTAGCCCACCTTCAGCTACCTTCGAAACGCACGGTCTCGCCCCGCTGCGCACACATGTCATCTTCCAACCAGCGGCCTAGCACGTGGGCGAAGAGGATGGCGACGACCAAACACTCGCGCACTCTGACCCCAATAAACGGGGGGTCAGGTAAAAACTCCGCGTTCACCCACCCCGGGGAACCCCGCTAGTCAGAGCCCGGAATCCGACTAACCAGAAGTGCTGTTCGACATCGCAGAGGCCATTTTTTGATGGGTGGCACAAATCCGAGGCCCAGCTTTCTACCCCGAGGGCGCGAAGACATAAGGAATCCCGTGAGTCGGGCGAATGTCAGATGACATCTCCCAGTAAGAAGGAAGTAGCAAAGTCATACTCAGTCTAAAATTCAATCTTGAAGTTTCTGTCACTTCAGCTGGCCGTTTCCACTCGAGATAATTATCTGGTCCAGCAAGCCCGGAAACACTTCCTCAAGATCAGTTCGACGCAGACGCGTCATGCGTCCGTTTCCCACGTCACGCTGCCAGACCAAACCGGCATTACGCAGAACTTTGAAGTGATGTGTTCGCGTTGAAGGCGCCCACGGGGTACCAAATTCTGAACATAGTTGTTCAGTCCCATCTGGCTGTGCAGCCAGTTTTACAATCACTTTACGTCGGTTAGCGTCTGACAATGCGTGCAAAATTTTAGAGAGGTCAAACTCGTCGATACTCGGGTGGCCATCCTGATCAGGCATACGATCTCCTTTCAAGGAATGAAGGAACTAATAAAATCGTAGCTGTTCAAGATCGTGCGATATCATTCCAGTTAACTACACCACGCGAGGAAACTATTTACTCACAGGAGTCGACAAGGGACGATGCACTAAAACTCCCGTATCCACTTGATGTTCTCAGGAGGCACTGCCATGAATAACCTCGGCAGCTATTCAGTCAGTGCTCCCACCGACTCGCGAATGACCACCCGTGCTATTGCTGCCCACATACAATGATGCATGCCGTATCCAAGATGCATACCGTATCCAAACGGTAGATGTTTCTTCTAGTTACGCTGAACACTCACCGTCCACAGCGAAGCGAAGACCGTTTGGTCTCTGTTTGCCGCATGAGCATCTACGTACACAACTTCACCTGGATAGGTTTCCCCTTCTTCCATTTTAATCCGCCTCGATGCAATGCACGGAAAGGTAGGAGTTCATCCCGGAGAAAGACGGCGGAGAAGTTCTTCAGTCGTGGAGGGTAGTCATCGAAACAGGCGAGAGACTGGAAACGTCTCGAGTTTCAGAGGAACGAATAGTTGTGCTCATTGTTTCTTACTCCTTTTCATTTAACTTAGCGCTGGAACCGCGCCGTACGAGCAAGACAGACACAGTTACCAACGAAACAAGGGCCGTCAGCGTGAGCGCGCTTGTACTGAAAGCGTCAGCATAGACATCTGGGTGGCCCGGTTGCCCAGCCGCAGTACTTGTCGCAGCTTCGCCGGAAAGCTGTTGTTGAATTTGCAGGGAAAGCATGAACGCATACCCGGCAACGAACAAAGCCTCGCTACCCACACGGAAAAAGTTGAGCACGCCAGCCGCTGTGCCGGTCCTTTCAGGAGGAACAACCCCCAGTGCGTGTCCATCTACAAGGCCAATGGGTAGGCCGAAGCCCAAGCCAAGCAAGATCATCGGAATAATTACGAGCCCGATTGACCCCTCGGGCGTGAGCAGCATCAGGCCAAGGTCTCCGACAATAAGACAGATCAGACTGAGGTACACCACAAAGCCAACCGTTATCCACGTGACTTTCTCAATCAGTTTGGCCACTAGGATTGGCGCAACAACGACTGGGATTGTCATCGCAAGCATGATCAGGCCAGCTTGTCCCGCACCGATACCTTTAATGCCACTGAAGGCAGAGGGTAGATAAGTCAGCACTGTAACGAATCCAATAGAACCCGCAATCGGCACCAGACACATGGCGAGGAACTCTCTGTTCTTAAGAATGGAAAGATCTAACAGCGGTGTCTTTGTCTCATTAATATCCTGCGCAGCGTCGGTGGCTGTAGGAAGGATTCTTGCATTCAATGTAACCAACGCAAGAATTACACCATGAACAGCAAAAACTCCTCGCCACCCAAAGCTCGAAACCAAAATTCCTGAGATAGTTGGGCCTAAGGTCAAGCCCAATCCATTGATAGTTCCAAACAGGGCGAATGCTCGGCCTCGCGCACTGCCTTCATAGGCGTTAGAGAGCATAGAGCTAGCTCCAGTGAGGACGGCTGCCGCCCCACAACCTGCAATAAGTCGCATGAAATCAAGCAAAAGAAGCGACGGGCTAGCAGCGCTTATCAGGCTGGACACCGAGAATAGGGCAGATCCGACGACAAAAGTCACACGAAAGCCAATACGGTCACTTACAGCTCCCCAGCCAAGAACTCCCAGTGCAAACGCAACGTTGAAACCGTTAACGACCCATTGAAGTGCTGTCGTGTTTGCCCCAAGGTCAGTGGAGATCTGCGGAAGAGCGATGCCCGTTCCGGAAATTGACATCGGCGTAATGAATTGCGCCACAAGGACTATAGGCAAAGTCCATCGACTTGGGGTGGTGTCCGCCACGACTTTCTCTTCTGGCGTAACTCTTGTCATCCTGTTCCCTTCGGTAGATACTACTTCTATAGTAGCTACCAAGTATTTAGTACATATGCAAGCGGAGGGAAAGTTTTTGTGGAACTTGAGCAGGATTCATCCGACGTTGCGATTGTCGACGGTGGCTCTTCAGGCATGCTCATGGCACTTTAACTGTCATTACAGGGGTTAGAGATTCTGCTCTTCGAACCTCGGCCGAGCGCAGACCGCCGTCCAAGAGTTGACATGATTCATGTACGTTCACTCTCGCGCCCAATCCGCCGTGGATACATTCCATTAACTGACCCCCACCTACTAGGAAAACGTTCCGAACTTAAGAACGTTGCCGGTCTCCAGCCCCCCTGCCGGTGCCCCGCGGAGGCGACACCCGTCGCAACCCGGCAAATCCGAAGCCTCTACCGAAGCCTGAGGAACAACCGACCAAGAGTGCCTCTACGCCGACGTGGGAGGCGCCGATGACGCAGCCGACGACGAGCTCGCCTGGTAGCCCCACTACACCGACATGCGCGAAGGCCTCGCCACCACGACCGAGTAGTACCGCAGCAACGAAGAGTGGTGGCGGGAGACGAAAGACGCCGTCGAGAATGAGTACGCGTCGCGAGGGCAATAGCTTTCTGTGGCCGTAGGATGAGCGTATGGCTGAGCTGGAGGCGTCGATAAGCGTGCCCATCGAGGGACTTGAAGTCCGCACCTTGACTGTCCACGGTGACAACCGCGGATGGTTCAAGGAAAATTGGGCCGGCGACCCCGCGATGCGTGTGGAGCAGAACAACGTCAGCTTCAACGCGCAGCGCGGGGCGACGCGCGGAATGCATGCGGAACCGTGGGACAAGTACGTCTCGGTGGCCACGGGGCGCGTCTACGGCGCGTGGGTTGACCTGCGCGAAGGCTCGCCGACGTACGGCGCGAAGTACGGGTGCGAAATCGGGCCGGACACCGCGGTCTTTGTGCCGCGCGGCGTGGCCAACGGCTTCCAAGCGCTCGAGGACGCTACGACGTACATTTACCTGTGCAACGCGCGCTGGAGCCCACACGCGCAATACGCGTTCTGCTCCTACCGCGAGATCGAGTGGCCGCTCGAGCCCACTGAAGTTTCAGCGAAGGATCTCGAGCATCCGATGCTTGCCGACGCCTCCCCCGTCCCCCCTCGCCGAGTGTTAGTGACCGGAGCGAACGGGCAGTTGGGCCGCGCGTTGCGCCCGTTGCTGCCCCACGGGGATTTCGTGGGCCACGACGAGTTCGATCTGACTTCTGATGTCTCGACGTTGATGCCCGCTCGGGATTGGACACAATACTCCGCGATCATCAACGCAGCGGCGTTCAACGACGTCAACGGCGCAGAAGGTGACGGCCGAAACGGGGCCTGGGCCGTCAACGCGCTGGGTCCAGCGAAGCTCGCGCAGATTGCGGGGCGCTACGGCTTGACACTGGTGAACGTGTCCACGGACTACGTCTTCGACGGGACTGTGGGGGTGCATACCGAGGACGAGGCACCCAGCCCGCTGTCCGTGTACGGCGCCTCCAAAGCCGCGGGTGAGGCCGCTACCGCCGCCTGCCCCCGGCACTACCTAGTGCGGACGTCCTGGGTGTTCGGCGACGGGGGTAACTTCATGACGACCATGGCGCGGCTCGCACGCGAAGACGCCAGCCCGCAGGTGGTCAGTGATCAGCGCGGGCGACCGACGTGGGCCGAAGACTTGGCACGAGGCATCGTGCACCTGCTTGATTCAGGCGCCGAGTACGGCGTGTACAACATCACCTCCGGCGGCGACACCGCCTCCCGTGACGAGATCGCCATGGCCGTCTTCATCGCCTGCGGCGGCGACCCTTCCTCCGTCCAGCCGGTCACGACCGCGCAATACCAAGAGGCCTTCGGGCCCGAGGCGCCCCGGCCGGCCGAGTCCACGCTGGCACTGGACAAGATTGAGGCGACCGGATTCAAGCCGACGAACTGGCGCGCGGCCCTGGCGATGTACCTGGGGTAGGGCCAGCTCTTTAGAACGCGTGCACTAACGATCAGTAGGGCGCTTGAGGAGCCTTTTCGCTGTTCGAATTCACCTTGCCGTTGGAACAGTCTTAGGTCGTTCACCATAGGATTTCGGGGAGATCCGAAGATTTCAAATCACCTTATCGAACATACGTGCGTTTTTCGTGGCTCGGTTGTCCACGCGAGGTTGTAAGTTATGTGGCAAAGACCAAGCACCATACAAAAAAGGGGGTGGCGAAGATGACCGAACGAGTTGGCGCAGATTCCTTGGCGGATGCCGTGGATGCCATCGCAGAAGCAATGGCTGACATTTCGCGCATCTTCGCTGACCCCCACGCTTTAGCCTTCGATGCTGTCCGCACCGACATGGAGCGCCTCGAAGAGATCCTCTCAGGCCAGAAGGCATATGCCGACGCTGCGTTTGCCTACCTGTGTGACCGTGACGGAGCTGGCCGAATTGTCGGCGCGAACCAGCCTGCCGCGTATCTGCGCGATGTTCTCGGTCTATCCCAGGCAGAGGCCATGGGGCGCCTACGCCGAGGAGAGGACCTCTTCGCCCCAGTCGAGGACACCACCCCCGACGACGAGTTCCTCTTCGCCGGCATCGACCCTGACTCCCCCGACGCGGACGAAGCAGCTGCGGCGGTAGCGGCAGCTGCGGAAGAGGCTCGTCGGAAAGCGGAAGAAGAGCGTGAGGCGAAGCGCCGGGCGAAAGAGGCTGCGCTGAAGGCGGCGAAGGAAAAGCAAGACATCATCAACCGCGAGCTGATGAATCTTCGCGACGACGCGGTTCCGGGGCGCCCGGTCATTCTCGCCAAAGCTCTCGACGAGGCTAACAGGCGCAGCCCAGAAGACCTGCGCAAATTTGTCCGCCGGCTCGTGGACAACGCCAACGCTGCCGGCCGGAAGAACAGCCCGGACAAGCCGCAATCGGACTTTGATGCGCGGAAACTCATCATGGGCAAGCCCGACAGCGCAGGCATGTGCCGGGTCACCATCGATCTTCCGGCCGGCGAAGCCGCGGTGCTCAAGGCGGCGCTGGACCTCGGGCGCGGCGGAATAGGCGACAAATCGGGCTCTTCCGAGCAGGAGCCAAAAGACACGCGCACGATGTCGCAGCGGCGCTTCGACCAATTCATGCACATCGTGACCAACTTCTCCGGAACCAAGGCTGGCTCGCAGGGCGGTATCGGCACTGTCGTCGTCGGCATGACCCTCGATGACCTGAACAACGCCGACCACACCACTAAGTTCATGACCAACACTGGGATCAGCCTGACCGCGTACGACATGCTCCGCCTCGGGTTCACAGGCACCGACTTCATCGCTCAGCTCGACTCGGTCACCGGCGTCCCCCTCTCGCTGGGGCGCACCCGCCTGGCAAGTGTCCACCAGCGCATCGCACTGCTGGCCATGCAGGGAGTATGCGCCTGGCACGGGTGCGACCGCCCGATGAGCGAGCTAGACATCCACCACATGGAGTCCTTCTTCGACGGCGGGCTGACAGACATCGAGAACCTCATCGCCCTGTGCCGCGAACACCACATGTGCAACAACGACCGCAGAGATGGCAGAGGTAACAAGGGTTACGTCGACCGCGACCCCGAAACCGGCCGGGTGGGGGTGATCCCCGCAGACGGCGGGCCGATGAGATTCAACGAAACCGTCGACGCCCACGAAAGCATCGGCCACAAACTCCGCAACCGACCAAAAGGGCACCACCCGCCACCGGGATCAACCCCCGGAGGCCCTCCTGACCCGGTGCTCTTCCCCGTAGCTTAATCGCCACCTATTCTCCCCTGCCCGCAGGCCGCCGAAGCGCAGAAATGCTGCCGGTTTGTCTGCGGGCTGGCACGCGTGGGCGTCGATAAGCACGGCGATGCGCGTGCGGTTGCGCGGGCGCGCACTAGACTCCACCTCTATGAAGGGCATCATCCTCGCGGGCGGATCGGGCACACGGTTGTACCCGATCACGAAGGGCATCTCGAAACAGCTCATGCCCATTTACGACAAGCCGATGATCTACTACCCGCTGTCCACGCTGATCAGCGCAGGTATTCGCGAGATCTTGGTGATCACCACGCCGGAAGACCGGGGCGCATTCGAGCGTTTGCTTGGCGACGGCTCCGCCTGGGGCCTCATGATCGACTACGCCGTCCAACCCTCCCCGGACGGGCTGGCGCAGGCGTTCATCATCGGTGAGGACTTCATCGGGGACGACTCGGTGGCTCTGGTCCTGGGCGACAACATCTTTGAAGGGGCCGAATTGACGCGGCTGATGGGCGACGCGTTCGACCCGGCCGGCGGAGCGATCTTCGCGTATGAGGTGTCCGACCCGGAACGCTACGGCGTGGTGAGCTTCGACGAGCACGGCACCGCGACCGCCATTGAGGAAAAGCCTGCCCAGCCGCAGTCCAACTACGCCGTGGTCGGCCTGTACTTCTACGACAATGACGTGGTCCGGATCGCGAAAACGATCGAGCCGAGCGAGCGCGGAGAGCTGGAAATCACCAGCGTCAACGATGCGTACCTGCAAAAGGGCGCGCTCAAGGTGCACCGCCTCCACCGCGGCGACGTGTGGTTGGACACCGGCACGATCGACTCGATGAGTGAAGCGAGCGCATACGTAGAAGTGATTCAGAAGCGCACCGGCACCGTCATCGGGTCGCCGGAGGTCGCGGCCTACCGCCAGGGCTTCATCGACGCGGCCGCGCTGGAAAGTCTTGCTCAGCCGATGTTGAAGTCGGGCTACGGCCAGTACTTGCTCGATGCGGCGCGGGAGTGATCCGACATGACCCATGAACAACCCAATGAACAGCCCGGCGCGGTCACGGTCTTGATGTCGGTGTACCGCAACACCACCGCCGACGAGCTCGCGCTGACGCTGGATAGTCTCGCGGCCCAGACGCGGCCGGCGGAGCGGATCCTGGTGGTCAAGGACGGCCCGGTGCCCCACGAGGTGGAGGACTTGCTGTCCGCGACGGCCGCGGTGGACACGGTAGCGCTGGAGCGCAACAGCGGACTCGGCGTCGCGTTGGCAGAGGGCTTCAAGCACATCGATACGGAATTCGTCGCACGGTTGGACTCCGACGACGCCGCGTTCCCGGAGCGCCTGGAGAAGCAACTGGCGTTCATGCGCGAGCACCCGGAGGTGGCGGTTCTGGGCACCGCGATGCAGGAGTTCGACGGCGAGCGCCCGGGCCCGTCAACCACTGGCGGGATCCGGCGTCTGCCGG
The DNA here is from genome assembly GCF_024454055.1 of Corynebacterium sp. CCUG 70398. NCBI lineage: Bacteria > Bacillati > Actinomycetota > Actinomycetes > Mycobacteriales > Corynebacteriaceae > Corynebacterium > Corynebacterium sp. CCUG 70398. The sequence continues at coordinate 328,515 of NZ_JAGPYZ010000002.1, forward strand.
AGACCCACGAGGAGATCGCCCGCTACGCCCGCATTAACTCCCCGATGAACCATCCGTCCGTGCTCATGCGCACCGAGGCGGTCCGACGCGTCGGCGGCTACCAGCCGATGCACAACATGGAGGATTACGACCTCTGGGCTCGCCTCATCGCGGCGGGTGAGAAACTCCACAATCTGCCGGAGCCGCTGACGTACTTCCGGGTGAATGACGCCCAGTTGAAGCGCCGCACGACCGCGGAAACGCGGAAGGCTGAACGCGAACTGCAGGCCAAACTTGTTCAGTACGGCCTGATCTCCCGCCCCCGCGCCGCCGTCAATCTAGCGGTGCGGAACCTCTACCGCGCACTGCCGTTGAGCACTATGAAAAGGGTTTATGCGGTCCTGTTCCACCGCGGACGGTAAGCGCGACTAGTCTGTCGGTCATGGCCCTCAATCCTTTGCGCAACGAGTTCGCAGACACGTGGCTGATCGTGCCGTGTTACAACGAGGGCCCTGTGATCAACCAGGTTTTGGCGAATGCGCTGCAGACGTTTCCCAATATCGTAGCGGTCAATGATGGCTCGGCCGATGATTCGGCAGTGCAGATCCACGCGGCCGGCGCGCACTTGGTGAATCACCCGGTCAATCTCGGGCAGGGTGCAGCGATTCAGACTGGGGTCGAGTACGCCAGAGCCCAGCCCGGCGCGCGCTTCTTTGTCACCTTTGACGCTGACGGCCAGCACCAGGTCAAAGACGTGGAGCGTATGGTGGGCCGGTTGCGGTCGGAGCCGGTGGATATCATCGTCGGCACGCGATTTGCGGGCGACCAGGAGAATTCGCAGGTGCCGCTGATCAAGCGCATCGTGTTGAAGACGGTGGTGTTCTTGTCGCCGCGGACCCGCAAGCTGGGGTTGAGCGACGCGCACAACGGGCTGCGGGCCTTCAACGCGAAGGTGGCGGCGGAGATGAACATCCGGATGAACGGGATGTCGCACGCGTCCGAGATCGTCGCGATGATGGATGAGCGCAAGTGGCGCGTCGCGGAGGAGCCGGTGGACATTCTGTACACGGAATACTCGATGTCGAAGGGCCAATCGCTGGTCAACGGTGTGAACATTCTTGCTGACGGGCTTGTGGCCAGGAGGCTGCCATGATCCAATTCATTCTGCTCATCGCGGCGGTGGTGCTCGCGGTGTACTTCTTCACTCAGCGCAAGAAGGCGTTCGCGAAGGCATGGGTGAAAGTCGGGTTCGCGCTGCTGGCAATCGCGGCCGTGTGGGCCATTCTGCGCCCTGACGATGTGACCATCCTGGCCAATTGGCTCGGGGTGGACCGCGGCACGGACTTGATGCTGTATGTCATGATCATCGCGTTTTTCTTCACCACGATGTCCACGTGGGTGCGGTTCCGCGAGCAGGAGCTGCGGTACGCACGGCTCGCACGCGCGGTCGCTCTCCAGAACGCGGTGCCGCCCATGCTTATCGACGCCCCAACCAACCCCTCCCAAACCCCTCCCCCAGGTAACTCCCGTGACGGTCTAGACTAAAGCTTCATGAGCTCTAGTAAGGACGAGTCCGAGAAGTCCACTACGAAGATCCCGCCCCTGATGTGGGCGTTCACGTTGGTGCTGGCCGTGGGGTCCGGTGTCGGCGGCTACATCATTGGTGAGCGCGAAGGCCAGCAGAATGCTGTGGATCAAATTGCCGAGCAGATCGGTGCCGATGGCTCTGGCGGCGCAGGCGCTGCGGGCGACGGTTCCGGCGAGGCCGAGGAGCCCCAAGTCAAGGAAGTTCCCGATAACGTCGAGCCGGGCACGGACTTCAGCCCGGCGAAGAAGCAGGACAACGGCTACTACGACGCCACGATTCACGGCCCGGGCTCCCCGGTGACGTCCCCCGAGGAGATCGCGAACACGGCTCGCCGCGACCCAGCGGATCCCATGTCTCAGGGCGCTCTCGACGCCCCGGTCGTCATCGCGGAGTTCACCGACTGGGAGTGCCCGTACTGCATCCGCCATGCGGCTGAGACGGAGCAGGAGCTGATCGACGAGTACGTCGATGCTGGACTGGTCCGTATCGAGTGGAATGACATGCCGACCCAGGGTCCGAATTCTGTGGCGGCCGCCAAGGCGGGCCGCGCCGCCGCTGAGCAGGGCATGTTCACCGAATACAAGAAGGCATACATGGCGGAGGCTGCCGAGCGCGGCGGCCACCCAGGCTTCACCATCGACGACTACGTCCGTTTCGCCGGCACGGCCGGGGTGCCGGACTTGGCGAAGTTCCGCGAGGACGCGGAGAGCGACAAATACGACGAAGCACTTGAGAAGTCACTTGAGTACGCCCAGGAATTGGGGATCACCGGCACGCCCGGCTTTGTGGTGAACACGGAGTTCATCGGCGGGGCGCTGCCGGTGCAGGAGTTCCGTTACGTGATCAACGGTGAGCTGAAGAAGGTCGCCGACAAGAACTAGCCGGCGACCCTGGCAGTGCGGAGAGTGCCGTAGGGGCTAGTAGCCCCTACGGATCCATTCCTCTAGGTGCGGGGCCTCCTCCCCCACCGTGGTGGCGTCGCCATGGCCGGTACGCACCACCGTCTCCGGCGGAAGATCCAGAACGGACTTCTGCAGCGACTCGATGATGGTGTCGAAGGACGAGAAGCTGCGTCCCGTTGCGCCCGGCCCGCCCTGGAACAGGGTATCGCCGGAGAACAGCTCGCCGGCCTCAGGTAGGTAGAGCACGATGGATCCCGGAGAGTGGCCGGGGGTGGACATGACGTGCAAGTCGGTGCCCGCCACAGAGAACACCGTGCCGTCTTCCAGCTCGAGGAATTTCTCCTCCGGGTTGGCGTCGTACCAGAGCATGTCGTCGCCGGGGTGGAGGTAGACGGGGGCGTCGACAAGCTTGCTCAGCAGCGGCGCGGCGTCGACGTGGTCGTTGTGGCCGTGCGTGGCAATGATGCCTTTGACCTTGCGGTCTCCCACGGCGGCGGCGATGGTTTCAGCGTCGTGGGCCGCGTCGATGATGTAGACTTCACTGTCGTCGCCGACGATCCAGACGTTGTTGTCCACCTCCCATTCGCCGCCGTCGAGCTTGAACAGGCCGGAGGTGACTACGTTTTCAATCTTCATGGGGGCTACTCCTTAAAACTCGACCACAGAGCGCAGCACGTCGCCCTGCTTCATCTTGGTGAATGCATCCTCGACGTCGTCCAGTCCGATGCGCTCGGAGACGAATTCGCCGAGCGGGAAGCGGCCGTTGAGGTGCAGGTCGACGTATGCCGGGAAGTCGCGCTCGGGCAGGCAGTCGCCGTACCAGGCGGGCTTGATGGAGCCGCCCCGCGAATACAAGTCGATTGCGGGGATGTCCACGTGGTCGGTTTGGTTGGGCACACCGACCATGACCATGCGGCCAGCAAGGTCGCGGGAGTAGAAGGCTTGGCGCCACGTCGGCTGGATACCCACCGCATCGATGGTCACGTCGGGGCCGAAGCCGCCGGTGAGCTCTCGGACTTTCTCGATCACGGCGTCTTCATCCATGCCTTCGGAGCAGATCGCGTGCGTTGCGCCGAAGCGCTCGGTCGCAGCGTCGCATTTGCGCTTATCGACGTCCACCGCCACGATCGTCGTCGCCCCCGCCAGGGCCGCGCCCGCCACGGCCGCCAGGCCCACGCCACCGAGTCCGAACACGGCGACGGATTCGCCTTGCTGGATCTCACCGGTGTTCACTGCTGCGCCGAGACCGGCCATGATGCCGCATCCGAGGAGGCCTGCAGCCGCCGGATCTTCGTCCGGGTTCACTTTGGTGCACTGCTTTTCGTGGACAAGGGTCTTTTCGGCAAAGGAGCCGATGCCGAGGGCGGCGGTGAGCTCGGTGCCGTCGGCAAGCGTCATGGGCCTAGACGCGTTGAATGTGTTGAAGCAGTTCTTGGTGTCGCCCTTGCGGCATGCGCGGCACTCGCCGCAGACGGCGCGCCAGTTGAGGACGACGAAGTCACCCGGCTCGACGTGGGTGACGGCCTCACCGACGGTTTCGACGACACCCGCGGTCTCGTGGCCGAGAAGGAAGGGGTAGGCGTCTTCGATGTCGCCGTCGCGGTAAGCCAGGTCGGTGTGGCAGACACCGGTGGCCTGCACTTGCACCACAACGTCGTGGGCGCCGGGGGCGGGGATCACAATGTCTGCGATCTCGACCTCGGCGCCTTTCTCACGGGCGATGACGCCCTTGACGGTCTGCTGGCTCTGTTCGTTTTGTTCGTCAGCTTGGGGGTCTGTAGAAGTCATGGCCCGAGCCTAGCGATCTTTGCGCTTAGCTTGCCGCGACGATTTCGCCCATGTGGCGGTGGCCCTGGTGGGTCGAGTGAATCGGAGCGTTGCCTGGGCCGGCGTAGAAGTCGATGAGACCAGCGAACTCGCGGTCCCCGTCGCGGGCGCACATGCCGTTCTTGGCGGTGCCCGGCTTGAGGTCGACGAACTGGGTGCCGGTGGCGCGGGCCAGGTCAACGTTCATCCACTGGGCGAGGTTTTCAAAGTCGCGGATCATCGGCATCGGGGTCGCGTCGTACATGTTCGGCCCAAGGTGGAACAGGCAGACGCGGTCGCCGCCGGTGATCGTGGGGTAGCCAATGAACTGGATCTTGGCGTTCGGCGCGGCGCGGCGGATCTTGTCCACCTGCGGGCGCATGAAGTCGACGTACTTGCGACGGACCTGCATCGGGTCTTCGCCCATATGGTTGTAGGTGTCGTTGAAGCCCACCTGGAGGACGACGCGGCGCGTGTTGCCGTCGAGGCCGCGCTCACGCACGGCGCGGTCGATCTGGGCGGTGATGTTCGGGCCCGGGGAGATACTCACGGCACCGGGGCAGGAAAAGTCGCGCGGCTGCAGGCCGAGCTTGCGCGCAGCGATCTTGCCGAAGTTCTGGTCGGAGGTCGGGCACCACCGGCCCGGGTTGGAAGAGCCGTTGGGGTGCAGGCCCATCCGGGCACCCAGGTACTCGATGGAGTGAGCGTCGGCGATCACGGAGTCGCCGAAGATCACCATGTTGCCCTGCTGCGCGTTGGCGTTAGGGGCAGCCATGATTCCCGCGCCCACGAGGACGGCGGCGATGAATGCAGTCACAGCTTGACGGGTACGGTTAAGCATTGTTCGTCGACTTTCTGCTGGTAGTGAGTTGTTCATCGGAAAGACCCCTGATGAGGCCCACAGGAGTGAGGTCGGTTCCGGGAGGGAAGATGTTACGTCCTAGCCTTGCAAACGCTTGCCACTGCCTGTCACTTCTATCACAATTGGATCTTTTGCACCGCCACTATAGATGACCCGGCAGTCCCAGATCTAAGAAGAAGCCTAGCGAAACACTTGTTCCTACAAAAGCGATAGCCTAATCAAGTGAGAATTCGCTGCCAGTAGCTTACGCACGCTTGTCCTAGCCTGCAGAAGGGAACCCCGGATGTCCAACCGAGTCAGCTACACCCCAATCCAGCAGGTCGGAGCGTTCTTGGATCTTGCCTCGCTGATCGTCCGTCGCGGCATTGTCGGCTTCAAGGGGCGGCCCAGGGGTCTTGATCCGCGGTTTCGGCGACATCCCACGCTGGGGCATCACAACCGCCCGCGAGGTAGAACAGGGTGCGCGCTGCTGTCCGCACCGCAACGCGCTTATCGACGACTCAGGGGTCCTGTCCTACCGCGATCTCCGCAACGGATCCCGCAAAGTCGCCCAGTGGCTACTGTTTCGGGAGCTACGAGCGTCGATAAGCTGCTGGTCAGCAACGAGAAACTGCCGCGCCTGCCTTTGATCCCCAAACAAGGCGACCTGGTGCTCATGTCGTCTGGCACGACCGGCATCCCGAAGGGGATCCTGCGCAACGAGCCGAAGGTCCCTTATGTTCTCACCGGCTTGTTGTCGGCGGTGCCGTGGTATTCGAACCAGACGGTGCTGCAATCGGCGTCGGTGTTCCACACGTGGGGCTGGTCGACACTCAACGTGGCGCTGGGGTCGCGTTCGACGATTGTCACGAAGCGCGAGTTCGACCCGGCGAAAACGATGCAGCAAATCCAGGACTTCAAGGTCGACGGGCTGATTTCATCCCCGATCTTCTACAAACAGATGCTCGACTTGCCGAACAGCGACGACTATGACACGTCCTCCCTGAAGTGGATCGCCTCCTCCGGCAACGCGCTGACGCCCGATGTGGTCCAGCGCGTGCACAAACGTTTCGGCCCGATTCTGGCCAACATCTACGGCTCGACTGAACTGTCGCTGACCGCCGTGGCCACCGCCGAGGAGGTCGCGGAGCACCCGACAGCGGCGGGGCGAGTGGTGCCAGGAAGCGTAGTCAAGCTTTTCGACGACGACGGCAACGAAGTCCCCCAAGGCCAACCGGGCCGCATCTTCCTCAACAACGAGACTGCCCTGAAGAGGTACTCCAACCCGAACACGCCGATCGTGATGATCGGCAAGCTCATCGAGATGGGCGACCGCGGATACTTCGATGAGAAAGGCCGCCTCCACGTCTTGGGCCGCAACGACGACATGATCATCATTGGCGGCGAGAACGTCCACCCGCAGTCGGTGACGGAGACCCTCGAGCCGATGCCGGGTGTCGCCGACGTGTACGCCGGCGGCGTCGACGACGAAGAAACCTTCAAGCGCGTCGCCGTGTGGGTCGTGCGTTCCGACGATGACCACGGCCGCTCCCTGACCGCCGACGCCGTCCGCGACTGGGTGCGCGACAAGCTCGCCCACCACTCCATCCCCCGTGACGTGAACTTCGTCGACTCTCTGCCCCGCAACCCGACGGGCAAGGTCGTGGCGCGCTTCCTGCCGGAGTCCCGCCGCGACGATTAAGCGCGCGTATAGTTAGCTCCGTTTCCAGCCCGCTCATTACGGTTACGAACGGAGCTTTCGTCATGGCCCACTTTTCTGCCCGCCAACTCAAGCACTTCATGCGATTCTGGCCGCCGCTGCTCGGCGCCGGCATCAAAATCGAAGAATTCACCGACGACGGCACCCAGGTCATTGTCTCCCACAAGCCCAACATGCTGACCAAGAACGCGATGGGCGTGGCCTTCGGCGGCACCATGTCCGCAATGACGGACCCGTTCTACATGCTCGCCTCCATGCACCGCCTGGGCAAGGACTACAAAATCTGGGACACCGGCGGAGAGATCAGATTCCTCAAACCCGGCCGCGGCAAGATCACTGCCGACATGCGCATCCCCGAGGAAACCTACGCGTTGATCAAAGAGAAAACGGCCGGCGGCGACAAGTACCTCCACTGGTTCGAAGTGGACATCACCGATGAGGAAGGCGACGTGGTCGCGCACGTGCGCCGCCAGGTGTACTACCGCCTGAACCAGAAGAAGGACGCAGCCGCAGCCGAGGCAACCTCCTCGGATAAGGCCGACTAAGACCAGCGCTACAAACACTGAGACCCCAGCTAGACATTGTGATCTAGCTGGGGTTTGTTGGAGCCGCCTGCGAGAATCGAACTCGCGACCTTCTCATTACGAGTGAGATGCTCTGCCGACTGAGCTAAGGCGGCGGGGACTTTTAAAGGTCCGAACCGATAGCATAATCGACGCGCACCCCCGCACAAAACTGCAGTTCAGCGGCGGTGTGGGGACTTTAGCTCACTCCGCACGCGATGCGGATGCGGCCGAGCATGCCGTTGAAGGCGATGACGGGCATGACGTTCTGGTGCAGGCGCGCGCGGCATTCGGCCACGGCGTCGAGGCACTCCGTGATGCCCGCCAGGTCGGCGTGGTTGGCAATCTCTGTGGACAGCCCTTCGAAGTCGGGGTGCACCAGGGGCACTCCTCCCCCGCTGCTGGTGATCATCGCGTCGCGGTAGATCCCGGCGAGGTCCACCAGGGTGAGGTCGAGCACGTCGCGCAGGCGACGGGTACCGCGCGCCTTTTGCGCAGCTTCGAGCTCTTTGAGCGAGGACGCCGTGCCGCGCAGCGCCTTCGCCGCGCCTTTGCCTTTCGCACCCATGCCGAGGGCGTTTTCGAGCCGCTTGCGCTCCTCCTCGTCGGACGAGGCATACGCGTCCTTGGCTTCCGCGTCTGCGGACTTCACCAACGCCGCCACACCTTGGAAGGCCTGGTCGCCGTGCAAGACGAGTTCGGCGATGTTGATAGCGGCCGCCCGGCGCTTCTGCGACGCATCCGAGTTGACCAGGCGGCGCGCCCGGCCGATGTGCCGCAGTGACGTGACGGCGGCCAGCCGCGCGTCGGACTCCGCTGCGCCTTCTTCAGAAACCAGGATGCGCACGATCTCGTCGACGGACGGGGCGGGCACGTACAGGTGGCGGCAGCGCGACCGCAGGGTCACGGAGAAATCCTGCGGGTCGGTGGACGGGGCGCACATGATGATGACGGTGGTTTCCGGCGGCTCCTCCACCGTCTTCAGGATGGCCTCGGGGGCCTCACGGGAGAAGCGGTCGGCGTCTTCGATGATGATGACGCGCCAGTTCGCGACCGTCGGTAAGCGTGTCGCTGCAGGAATGATCGTGTCGCGCACCATGTCGATGCTGATGGTCATGCCCTCCGGCACGATGTGCACCACGTCCGTGTGGGCGCCGGCGAAGACGTCCCGGCAGGCTTGGCAGTGTCCGCAACCGAGTGCGTCCGCGGGCGATTCGCACACGAGCGCCGCTGCGAACGCCACAGCCGCTGTCGATCGTCCTGCCCCCGGCGGGCCAGTGAACAACCAGGAGTGCGTCATCGCGTGCGGGTCAGCGCCGGGCACCCCGCGTGCAGCCGCCGCGGCGCCGAGGATGGTCGCACGGACCGACGGGGTCCCCGCCAGCCTCTCCGGAACGCTCAGCTCACTCACGCTCACCAGCCTACAACCCCTCCCGAACACCACCCTGGGCCCGCTCCGCGATGGCTTGTCCACTCTTCACCTACCCCCGACGTAGAGTAGGTGAACGTGGAAAGAATCTGGCGCGGCGTGAAGTGGCTCATGGGCACACCATGGCCTCTGTATGCTTCCGTGCTGCTGTTCACCAACGTGGTCAGCGCGATCGCGATCATGTTCTTCGTCCGTTACCTCATTCCGATGCAGGGCACGGAGTATTTGGCGGATGTTGCGAATGTCTTTGGGCCGCTGGCGGTCGTTTATCTTGTCATCGCCGTGATCTTCGGCGGCATTGTCTCCTACATGCTGTTTCGACCGGTCCTGCTGTATGAGCGGCGCCCCGACGATTTCGACGCCCACAGCGTCTACCGCCTTGTACTCCGGATTCCGGTGCTGCAGACACTCGTGGTCGGGGTGATTTGGCTCCTCGGCATCATCATTGCCACCACAGCCACGGCGCTTTACGACGGCTCCTTAGCCCTCGTCATCGCCATCTCCACCCTCATGGCGGGCCTGGTCACCTGCGTGCTCACCTTCGTTCAGGCGGAGCGCCTCGTGCGCCCCGTGGCGGCGTCGACCTTGGCGCGGCAACACGAGGACTCCACTCTGGAACCTCCGATCAAGCAGCGTCTGTATATGACCTGGTTCATGACTTCGGGCGTGCCGCTGCTGGGCATTCTGTTCCTGTTGGCCGCCCAGTACTACGGGTTCTTCGAAGACACCCCCGGTGAGCTGTTGCCGTCGGTAAGTGCCCTGGCGGGCACCGCGATCTTCACCGGCATGGCGGGCACCGCGTTCGCCGTCATGAACGTCGTCGACCCGATCAAGGAGCTCCAGCAGGCGATCAACCGAGTGCGCCGCGGTGAGACGGACACGCAGGTGCCTATTTACGACGGCTCCGAGCTCGGCGTCCTGCAAGCCGGCTTCAACGAAATGATGCGCGGGCTCAACGAGCGTGAGCGCGTCCGCGACATCTTCGGCCAGTACGTCGGCTCCGAGGTGGCCCAGAAGGCCCTCGAGGAGAAGCCGGAGCTCGGTGGCGAGGACCGCAAGGTCGCCGTCGTGTTCGTCGACGTCATTGGTTCGACGAACTTCGCCGTCAACCACTCCCCTAAAGAGGTCGTGGAGGCCCTCAACGCCTTCTTCGAGATCGTCGTGGACGTGGTGCACCGCAACAAGGGCGTGATCAACAAATTCCAGGGTGACGCGGCCCTGGCTGTCTTCGGTGCGCCGCTGGCGGTGACAGACTCGGCCTCCCACGCCCTCCAGGCTGCTCGCGAGCTGCGCCATGAGCTGCGCGGCCTCGAGCTCGAAGCCGGTATTGGTGTTGCGAGCGGCCACGTCGTCGCCGGGCATATCGGCGGCCAGGACCGCTTCGAATACACCGTCATTGGTGACGCCGTGAATACCGCCGCCCGTCTCACCGAGGTGGCCAAGGACACGCCGGGCCGCGTGCTCACCAACGCCTCGACGCTGAAAAGCGCCAACGAGATCGAGCAGGCGCGCTGGACCGTGATGAAGTCGATCGAGCTGCGCGGCCGCAACAAGATGACGCAGCTCGCCCGCCCGGTGCGCGCGACGATGGCGGACAGCGCCTAGCCGCGCCTCGCACTCGGCGAGGGTGCGGCCGCGCCTTACACACGCCAGCCCCGCGCTATTTCTTGCGCGTGCCCGCCTTCACCACACGCTTGGTGGTCTGCTTCGGCTTCTTCGCAGCCTTCTTGGTGGCCTTCTTTTTGGAGGCCTTCTTCTTCGTGGCTTTCTTCGCTCCGCCGCCGGCAGCGTCCTCGGCTTCGCGGGCGCGCCGGGCCGAGAGCAGTTCGTTGGCGCGGGCGTCCGTCATGGCTTCGGGGGTGTCGCCGCGCTGGAGGGAGGCGTTGGTTTCCCCGTCGGTCACGTAGGGGCCGAAGCGGCCGTCCTTGACGGTCATGGGCTTGCCGGAGACGTCGTTGTCGCCAAGCGCCTTCAGCGGCGGCTGAGCGGCGGCGCGGCCGCGGCGCTTCGGTTCGGCGTAGATGCGGCGGGCCTCATCCAGCGTCACGGTGAAGATCTGGTCCTCGTTGGCCAGCGAGCGAGAGTCGTTGCCCTTCTTCAGGTACGGGCCATAACGGCCGTTCTGGGCGGTGATCATCTCACCGTCGGAGGGGTCCTCGCCGACTTCGCGGGGCAGGGAGAGGAGCTTCAGAGCGTCGTCAAGCGTCACCGTCGACGGTTCCATGGAGGAGAACAGGGAGGCGGTGGCGGGTTTGAGTTGCTCGTCGACAAGCTGCTCGGTGCGCTTGACTCGCGCTGCTTCCGCGGTCTTCGTCTCCCAGTTCTTCGCGCGCTTGCCCTCGGCCGCGCGCTGGGCGTCTTCCTCGGCGCGCTCGGCGGCGATGACCTCTTGGGCGTGGGCTTCGGCGGTGGCACGCTCGTCATCACGGACAAGCTCGGTGACGTAGGGGCCGTAGCGGCCTTCCTTGGCCACGATCATGCGGCCGGTGTCGGGGTTCTGCCCCAGCTCGCGGCCGGTCGGCGGGGTGGCAAAGAGCTTTTCCGCCATCTCTTGGGTGACTTCGTCCGGAGTCGTGGATTCGGGCAGGTTGGCGCGCTGGAACTCCGGCTCGCCGTCGCTTCCCACGCCGACCTGGCGCTCCAAGTACGGCCCGTAGCGGCCAACGCGGACGTAGACGGGACGGTCTTCCTCGTCGCGGAAGAGCTCGAGGGAGTTGACCTTGCGGGCGTCGATCGCCTCGAGGTTGGCCTCGATGATGTGCTTCAGGCCGCCGCGGCGCGCCACAGCCTCGGCGGTGGTGTCGGAGGCCTCGGCGTCGCCGAAGTAGAAGCCGGTGAGCCACTCGGTGCGGTTCTCGGTGCCTTGGGCGATCTCGTCGAGCTCGTCCTCCATCGAGGAGGTGAACTCGTAATCCACGAGCGCGTCGAAGTTCTGCTCCATGAGCCCCACCACGGAGAACGCGACCCAGGTGGGCACCAGCGCGTTGCCGCGGGTAGCCACGTAACCGCGGTCCTGGATGGTCTTGATGATGGACGCGTACGTCGACGGGCGACCGATGCCCAGGTCCTCCATCTTCTTCACCAGCGACGCTTCTGTGTAGCGCGCCGGCGGGTTGGTGGAGTGGCCGTCAGCTGTGACCTCGCGGGCGGTCAGCGCGTCGCCTTCAGACAGCTGCGGCAGGTGCTTTTCCTTGTTGTCCTGCGTGTCGGAGTAGGCGCGCAGCCAGCCGGGGAAGGTGATCGTGCGGCCGGAGGCGGTCAGCTCGACGTCGGTGCCGTCGGCAGCGTGACCTGCGACAACGACGGTCATAGTGGTACCGCGGGAGTCTTCCATCTGGGAGGCGACGGTGCGCTGCCAGATCAGCTCGTACAGCTTGAACTCCTCGGCGTCGAGGGCGCTCGCGAGCTCACCGGGAGTGGCAAAGCGCTCGCCGGCGGGGCGGATCGCTTCGTGCGCCTCCTGCGAGTTCTTCACTTTGCGGTCGTAGCGGCGCGGCTGATCGGTCACGTAGTTCGACCCGTACAGCTCGCGAGCAGCGTTGCGTGCGGCATCGAGCCCCTGCTTCGACAGCGATGTGGAGTCCGTACGCATATACGTGATGTGACCGTTTTCGTACAGGCGCTGCGCGATGCGCATGGTGCGCGCCGATGTGAAGTGCAGCTTCGCACCCGCGGCCTGCTGCAGCGTCGACGTCATGAACGGGGCGTACGGCCGGCGGGAGTACGGCTTCGACTCCACGCTGGCAACCGTCAGGTCTTGGCCGGTCAAACCTTCAGCGAGCGTTTCCGCGCGCTGCTTATCGACGACAACTACCGCATCATTTTTCAACCCACCTCGGTCATTGAAATCACGACCCTGGGCGATCTTCGTCCCGTTGATGGTGGACAGTTTCGCGTCGAAGTCGTCCGGGTTGGCGGCCCCGCCGCTGCCCGCGTTCAAGGTGGCGGTCACGTCCCAGTATTCGGCGGAGACGAAAGCCATGCGCTCGCGTTCACGTTCGACAATTACGCGGGTGGCCACTGACTGCACACGGCCCGCCGACAGGCGCGGCATGACCTTCTTCCACAGCACGGGCGAGACCTCGTAGCCGTAGAGACGGTCGAGGATGCGGCGGGTTTCCTGCGCGTCGACGAGGTCCATGTCCAGCTCGCGGGTGTTCTCTGCGGCCTCGCGGATGGCGGATTCGGTGATCTCGTTGAACACCATGCGCTCTACTGGAACCTTCGGCTTGAGCACCTCGAGCAGGTGCCAGGCAATGGCCTCACCCTCACGGTCCGGGTCTGTTGCCAGCAACAGTTTGTCGGAGCGCTTCAGCTTGTCTTTGAGGTCCGTGACCTTTTTCTTCTTGTCGGGGCTGACCACGTAGATCGGCTGGAAGCCGTCCTCGGGGTTCACTCCGAGCTTGGCCCACGTTTCCTTCTTGTACTTGGCGGGAATGTCAGCGGCGCGGCCGGGCAGGTCGCGGATGTGGCCCACAGATGCTTCAACGAAGTAGTTGTCGCCCAAGTATTTTTGGATCTTCTTCGCCTTGGTCTGTGACTCCACAATGACCAGTGTTTTGCCGTTATCCGTCACGCCGGGTGACTCCTTAAACCTCTCGAGCTGATTCTCTATGACAACTACCACGGAATATAAGGTCTTTGTGACTGATCATGAAAACTTCCCTGAATAAGTTCCACGCGAAGTACACTTTCCTGACATGGCTGAGATGATCGATTCGCTGATCCAATTCTTGGAGCAGTTGATGACCATGCCTATCTTCTATCCGCTGCTAGGCCTGCTCATCACTGTCGACGCTCTGTGCCCGCTCGTCCCCAGCGAAACCGTCCTCAACTTGGCGGGCGCCTTCTCCGCCTCCCAGGGTGTGCCGGACGTCAAATGGGTCATCGGGGCCGCCATGATCGGCGCGCTGATCGGCGACAACCTGTGCTTCATGCTGGGTGGGAAACTGATCCACTTTGTCAACCGCCTGGACCCAGACTCGAACGCCGGCCGCGCCATCGAATGGGTGCGGGACAATATGAACCAGCACGGTCCTGTCACCATCATCGTGGCACGGTTCATCCCGTGGGCGCGGTGGGTGGCCACGATTCTGCTGGGCTCGGTGCGCTTCAGCTGGTTCAAGTTCTTCTTGTACGACACCATCGGCGTGGTGCTGTGGGTCTTCATCGGCGTTGGCGTGGGGTACCTCGGCGGCACGATCCTGTCGGACTTCCCGCTGCTGGCCATGATCGTCGGTGTGATCCTCGGCTCGCTGGTTGGCCTGGGCATTCAGCGGCTGCAGTCGCATCTGTTGGACTGGCGCGATGTCCGACGCGGTGTCTCAGTGATCTAAGAGGCCCGCACACGCAAAAACGGCGCCCGAGTGGGGCGCCGTTTTTTGACCGTCGACAAGCGTTAAAGCGCGCGGACCTGCTGTGCCTGCGGACCCTTGGTGCCTTCGCCGATCTCGAACTCGACCTGCTGGTTCTCTTCGAGGGTGCGGAAGCCGCTGCCCTGGATCTCGGAGTAGTGGACAAAGACGTCAGAAGAGCCGTCATCAGGGGCGATGAAGCCGAAGCCCTTTTCGGCGTTGAACCATTTCACAGTTCCTGTTGCCATTGTGGTTAACCTTTCGTAGATGCTTGGAGCTCGCGAGCACCCGGTAAGGCGCACACAATCTGCGACCACCGACCAGTGTGCCATGACTTGGCCAATCACGCCGGGCGAGCCGAAAAGTTTTCCGTATCCTAATTACCGTTGGAGGGATCCGCATGGATGTGATGGCCCAAGAGCTGCTCGAAGGGCTCACTCGCGCATGCCCGCAGGGCACCATCACGCATGCGCGCACCGTCCCCGGACGCCCCGCGCGCCATGTTGAATGGCCGCAGTGGACAGATGAGGCGCTGCGCACGACGCTTATCGACGCTTCCATCACCCTCCCGTTTTCCCACCAGGCCGAATGCGCCCAACTCGCGTGGGACGGCCGCGATGTGGTGGTGGCTACTGGGACGTCGTCAGGCAAATCTTTGGGTTACCAACTGCCGGTGCTGACGACGCTGGCGGAGGATCCGACCGCGTGCGCGATCTACCTGACGCCGACGAAGGCGCTGGGATCCGATCAGCTGATGGCGGTGAATACCCTCATTAAGGGTCATCCGGTGTTGGGTGGGGCTGGTTCCGCCCCTATCAACCCCGCACCCTACGACGGAGACACACCTACCGAGGCTCGTCCCGTGGTGCGGGAGACCACCCGCTTCGTGTTCACCAACCCCGACATGCTGCACGCCGGCATCCTCTCCGGCCACCCGAAGTGGGCCCGGCTGCTGCGCCACCTGCGGTACGTCGTGGTGGACGAATGCCACTCCTACCGCGGCGTTTTCGGTGCCAACGTCGCGCTGGTGCTGCGTCGCCTAGACCGAATCGCCCGGGCCTATGGGTCGCGGCCAGTGTTCGTGTGTGCTTCTGCAACGGCCACTGACCCCGCCGTCCACGCGTCCCGTCTGACCGGCCGCGATGTGACCGCTGTGACAGAGGATGGCGCCCCCACCGGCGAACGCACCTTCGCCTTGTGGGAGCCCGGTTTCATCGAGGGTGCCGAGGGCGAGAACGGCGCCCCCGTCCGCCGCGCCGCCACCACAGAAGCAGCCACGATCATGGCGGACCTGGTCGGGGCCGGTGCCCGCACGCTGACGTTCGTGCGCTCCCGGCGCGCTGCCGAGATCGTGGCGATGCGCGCGGCTGAGGATTTGGTTGCCGCCGGCCGGGCCGACTTCGCCCAGCGGATCGCCTCCTACCGCGCTGGGTACCTTGCTGAGGACCGTCGCGCGTTGGAGCGGGATCTCGACAACGGTGACGTGCTCGGCATGGCCACGACGAACGCGCTGGAACTCGGCATCGACGTCGGCGGGCTCGACGCCGTGGTCATGGCGGGGTTCCCCGGCACCGTGGCCTCCTTCCGGCAGCAGGCGGGCCGGTCGGGCCGGCGCGGGCAGTCGTCCCTGGTGGTCATGGTTGCCCGCGACGAGCCGATGGACACCTACCTGGTCCACCACCCTGAGGCCTTGTTGGACCGGCCGGTGGAGAATAGCGTGTTCAACCCGTGGAACCCGTTCATTCTGCGGGGGCATGTGTATTGCGCGGCCGTCGAGAAGCCGCTCACGCCCGATGAGGTGGCAGCCAGCGACAGCATCGCCCGCACCGTCGCCGAGCTGGAAGAGCAGGGTTTCCTGCGTCGCCGCGCCAAGGGCTGGTTCGCCGTGCCGCAGTTGGACGGACCCATCACGCCGGAGTCGGCGCATGCCTCGGTGAGCCTGCGCGGCGGCACTGGTGAAGAGGTCATGATTGTCGATGTCACCGACGGCCGCCTGCTGGGCACCGTCGATTCCGCCCGCGCCATGTCGCAGGTGCACGACGGGGCTGTCTACGTCCACCAGGGCGAATTCTTCGTCATTGAAGAGCTCGACCTGGAGGGCTACGTCGCGCTCGCCCGCCCGGAGATGCCCGACTACTCCACGATGGCGCGGTCCACCACGGACATCGCTGTCATCGGCACGGTGGACAAGGTCAACCCCTCGCCTGGGTTGTGGGTGGCCAGCGTGGATGTGGAGGTCACGGACCGGGTGACGGGGTACGTCGTCAAGCTTTCCGACGGCACCACCTCCGAGCACATCCCCCTCGACTTCCCACCGCAAACCCTGGTCACACGGGCGGTGGCCTACACGATCGACCCGGTCGTGCTCGACGAGCTGGGTATCGCCGCGGGCGACGTCCCCGGCACCTTGCACGCCGCAGAGCACGCCGCGATCGGCCTGCTGCCTCTGCTGGCCACCTGCGACCGGTGGGACATCGGCGGCGTATCCACCGCCCTGCACCCGGACACGATGCTGCCCACCGTGTTCGTGTACGACGGCCACCCTGGCGGCGCCGGCTTCGCCGACGAGGGCTACGCCCGCTTCCACGAGTGGATCGCCGCGACCTACGATGCCGTGAAGTCCTGCGGATGCGCTACTGGTTGCCCGTCGTGCGTGCAATCGCCGAAGTGCGGCAACGGAAACCAGCCGCTGGATAAAGCGGGCGCGCTGAAGTTGTTAGGCGCGCTGGTCACCATGACAGCTGGGTTGAGCGACCGCGTGCGCTGAGCCCCTGGCTACCGGTGGCCCGGCAGCACCGCGGTCACAGCGGCCCGGCACGCGCCGTCGCTTCGGCATGTCTCGCCCCACCCGCCGTGCGCACGGCAGCGGTGACGATCACGTCCGCACCGTCGATCGTGCAGGTGCGTACCTCCGCGTCGTTCAAGCTCGCGGTTTTCTCCGCAGTGGAGCACACCTGCGACGCGGTATGTCCCGTGTAGAGCGCAGTTGCCCCGGCGACGGCAGCGAGGTCCGCCGCCACCTGCGCCCGGTGCGTGCCGGCGGTGTGGCTGACCAGGCTGGCCACCACCATTGCCAAGCTGACCACGGCAGCGACGATGGAGGCGGAGAGGATGGTGGCGTGGCCGCGGTCGTCGATAAGCGTGCGCATCAGCGGAACTCCACCGGATACACCGCGGTAGCGCGCATCGGGCGGATAGTCGCGGGGACCTCCGCCGTCACGCGCACGACCTCGGCATCCTCGGTGACAGTGACGCTGATCCCGTCCCGCGGCGGGGTGTAGGTGATGCCGATGGCGTGGGAGCGCGCCGCCGCACCCGCGACGTCCACAGCCGTGATGTAAGAGGCCATGGTGGAGATCCCCGCCACGATCGCCGCAGCCACCGTGACCAACACGGCGAGCGACAGCGCGGCCTCGATCGTGACGGAACCGCGGTCAGCGACGAGCACCTTTCTCATCAGCGCCACCCTCTACCTAACTCGGTGTGTTGGACAGCGCGTCGGTGATGATGCCCTCGATCGCGCTGACCACCCCGTCGCCGTTGATCACCATGTACAGCACCGCGGCGAGAGCGGCTGCGGCGAGACTGCCCATGGCGTATTCGATGGTGGACATTCCGCGCTCGTTGCGCAGGGCAGCGGCACCTGAGGCTGCACGTTGGGATGCTCGTGCGTAGGCGCGCAGCGTGGCGGCGTTGAGCTTATCGACGGCCCCACGCAGGCCCATCGGCGCGGACTGGATGTTGTTCTCGGTGGGATTGATGATGGCTGCAGTCATGATCGTGTCTCCTTTTCTGATGACGGTGTGTCTTGAGAGTTGTTTGCTTGGTTCGTGCTGGTTTTTCTGGTTCCTGGGTTGTGCGCTGGTTATCTCCGTTCTCTGGTCTTTCATCCACCCCCGAACATGTCTGACCCCAACCCGATGACCACGGGCGCGAGCCCGAGGACGAAGAACGCCGGGAGGAAGAACGCGGCGAGCGGAATGCTGATGAGCACTCCGGCGCGTTCTGCGGCCGCCGTTGCGTCGTCGGCTGCGTCAGCGCGCAGGGACTCGGCGATGCGGTCGCAGGAATCGGCTACCGCTGATCCTGAGGCGTGCGACAACGTGACCGTCGACGCCAGCTCTTCGCATCCTGGGACGCCGTGCATGACGGCCCATGCGCGTTCGGGTTCAATCCCGAGTTCGCTGTAGGCCACAACGCGGCGCCAGAGCTGCCCCAGCTGCGTGAGCTGACCCGATTCCCCCGTGTCCCCCACGTTTTCCCCCTCGTTGCGTGCTTCATCCTGGCCACCCTGTTGGTAGCTTTCTGCCACTGCGGCGGCTGCCGCGGCGGCCGGTAACCCCGCGCGGAAGCAGGCGGCGAACAATTCAATGTCGCTGGCGATGCGGTGCTTGTCCCACCGCTTTTGCTGCTTCCCCCATCGACTGGTGTTGCCGGGCCCGTCGCGCGGGGCCTTCGGGTCCCGGGTGGACTCACCAATCCGGCCCGCTGGTCCCACCCCAGGCAGAGCAAGTGCCCCGGCGAGGAAGGCTGTCGCCAGCACCGTGCTTATCGACGCACTCATCCCGCCGCCCTCCCGATGATCGCCTGCGACGTAGCGAACCCGGCGCAGACGAGCGCTGTTCCCACCAGCAGCAACAGGCCGCCGAGCCCTCCGCCGGTGAGTAAGGCCACCGGACGGGCACCCATTGCTTGCCCCATGAGGATCCCCGCCAGCGGCAGCACGGACAGGACCACTGCAGTTGCCCGAGGACCCGCCAGCGCCGCCGTAGTGGCGTTGCGGTGCCGCACAGCGTTGTCCAGGCGGGACCGCGCGCTGCCGAGCAGGTCCGCAACGGGAATGCCCAGCTTGGCCGATAATCCCCACAGGACACCGACATCCCGCAGCTCAGGCAGGGGTGACGCCGCCAGGATCGCCGCACCCGATCCGCCGCTTCTCGTGTGGGCGGCCACGCGGCGCAACTCGCTGGCAAGATCCGCTGGAGCGTTGTCGGCAGTCTGCTCTCGGCGGCCCGGGCGCATGCCTCGGCTACGCTCGATCCAGCGCGTAAGGCTGCGACCAAGTGGCCGAGGTAACCGGCAGCGGCAACGGCACGGTCGTGGTGGGCGCGGCGCCGGCGGGCCGCCACCACCGAGTGGATGGCTGTCGCCCCGGCGACACACACGCTGAGCAGCAGCGTCGCCCGGTCCGTCGCGAGCACTGCAAGCACAGCCACCACACCACCGATCCCCACCAAGGGACGCAGGGCCGCCTGAGTCATCGGGGCGGATCTTTGACCGATGCGCAGTGCAGGACGCGCAGGCGGCACGCACAGGGCCAGGGCGAGCAGCAGCGCAGCCGGCCACGAAATCACTGAGATCACGGCTGCACCCCCAGTTCCGTGCAAAGCTCCCGGTACCCGTCGCGCTGCCCGGCGCGCGAATCCCACACGACCCGCGGCACCACCGGGTTGCCTTCCAGCACACCGATCTGGTGGACAATGCGTCGGCCGTCGCTCTCCCGGCGCATCACGATCACCACATCCACCGCCGCTGCCAGCTGCGAGTGCAGCGCTTCCCGGTCGAGCCCGCCGAGCACCGCCAGAGCTTCCAACCGGGCGGGCACCTCATCGATGGAGTTGGCGTGAACAGTCCCCGCACCCCCGTCATGGCCTGTGTTCAGCGCGGCGAGAAGATCGACAACCTCCGCACCACGGATCTCCCCCACCACGATCCGGTCGGGCCGCATGCGCAGCGCCTGTCGCAGCAAGTCGGCAATAGTGATCTCACCTGCGCCTTCCGTGTTCTTCCCGCGCGAGGTCAGGTTGACCACGTGCGGGTGCGCCGGAGTCAGCTCCACAGTGTCCTCGATCACGACGATGCGCTCGTGCTGCGCGACCTGCGCGAGCATGGCCGCCAGCAGCGTCGTCTTGCCTGTCCCGGTGCCACCGACAACCAGAAAAGCTTTTCGCTTATCGACGACTCCCCTCAGCACCGCCTCCCTTTCCCCATCCACAGCCCCAGAGGAACGCAGCTGGTCCAACGTGGCCGTCTTGCTGCGCAACACGCGCAGGGAAATGCAGGTGCCGCCCGCGGAGGTGGGGGCGAGGATGGCGTGGAAGCGTAAGACGGTGCCGTCGATACGTGAAAGGTGTCCGTCGGCGTACGGCTTCGCGCTGTCGAGGCGGCACCCGCAACTGGCGGCTAGGCGCGTGGCTAGGCGGCGCACAGCATCGTCGGAACCCAAGCTCATGTCCGCGCGCTCCAGCCCACTGCCGCGGTCGAAGAAGATGTCATCGGGGCCGTTGACGCAGATGTCGGTGACCCCGTCCATGGCGAGCAACGTCTCGAGCGGCCCTGCTCCGGTTGTTTCGTCGCGCAGAGCACGCATGATGTCCAGCACGTCGAGGTCACTGATGACCACTGCCTCTTCACGGATGAGACCCGCGAGTTCAGCCGGTGACGTGAGAGACGGGTCGTCAGCAAGGCGGCGTTGCACGGCGGCGATGATGTCTGCGCGCTCCATTAGCTCGCCGCCTTCAAAATCGTTCGAGCTGCCGCGGTGAGTGATCGCGGCAGGCGCACCGGCAACCCGCCGACTTCGACTGCGCGGACGAGCTTCGGAACGTGCTTGACTTCCGCCACCACCTCCGTGCTGGTCACGTTCTCCATCTCCTCGGCGGTCATTCCGGACCAGCCTCGGTGCCGCAGCACAATGGACACGGGAATGTTCGCGCCCCGGCATTCCGCGGTTATGAGCGCGGTGGCAGCGGCCGCTCGGACCTCTGCCGGCGCAAGGATGAATGCGTGGTCGCACCGGTTGGGCAGCCCGTCTGCAGGCGCGTCAACGACGGTCAGTCCGCCCGTGCCCAGCGCTGTGACGACCCGGTCGAGGTCCCCCGCGGCCACGCGGCTAATCCCCGCCGCTTCGGGCACCACCGTCCGGGCCCCGGTGAGCACCCCGATCCCGTCCTTCGTCACCGGCAGTGCCTGGCGCAGTTGTGACCGGTCCACACTGCCTTGGCCGATGTCGAGGTCACCCCAGCGCGCACCGACAACGTCCTCGACGCCGAGCAACAGGTCGATCCCGCCGGAGTAACGGTGGGCGTCGACGATAACGGGTTGTACCTCCGTCGACGCTGTGCGGGCAACGGCCGCCGCGAAGGTGGACGTTCCCGCACCACCAGCCGCGCCGATGAACGTCAGTACTGTGCCCGTCGTCGCAGTGCGGGCACTGGCAACCCCGGTTGCCGCGCGCAGTGCTAACTTCCCAATCGCTCCGAGGAGGTCGGCAGCCTCCGCCGGCAGCGCGAATGAATCGGCCGCGCCCGGTGGAGCCTTGTCGGTTGTTCCACCGGTGGTGTCGCTGCGCAGGTGGAACACTCCGTGGCGCTCGGGAAGGCCGGTGAGGGCGGGGAGGTTCTCGTCGTCGATAAGCACGGCGAAGGCGCGGGAGTGGTGGCGGGTGATGTCGGCGGGACTGTGGGCGTCGATCAATGGGCGGCCCGTTGCGGCCGCGAGGTGCGTTGCCTCGGGGTGCACGATCGGGTCGCCGACGGCGATGAGGATGGGTGCTGTGTCGCTGCGCATGGCTTCACTGTGAGCGCTGCCAACCCCCAGCTCAAGCGGTTGCTTTCGGCCCTGTGGACAACCCCCGTTTTCGCGGACGTGTCACCATTTTTCTGTGGATAGATCTGGCGCTTACCGCGCATTGTGCGCACTGCAGTGACCACAACTAAGGGGCCAGGGAACCGGCCGCTGCGGCGACAGCATGCGGAGAGAATAAGAGACGGCCCGCGCTATCGGGGGGGGTGCGCGGGCCGTCTTACCCGGCCACAGGGGGGGATCGGGCCGGGGCCGGCCACACTGTATATCGGGGCCGTGCAGATCTGATTATGGCATATAAATTCGATTCTGCACAAGACCCAAACTCAGATAGTTCGAAAAATATTTCGAAGCCCCCGTACAAACGCATGTGAGCTGGCTGTTTTCCGCGGCAAGTTGGGCAGTTTGTGGATGTAGAATCATTCGCATGACAGATACTGGCCCGGATCACAGCGCCGCAGCGTCACCAGCGTCACCGCAACGCGTCGGCGAAGGCACGGGTGAGCGCGTGGCCGCGTTCTTCGACTTGGACAAAACAATCATCGCCACCTCGTCGGCCTACGCCTTCGGTCGCGGGTTCATGGACAACGGGTTGATCACACGCCAGGAGGCGTTAGAGCTCTACCTGTCCAAGACGTCGTATATGTTCTCCGGCCACTCCAGTGCGAAGATGGATGCGACCCGCGACCGCATGGCGGCGATGGTGAAGGGCTGGCCAGTCGAGCAAGTGCGCGACGTCGTTGCCGACACCATGGTGAGCGTGGTCACCCCAGCGATTTACTCCGAGGCCCGGGAACTCATCGACTACCACCGCGCGCAGGGCCACGACCTAGTCATCCTGTCCGCATCCGCGTCCATCCTGGTGGAGCCGATCGCGGCAGAGTTGGGCATCGAGACAATTGTGGCAACAGAGGCGGAGGTCAAAGACGGAAAGCTCACCGGCGAGATCACCCACTATCTCAAGGGCGACGCGAAGGCGGATGCGGTGCGGCGCCTCGCCGACGAGCGCGGGTATGACCTTGCGCGCAGCTACGCGTACTCCGATTCGCTTACCGACGTCCCCATGCTCGCGATGGTCGGCCACCCCGTCGCCGTGAACCCCGACCGGGGGCTGCGCAAGCATGCGGCAGCAAACGGCTGGGACATCCGCAGCTTCAAGAACCCGGAGCCCCTCTTCCCCTCCCCCGGCGCGAAGGAGATCGGTATCGGCGCCGGAATGGTCGCCAGCGTCGCCGCCCTGACTGCTTTCGGCGTGTGGCTAGCCCAGCGCCGCAAGAGCGCTTAAGGCCCAGCGTTACCTACGTCACGCATTCAGCGGGAATGTCATATACAGTAGACTTCCGTTGAGATAGGTTGAAAAAGGCTCAAAGCAAGGTTGAGAATCTGCCTGCAATGGGCGGGGCCCACCCGAGGAAGGTTTTAGAACAGTGAGCAACGACGGGATGTACACCAGCGGATCGACCAGCTACAAGGCGAAGATCGATTCCATCCCCCTGCGCGACACGGACGTGACGCAGCCGGGCGCGGACTCTTTGGGCACCCTGGTGTCCAACGCCACCGAGCAGGTTTCCAGCCTTGTCCGCAACGAGATTGAACTGGCTAAGACCGAGGTTGTCGGTGAGGCTAAGAAGGCAGCGATCGGCAGCGGCATGCTCGTCGCCGCCGGTGTGATTGCACTGTTTTCCACCTTCTTCTTTTTCTTCTTCCTGGCCAAGCTGATTGCCATCTGGACGAATGACGCATGGGGCTTCGGCATCGTCTTCCTGCTCATGCTCATCACCGCAGGCATCCTCGCCCTGGTGGGCGTGAAGCGCTTCCAGGCGATGAAGAAGCCGGAGAAGACCATCCAGTCCGTCAACGAGCTCAAGGGCCTCGTCCCGGGCCAGGCACAGAAGAACCTGGAGAAGGACACCTCCGAGCTGTACACCTCCTACGGCACCGGCACCACTGTTCCGGCTGGCTACCCCACCGCGCAGGGCACCGGCTCCACCAAGGTGACCGACTAAGTACCGCTTAATTTTTAGCTGTTTAGCCCGCGCATTGTCGCGGGCTTTTCGCTTATCGACGCACCCCCATGAAACAACCCATCTCCCCGAACACTGTCGCCCTTCCCGGCCCGTTTGAGCACGTCATGCTGCACACCCGCGGCATTCGTCTGCACGCAGTTGTCGCCGGGGATCCGCGCGACCCGCTCGTGTTGCTCATTCACGGCACATTCGGAGCGTGGCTGGACTTCCGCCACGTGATTGAACCGTTAGCTCAGGAGGGGTTCCACGTCGCGGCCGTGGACATGCGCGGTTACGGGATGTCGGACAAGCCCCCGTCGCGCCCCGGCGACGATACGTTGTTGGCCGTCGGGGACATCGACGGCATGATCACCGCCCTCGGGCACGAGCGCGCGCACCTTGTCGGCCATGACACTGGAGGGGCGTTGAGCTGGGTGTATTCGGCCGCTTACCCACACCGCGTCGACAGTCTCGTCGCCGTGTCGGCAGCCCACCCCTACGATCTGCGCAGCTACATGCGCCGGCGGCCATGGCAGCTGATCTACATGACCACGCGCGTGGCTATCGGATGCCTCCCCAGCTGGTTCCTGCGCTGGTTCGCAGGAGCGATTCCGCAGGTGTGGCGCAGCGAGCTGACCATCAACACCCAGCCGGGTTTCCACCGGTCCGACGCGTTCACTGAGACCCTCGCTCTGCGCGTGCAGGCCGCCAGCATCCACAACGCACTGCGCGGGATCATTCACAACTCCCGCATGCTCACACCGAAACTCATCTCGCTGCCGAACAAAGCCAACGCCAACGCGCCAACCCTCGCTCCTGTGCTGCTCATCCACCCGCCCCAAGACGTGTGGACGCGTATCGACGAACTCTCCAGCGCCCGCACCCGCGGCCCCCTGGCCCGCACGAGCATCCCCGGGGCGAAGAACGTGCCCCACGTGGAGAACCCACAGGGCTTCGTTGAGGCCCTCACGAACTTTCTCTCGTGAGCGTCATGCCACGCATGCTTGCGTATCGACGGCCGCGGTCAACCCCACGTACTCCCCCACCACACGCTGCACCTGGTCCATGGTGAGCGCGAAACCAGTCTCGGAGCCGTCGACAGCCGTGCCGAAAATGACCCCGACCACGGCGCCGTCGGGCGCGATCACCGGGCCGCCGGAGTTGCCGGGGCGTACGTCCCCGCGCAGCGTGTAGGCCTCCCGCTCCGTGCGCCCGGTGGCGTAAATGTCCGGGCCGGACACCATGATGCGGTCCCGCACGCGCGCCGGGGACGCTGTGAACGGGTTGGTGCCGGGATAGCCCAGGACGACGACATCATCGCCGGTATGGGCTGGGTCCTGCGCGATCCGCACCGGCTCAATGCCTAAGTTCGGGATGTGGAGGACCGCGAGATCCACCTCCGGGTCGAAGAACACCACGGTGGCCTGTTTGACCCCTACCACGGTGTCCAATTCGACCTCGTCGGTGCCGGCAACGACGTGGGCGTTGGTGATCACGTAGTCCGGTGCGGCCACGAACCCGGACCCCGACATGTGCCTGCTGCAGCTCGTCGAGTCCCCGAGGACATGCACCACTCCGGCGCGCGCCGCGTCAATGATGGCCGGGACGACCGCCTCCGGATTCACGGCCTCAACGTCTGCGCCCGCTCCTTGGAAGGGGGAGACTAAGGGAGGCAGGCCGGTGACGTCGATAAGCGCGGCGATATGCTCAGGCACCTTGTTGGCCCAGCTCGGTGCGACGCTGTCGATGGCGGTGAGCACGCGGGATTCCCGCACGCCTTTACCCAGCGAGCCACCGGCGTTGGCGGCCACCGGGATGGCCACGAGCCACACCATCACTACCGCGATGACCAGCTGCAACAATGCGCCCACTGCGGAGTCCCACCGCTGGGTCGTTTTGGAGCGCATCCGTTCCCGCAGCCCTGAGCCGACTGTTGTGCCCACGATGTTTCCCAGCGCGACGAAGAGCACCACCGTGGCCAGCAAAAGGAGCACGCGAATGCTGGTGACATCCGCAAGGTCCACGACGAAGGCCGACACCACGATGCCCACGACCAGACCCGCGGCAATTCCCAGCGCGGCGAATCCGGCCGAGAAGGCACCATGCCGCCAGCCGCTGCGGAGCGACGCTAGGAAAATGACGCCAAGGAACACGTCTACAAGGATCGCTGCGGTCACTAGAAACCGTGCCCTTCACCGTTGCGCGACGAGCGCAGGGCATGCCGCAGGTCGACAGCATCCTTGTGCTCCCAGGGTTCCTCCCACCCGGCCTCGCGGATCATGACCGACAGCAGCGAGGCCGTGAACCCCCACACCACGTAGCCGTGGAGCTCGAAGGCGGGCCCGGACCAGCCCAACCGGGCGACACGGAAGCGGTTGTCGGGGTTGATGAGGTTGCTGAGCGGGACGAAGAAGACATCGTCATTCTCATTGGGGCTTGCAGACCACACCTCCCCCGGCTCCTGCGCATACGCCAACACGGGGTTCACTGGGTTGCCCGATGGGCCCACTGCGATGGTCTCAAGGACCGCCAGCGGCACGACGCGCTCGGGCTGCAGGCCCGTTTCCTCCCGGGCCTCACGCAGTGCCGCGTCGATCGGGCCGGAGTCCTGCCGGTCCACCTTCCCGCCAGGGAAGGCCATTTGGCCGGAGTGGTTCCGCAACGACGGCGTGCGGTGCGTGATGAGGATCTCTGCGTCATCCGGCAACGTCGCCGCCTCGGGATCACCCGTGAAGCACATGAGCACGGCTGCCCGCTTCGATTTCTGGGACGCAAACCGCATGTGGCCCTGCATCTTCGTGACCAAGCTGGCACTGCCCGGCGCGGACAGCTTGTGGGTCAGCGGGTCCAGCCACTGGGGCGCACGCTCCGGCTGCAGCATCGCGGACATCTCGGGAGTCTCAGACATTTAGAGCACCTCCTCGACGGCCGCGGCAATGTCATCGGCGTCGGTAAACGGCGTGGGCACCACGCCAGCAGTCTCCTGCCCGCGCAACACCACCAGCACCGGCACGACCGGGGGCAGCTTCAGCTGGGCAGCGAAAAGGTTCTCGGTGTCCTGGTAGCTCGGAAGGGTCACGCCAAGCTCGTCGAGAAGCGCGGCGCCGGCCTGCGCGTCCCCGTCCGCGTGCACGCCGACAACGCTGTATTCGGGGTGTGCGTCCGCGAATTCCTGCAGCGCAGGTAGCTCCTCACGGCACGGTTCGCACCACCACGCCCACAGACTGACCACCGTAACCTGGTCATCGGCCACAGCCCCGTCCGCTGAAGTCGCCCCCAAGCAGGGCAGCTCCACCCCACCGACAGTCCCGGTCGGGCAATCAGGTCGGCTGCCGGCTTCTATTTCGCTCACAGTGTTGGTCACGGTGCTGCGCTCCCCCGCGCCCTCCTCACCTTCGGGCGCTGCGCTGTTCGAGCCCAGCTGCCCCCTCAGCATCGACACCGCGCCGACCACCACCAGCGCCGTTGCGGCGAGGATGGCGAGCACGCTGATCAGCACACTGCGCTTCACTCGCTCTCACCCCGCCCCATCATGTCCAGGATGTGCTCGCGCTCCGGCCCGGTCACCAACTTCTCAGCCTCGTCCCACTCAACAGGGCCCGTTCCGAAACTCGGGCAGTCAAACGCCACCGGGCACGCCCCGCACGCTGGTTTGCGGGCATGGCACACGCGCCGGCCGTGGAAAATGATCCTGTGCGAGAACATCGTCCACTCACGCTTCTCAATCACGCTGGCAATCGCGTGCTCGATGGCGACGGGGTCGGTGATAGATGCGTCGATAAGCATCATGCGGTGCACCAGGCGCTGAAAATGCGTGTCCACGGTGAGTCCCGGCATCCCGAACGCATTGCCGCGGACCACGTGCGCTGTCTTGCGGCCAACGCCGGGCAGCTTCACCAGATCCTCGATCGCGGTAGGCACGTCGCCGCCATGCTTATCGACGAGCGCCTCCCCGATCCCCTTCAGATGCCCCGCCTTCGCGCGGAAGAACCCTGTCGGTCGGATGATCTCTGCGATCTCGTCGACGTTGGCCGCCGCGTAGCTCGCCGCGTCGGGGTAGCGCCGAAACAGCTCCGGTGTGACAGAGTTGACGCGCACGTCCGTCGTTTGCGCACTGAGTACGGTGGCAATGAGCAGCTCGAGCGGATTGGTGAAGTCCAGCTCCGCGTGCGCATCCGGGTAGGTCGCGGCCAGCGTGCGGTTGATTCGCCTTGCGCGACGGGTGCGCCCCAGCTCAGTCTCTGTACCTTTTGACGCGGGGTGCGCGCCGGGGCGGCGGAAGCGCACTGGCGTGACGGAGCCTGCTGGACTTCCTGCTGCATCTGGGGCGGACATGCACACAACTATAGCGATGGGTGCCACCGGCTCCGCTCCGAGGAACTACCATAGGGAACCATGATGAGTGTTCTCTTCGCGCTTTTGGCCCCGCTGTTCCTCGCCGTGTTCGTTGTGGCCATGGAACGTCTCGAAGTCGCTGTCGTGCACCCTGCCTAGAAGCGGACTAAACACGGCCTCAACGCGGTCTAAATGCGCATTTTTTATTTTGGGGTAGGAGTAAACCCGCATGATTCTCCGCCTGTGCCCCAGTGCGCGTGATAGAGTCGCACAGTGTGACGTGGCGCGTCTGCCGGGGTCGCGGTGACTGATTCCACATCCTGGAACGCTCGGCTCGCGGGTAAGCGCCAAGTAGAAGGAGCGCACATGGACGACGTACAGGAGACACTGGCACGCGCCGGCATTTTCCAAGGCGTGGACCCCGCTGCAGTGACCAACCTCATCGGTGACATGCAGACGGAGACGTTTCCCCGCGGAACCACCATCTTCGACGAAGGTGAGCCGGGCGACACCCTGTACATCATCATCGAGGGCAAGGTGAAACTTGCCCGCCACGCCCCCGACGGCCGCGAGAACTTGCTGTCCGTCATGGGGCCGTCCGACATGTTCGGCGAGCTGTCCATCTTCGACCCCGGCCCGCGCACCTCCTCCGCAGTGTGCGTGACCGAGGTCCAGGCAGCCACGATGGATTCCGAGATGCTCAAGACATGGATCAACGAGCACCCGGAGATTTCTCAGCAGCTGCTGCGCGTTCTTGCGCGCCGTCTGCGCCGGACCAACGCGTCCTTGGCGGACCTCATCTTCACTGATGTCCCGGGCCGCGTGGCCAAGACGCTGCTTCAGTTGGCCAACCGCTTTGGCACCCAAGAGGGAAGCACCCTGCGCGTCAACCACGACCTGACTCAGGAAGAGATCGCCCAGCTTGTCGGTGCCTCCCGCGAGACAGTGAACAAGGCGCTGGCCACCTTCGCGCAGCGCGGCTGGATCCGCCTGGAAGGCAAGTCCGTCGTCATCGTGGACACGGAGCACCTCGCCCGCCGCGCGCGCTAGCCTCCCGGGGGGGCTTGCGCCGCGTGAGCCTATTTAGGCTTCCTTGCCCTCGAGGTAGCGCAGGGCCACACGGGTGGACTGTTCTGCGGCACCGCGCAGGACCGGATCAACATCGTCATACATCGCATCAACCAGCTCGTTGATGCTCACATCTGCACCGCGCTCGGCGCGCACCTTGCGGATCTGGTCCAAGCGGTACTCGCGGCGGTCAATGTACTTGCGGGCGAATGCGGACAGGTCCTCGCCTTCCGGGCCGTGGCCCGGCAGAAGCTTAATGCCTGCGCCGTCTTCCTCGAGCTTGCTCAAGGAATCCAGGTATCCACCCAAGTCACCGTCCGTCTCCGAGATCATCGTGGTGTGGCGGCCGGCGATCGTGTCACCGGTGCAGATGCCCTCCAGCGTCGAGTCCGGGGAGTCCGGGTCGCCGGAGTAGATGTAGAAGCACACCGAGTCACCCGTGTGGCCGGGGGTGTGCACGACCTTGATGCGCGGAGTGATGCCGTCGACGGCGATGATTTCGCCGTCTTGGAGGGGCTCGCCACCGTTGCAGTAACGCTCGTCGAAAGCGCGGACCGGAGCGCCCGTGAGCTGACGGAACCGGTGAGCGCCGTCAGCGTGGTCGTGGTGGCGGTGCGTCAACAGCACCAGAGCGACCTTGTCGGCCGACGACTGGAGCACGTTGAGGTGGCCTTCATCTTCCGGGCCCGGATCGATGACAATGCTGTACTCATCCTCCGGGTCGCGGATAACCCACGAGTTCGTGCCCTCCAGTGCTGCGTAGCTGGGGTTCATCGCCAGCACGACGGCGGCAGACGGGGTGACAGGACGCAGTTGGCTATAAGCGGGATGCTGCATGTTTCCCACCCTACGCCACCTCGACTATGAGCTCGAGCTCCACTGGGGCGTCAAGCGGCAGAACCGCGACACCGACAGCCGAGCGAACGTGCGCGCCGGCATCGCCGAAGATCTCCCCGATCAACTCCGATGCCCCGTTGATCACACCGGGCTGGCCGGTGAAATCAGGTGCGGAAGCTACGTAGCCAACCACCTTCACCACGCGCGTGACGGCATCCAGCCCCACTTCCGCATCGACCGCGGCGAGAGCATTGAGCAGGCATGTCCGAGCGTATTCGTAGGCATCCTCGGCAGAGACCTCCGCGCCGACCTTGCCGGTCGCAGGAAGCGCGCCATCAACGAACGGCAGCTGGCCCGAGGTCCAGACCTGGTTGCCCACCCGCGTTGCGGGCACGTACGCCGCAACGGGGGCGGCGACGTCGGGGAGGCGGAGACCCAAAGCGCTGATACGCGAAAGGGCACTCACCTTAGAGCTCCCGCTTCATGTAGGCGACGACATTCTCCGGGTTCGGGCCGGGCGTGACAGCGACAAGCTCCCAGCCATCCTCACCCCAGGTGTCCAGGATCTGCTTGGTGGCGTGCGTCAGCAGCGGAACGGTGGCGTATTCCCATTTAGTCATGCCGCCACTCTAGCCGTTCGCCTCCGTTGCAGCGACGATGTGGCATCGCTGGAGCGACGTCAGGAGTTACAGCCCGACGATCTCCTCGCCCGCTGCGAGGTGCGCAGCCCAGTCGGTCACGTGCGGGTTCTTACGCAGCACGGCGCGGCGTTGACGCTCGGTCAGGCCACCCCACACGCCGAACTCGACCTTGTTGTCCAGGGCATCTGCGCGGCATTCCATCTGGACCGGGCAACGGCGGCAGATCGCGGCGGCTTTGCGCTGTTCAGCACCGCGAACGAAAAGGGCATCCGGGTCGCCGGCGCGGCAGACGGCGAGTGTGACCCACTCGCCACGCTCAAAAGAATCGACCTTGGGCGGAGAAGTTCGTGCGGAAGCGGATAGTACCGGCTTATCAAGCGAGCGATTGCGAATCGTTGCGGTCACGAAAATCTCCTTCCCATAGCCCCAGTTTTCGGGACATAGAAACAACCCTGGCAAATTCCTCTTTGCCTGCTTTAGGAAAGACAATCGAATTCATTGCGCTTTCCGAATGTAAGTGTATTCACCCCCTGGGATTATTGTCGAATAGATCACACGAGCGGGGGTAGGCACCGATTCCCCTGTGGGGGTCTAGGCCGTAGTGTATGAAAGGTGTCTTCACTAGGTTCCCTGGGAAAACTGCTCCTCGGCGTCGTTGCCGCGGGTCTCGCAGTGGTGCTGTGTCTTGCCCCCGTCGTGGGGATCAGCGGGGCTGCTGTCGCTCGCGTCGATGAGACGATGCAGTCCAATCTCGCCGACTTAACCGACGGGTCCGCCCCCGGCGTGACCACGATCACCGATAAGAACGGTGAGCCCATAGCGTGGATCTACAACCAGCGCCGTTATGACTTGAAGCCGGAGCAGATCAGCCAGTCCGCCAAAGACGCGTTGGTCGCCATCGAGGACCGCCGCTTCTACGAGCACGACGGCGTGGACATGCAGGGTTTTGCCCGCGCGATGGTCACGAACGTGCTGGCAGGCGGCGTGGAGGAAGGTGCCTCCACAATCAACCAGCAGTACGTGAAGAACTATCTTTTGCTTGTCGACGCTGAGAATCCCGAAGAGCAAACGGCCGCCGTCGAACAGTCGATTCCGCGCAAGTTGCGCGAGATGCGCATGGCATCCGACCTGGACAAGCAGTTGCCCAAGGAAGAAATTTTGGCGCGGTATATGAACATCGTCCCCTTCGGCAACCACGCGTACGGCATTGAGGCCGCCGCGCGCACTTACTTCGGCATCTCTGCCGCCGAGCTCAACGTCCCGCAGTCTGCACTGCTCGTCGGCATGCTGCAGTCCGCTGAGATGCTCAACCCGTACACGAACCCCGACGGGGCGAAGGAGCGCCGCAACACGGTGCTGCAGGCAATGGTCACCTCCGGCTACCTCGCGCAGGATGAGGCCGACCGTTTCAAAGGCGAGCCCCTCGGAGTCCTCGAAGAACCCGCCTTGTTGCCGGAAGGCTGCATCTCTGCGGGTTCCGCGGGCTTCCTGTGCGATTACGCGTTGGAGTACCTCGCAGGCAAGGGTCTGCCCATGGAGGAGCTGGAACGCGGCGGCTACATCATTACGACCACGCTGGACCCGGGAGTTCAAGAGGTCGCGCACAACGCCGCCGCAAGCGCAGTTAGCCCGGGCCAGCATGGCGTCGCCGAGGTGATCAATGTCATCGAGCCCGGCGAAAACTCCCGCAACATCTTGGCAATGACCTCCTCGCGCACCTACGGCCTGGATGCCGACGAAAGCCAAACCGTTCTGCCGCAGACATCCAGCATGGTGGGCAATGGTGCTGGGTCTGTGTTCAAGATCTTCACCGCCGCAGCAGCCCTGGAGCAGGGATACAACCTCGACGCCAAGCTGCCGGTGCCAAAGCGTTCCGTGAAATACGGCATGGGAACCGGCGGTGCTACCGGGTGTCCGTCTGGCGCGTACTGCGTGGAAAACGCAGGATCCTATCCCAGCGAGCTGACGCTTCGCGACGCCCTTGCAAAATCCCCCAACACCACGTTCATCGAGCTTCTCGAGGAAGTCGGCGTGGAAGCGACCGTCGACATGGCCGTGCGCTTGGGGCTGCGTTCCTACGAGGATCCGGGCAGCTTCGACGAGGACCATTCCATCGGGGACTACTTCCGCCAGAACAACCTCGGCGCCTTCACACTTGGCCCCACCGCCGTGAACCCGTTGGAGCTGTCCAACGTTGGGGCAACGCTGGCGTCCGGCGGTAAGTGGTGCGAGCCTAACCCGGTGGCCAAGGTGGAGGACCGGCTCGGCCAGGAAGTGTTCATCGAGCGCCCCGACTGCGAGGAGGCTGTCTCCCCCGAGCTCGCCTCCGGCCTGGCCAACGGCATGGCCCAGGACACTATTAGCGGCACCGCGAAAGACGCGGCTGCGGCATACGGTTGGAGCGGCCCCGTTGCCGCCAAGACGGGAACGACGGAATCGCACCAGTCCTCGGCATTCCTCGGCTTCAACAACGCTTTCGCTGCCGCCACCTACATCTACAACGACGGCACCCAGACCACCCCGCTGTGCTCAGGTCCGGTCCGCCAGTGCAACTACGGCGATCTCTTCGGCGGTAAGGAAGCGGCCCGTTCGTGGTTCCAGATGGCCACGCAGATTCCGGGCGTGCAAGGAGCTGGGCTCCCCACCCCGAGCCCGCTGTATGACCCTGCTTCGCGCAACGACCTGTTCGACAGCGTCGTCGGCCTCCAAGCCGCCGAGGCTCGCTCCCAGCTAGAGGCAGCTGGGTTCAAGGTCCGGGAGACGAAGGGCACCGCCACCGGCAAACCCGAAGGCGAAGTCGTCGAGGCCCGCACTCCTGAAAACGCAGGCGAAGGCGCTGTGGTCACTCTCGTCGTCTCGGACGGCTCCCCAGCGCGGAACAACCCGCCCAACCGCAGGGACACCCGCGATGACCGCAGCCGCGACGATGACGACGAAGCCTCCCGCTACCGCGACGACCTCGAAGACGAAATCGGCCGTTTCGCCGACGATCTTGCGGACCTGTTCGGCGACCTATAGCGCCCGCTTCGGCTACGACAGTCGCGCCTTGACTGCCGCAGACAGCCGCTTGCCGTCGGCGCGGCCAGCAGCCTTCTCGGTGGCGGCCTTCATAACCTGCCCCATCTCTTTCATGGAGGTGGCGCCGGTGTCGGCGACTGCTTCGTCGATAAGCGCTGCGAGCTCGTCGTCATCGAGCTGCTTGGGCTGGTATGCCTCGAGCACGGCGACCTCGGCGAGCTCAGCGTCGGCGAGGTCCTGACGATCATTCTGCTGGTAGATCTCCGCCGACTCGCGGCGCTTCTTGATTTCACGGGCGACGACCTTGAGCACAGCAGCGTCGTCAAGCTCGTGCTTGGCGCCCTCCGTCTCCTCGGTCTGGATCGCGGCGAGCAGCATGCGGATCGCACCCGTGCGCTCCTTCTCCTTCGCCTTCATGGCTTCTTTGAGGTCGGCGCGGATCTGATCTTTCAATTCACTCATGGCTGCCAGGGTAGCCTTGTTCCAATGAAGAAGATCGCACAAGCGCTCGGCGCGGTGACAGCCCTTGGCTTATCGACGCTCGCCTTCGGCCACAGCGAACTGACCAAATTCCGCCTGAAAACCTACGAGCTGCCCATCCTTCCCCCGGGCGTGGATGACTTGCGCATTCTCCATGTCTCCGACCTGCACATGATCCCCGGGCAGAAGACGAAGATCGCGTGGGTCTCCGCACTCGACGCACTCGACCCCGACCTGGTGGTCAACACCGGCGACAACCTCTCGGACGAGCATGCCGTGCCTGACGTGCTGGCCGCTCTCGAGCCGCTGCTCAACCGCCCCGGCGTGTTCGTCTTCGGCACGAACGACTACTGGGCACCGCGACCCGTCAACCCAGTCAAATACCTTCTGGACGCCAAGCGCGAGCCCAGCTACGTGGACCTGCCGTGGAAGGGCATGCGCGCCGCATTCATCGAGCGCGGCTGGCAGGACGCCACCCACAAACGCCTCGAATTCAAGGTTGGGGATGTGCGCCTGGCCATTGCAGGTACCGACGACCCCCACCACGACCTCGACGACTACTCCCTCATCGAAGGCGCCCCCAACCCCGATGCCGACCTCGCCCTTGGCGTCACCCACGCGCCCTACAGGCGGGTACTGGACCAGTTCGATGCCGACGGCTACCAGCTCGTCCTCGCCGGCCACACCCACGGCGGGCAGATCTGCCTGCCCGGCGAACGCGCAATCGTGACCAACGCCGACATCGACCGCGAACGCGCCTCCGGCCTCCACCGCTACCGCGACATGTGGCTCGAAGTCTCCAACGGACTGGGCACCTCCAAATTCGCCCCCGTGCGTATTTTCTGCCGGCCGTCCGCGGCGCTGTTGACGCTCACCGCTCGGGAGGATGCTCGGGACGACTAGTGGCCCGTCCGCCGCTCGAATCAGGCGCAGATCAGGGCCGCAACAGCCGTAACCAACAGGCGTTTTGGAGCTTGCCGGATGGTGGACTAAAGTACCCCGGGTACTCATTAAGTGCACCGGGATATGGCGCAGCTTGGTAGCGCGCTTCGTTCGGGACGAAGAGGTCGCAGGTTCAAATCCTGTTATCCCGACCAAATTGAGAAAGAAGCCGCTGGATTTCAGCGGCTTCTTTTTTCGTTCTGCCCAGGCACCGCAATACAGAAGCTCCCCGCTAGTCGGGATCTGCGTTCACAGTCCGACCAGCGGGGAGCAGGTCTGCGGCTCGGGGCCGCATATCAGCGGAGGTGCTACCCGCGCAGCGTTAGAACGGCAGGGTCTTACGGAAGTTCTCAAACATCTCGCGTGCCTGCGGGAACAGCGGACTCAGAAGAGCAACCACCCCCAGCAGAGCGGCAAGAACGCCGAAGAACACACCAATGGAAGAACCAGCCGAGTTAGCCGAAGAGCTCGAGGAGCTAGACGAGCCGGAGGAGCCAGAAGAGCTGCCGTCGATAGGCTGATCAGTGTCGACGCCCACGGCGTTCATCGCGCCGAAGAAGATGTCGGTCTCGTCGATCTGGCCGGTGAAGTTCGCCGCCCCCGGGCCGGAAGCCGCAACGCGGACCTGAGCACCGGTGTGCTGCTGGCCGCCGAGGGCGTCCTTCGGGTCGTTCGACTCCGCGGTGGAGTACAGCAGGGACATGTCAGCGTCGTCCGCGGTCTTCAGTTTGGTGGTCAAGCCGGCGGTCGGTTTCTGGTTGTAGGTGATCATCGGGGTCTGGGCGTGGTCGGCAGTGGCGACGATCAGGGTCGGCTCACCGGTCTCCTCCACCCAGTCTTGGACGACCTTGATGGACTCGTCCCACTGGCGGATCTCGCCGATCATGCCGCAGGCGTCGGCACCGTGGCTGGCCTTGTCCGGGGACGCCGCCTCAATGTGGAGGACGAACCCCTTGTCGTTCTGAAGCAGTTCCAGGGATTTGCGGGTCATGGCCGCAAGCGTCGGGATATCGTCGGTGTACTCGGGGTTAGCCTCGCAGCGCTGTGCTTCCTTCATCGCGCCATCTTCCGTCGGAACGGTCTCCTTGTAGATGCGCGGCATGTGGCTCGGGGAGAAGAGGCCCAGGACTGGCTTGTCGGAGTTCTTCACTGCGTCGAGGCTCTTAGCGTCGTTGACGATTTCGAAGCCGTTGTCGCGCGCATTGTCCAGAACGGTCTTGCCCTTGGTCCAGGTGGTGTCGCCGTTCTTGCCGTCGACCATCACCTCGGTGTCGAAGTACTCGGCACCGCCGCCGAGGGTGACGTCGGCGCGGACGTCGACAAGCTGCTCGGAGATGGAGCCGAGACCACCGTTTTCGCGGCGCTGTGCGTCTTGCGCTACCTTCTTCTCGCCGGATGGCGCGTAGTCCGCGCGGTCCAGGGCGTGGACGGCGAATGCCGCCGGGGTGGCGTCCTGAATCTCCGCGGTGGAAACGTTGCCGACCTTCATGCCGGCAGCCTTTGCAAGCTCAGCCATGGTCGGAACCGGCTTGCCGTTGTTGTCGATGCCCAAACCGCCGTTGTAGGTCTTGATGCCGGAGTAGAGGGCGGAACCGGACGCAGCGGAGTCGGTGACGTAATCCGGCTTGCCGGTCTCCCTATTCAGGGAGTACGTGGTGTGGTAACCGGTGTACTCGAGGTTGTCCACGGCCTCGAAACGGCCGTTAGCGCCGTGCAGGTAGTTGCGGGCGGCGGTGATGTCGGCGTCGGCGGTGCCGTCGGCAAGCATGATCACGACGTTCTTCGCCTTGGAGTCGTCGAGGCCTTGGCCCTTCTTGCCGAACTTCGTGCAGTCACCGACCTGCGGAGCCTCACCTGGTTCGAGCTGGTAGCAGAGTTCCCCGTTAGCCTCGTTGCGGGCAGTGAAGTCGCGCGCCACCGGGTTCGTGTTGACCTCCCAATCGCCGAGGCCGAGCGCGTTGGCCATGACGTAGAAAGCGTCGGTCTGGTCGATCTGGCCGAAGACGTTCTCGGACGCCGGGCCGTACGCGGCGATGCGCACCTGGGCACCGGTGTGCTGCATGGAGAAGTCGCCCTCCTCGACCTTCGGGACGGGAACGGTGCCGAATGCGACGGACATGTTGGTGTCGTCGTGGGTGTGAAGGCGGGTGGTCACAGCCGGGGAATCCTGGCCGTCGGGCACGATCTGCGCAGTGTGGGCGTGGTCCGCGGTGACGACGACTAGGGTGTCGCCGTCCTTCTTGGCGAAATCGACAGCGGTGGCCACCGTGTCCTCGAGGCGCTTGAGCTCACCGATAAAGCCGCAGGCGTCGCCGTCGTGGTCGGCCTTGTCGATCGAAGCGGACTCGACCTGGAGGAAGAAGCCCTTCTCCTCGTTCGGCTTGTCCAGCAGCTCGATGGCCTTAGTGGTCATGTCCGCCAACTCCGGCTCGTTGCCGATATTGGCTTCCTTACAGGTTGTGGGCTCAGCGGTCGCGCCACCCTTGGCCGGCGTAGAAGACTCGAAGCGGCGGGTCATGTTCTTGTCATGGAACAGGCCCAGAACCGGCTGATCCTGGTTCGCTTCAGTGACTGCTGCGAGCTCGTCGCGGGTACGCACGATCTTGTAGCCGTTGGCTTCGGCGTTCTCTGCGACGGTCTTGTCTTTCTCCCACTTGGTGTTGAACTTCGCGTCACCTTCGAGGAACGGGTTGGTATTGTCGCTGTCCGCCATCACCTTGGTGTCGAAGTACTTGGCGCCGCCGCCGAGAGTGACGTCCGCGCGGGTGTCGATGAGCTGCTCGGAGATGGAGCCGATGCCGCCGTTCTCGCGGGCCTCATCGCCCTTGACCGGCTTCGAGTCACCGGACGGCGCGTAGTAACTGCGCTGCGAAATGTGGGACCCCATGGAGGCCGGGGTGGCGTCCTGGATCTCGGAGGTGGTCACGTTACCGGTGCGCATGCCGGCGTTCTTAGCCATCTCGAGGAGGTTGACGTGGGCGTCCTTCTTGATGTCCACGCCAAGAGCACCGTTGTAGCTCTTGGTGCCGGTCGCCCAACCGGTAGCGGAAGCCGCGGAGTCGGTGACGTAGTTCTTCTTGCCGTCTTCGTCGATGGCGAAGGTGGTGTAGGCACCGGTAGCGGTGAGGTTGTCCAGACCGTCGAAGCGGCCGCCGGCACCGAGCAGGTAGTTACGGGCCGCGGTGATTTCCTGGTGCCCCATGCCGTCGCCGACGATCATGATGACGTTCTTGGCTTTTTCGTCGGAACGGCCCTGGCCGCCTTTGCCGAACTGGGCGCATTCGCCAGGCTGCGGAGCCTTGACGTTGCCGTTGCCGTCGATGGAGATACACGACGGCTTGCCGTTGTAGCCCTCGTAATCGAGATCAATCGCTGCTTGAGATGTAGGTGTCGTGGCAACGGTGAGAGCAATGACGCCCACACTCGCGGCCACGGATTTCCATGTTGCTGCGCTCATGAAGTCTTCCTGTTCGCTGTAGTCGCTGCTGATCCGGGAAGGTGCCGGTGACTGGGAAAATAAGAACTAGATGGATTGGAAGCCATCCAATTCCCCACTTAAACACAGCTGCAATACAGTAAGGTGACATTCAGGCGAACAGTTGATTGCTAGATCCTTGGAGGCCTTACGGGCTCGGGATTGGCTTTGTGCATGGTCACGTGCAACCGTGCACAAAGCGATTCTCGTCCGGGATTTTTACGCCTGTCCTAGCGGGCGCAGGTGGCGGTGTTCTCGGCGTCGAGGCAGTCGTGCTCGAGCGATTCGGCGTGGAGCCAGCCGAACCGGCCGTGGAGGATGATCTCGTCGTAGCACTTCGAGCATCGGCGCACGGAGTTGGGCGAATGGCGGTAGCCGTTGACGGGCCCGAGCACGTCGGCGGTGAGCGCTCGACCTTCCCGCTCGAGGATCTGGCGGGCGTTGATGGTGGTCATGCGCGACTCCTTTGTTCAGTTATGCGGCGTCCACCCGGTTTCGGGGAACAGCAGGAGCCTACTTAATGGCCTCGACGAAGAGGGGCGCACGTTAGCGCTTGTGTTCGATAGCTTCGTCGACGTCGAGGACGGCGGTGTCATCGTCGAGCTCGTCGAAGTCGGATTCTTCGTAGTCCGCGCCATCGTCGTAGTCGTCGTCCGCGTAGCCGGCGTCGGCGGCGTCATAGGCGGACACGACGGCGGGGCGGCTCGCGCGCATCGCCACGAGCCCAAGCACAGCGAGCAGCGCGGACAGCCCGATGCCGGTCCACATGGCGGTGGCGGATCCGCCGTTACCCGCCGCAGAGATGGCGGCTGTGGACCAGTGCATCGGGAGCGCCTGCGAAGCGGCGCTCCACAGCAAAGAGACCTCACCGGTGGCAGCGGTGGACCACACCCAGCCGACCACACCCACCTGCAGCAGAGCCAATACGCCGGCGGCACCACCGCCGCCAATGGTGCCGAACGCAGAGCGGAGAATCCAGGTCAGCCCTGCCGAAGCCAGGGTGCCAAGGACCAGGGCGGAACCGGCGATCGCCAGCGCGGCTGCGGACAAGTTCGTGCCCAGGATGGCCACGAGAATGAGCCCGGCCGACGCACTGAAGGCGGTGCCCAGGCCCAGGATGATCCACCGCGCGCGGGGGCGGGATCCCGCGTAGGCCGCTAAAGCGGTGACAACTCCGCCGAGGATCGCCAGAGCCGAGACAAGCATCGCGGCCAGCGGAGCTAGAGCGGATGCCGGTGCGGGTGCTGCTTGCCCGTCCGCGCCAGCCGCGGTGCCGGTCGCCGTACCAGCTGCCCCGGCAACGGGAACAGGTGCCGGCAGGGCGCGCTGGATCGCCCCGATGTTGTCTTTGGTGGTGTTGGCCATCTCGTCGACCTTGGTGCCGCCGTCGGCAAGCTGGTTCACGCCGTCGGTCGCCTCCTTGACCTTGCCGTTCATCTCGTTGAGGCCCTTGGACAGTTCGGAAGCTCCGTTGGTCGCAGAGTAGATGCCGTCGTGGTAGGCGTAGCCGGGGGTGGACAGTTGGTTGGCCAGCTCGCGGGAGCCGTCGCGAAGCTCGGTGAGCTGCGTGTTCATGTCTTCCGGCAGCTCAGCGGTCTCGACCTGGCCGCGCAGGTCTTTGAGTTGCTTCCGGAGGTCGACGACTTGCGGGTCGCGGTTGTTCGCGGTGGCCTTGATGGTGTCGTCGATGGCCCCGAGGATCTGGCCGCGCACGGCTTCGAATCCAACTACCTGGTCCACGGCACCGCCGACGGAGTCAGCGACGCGGGTGGCGCCGTCAGCGAGTTGGCCGGTACCGGCCTGAATTTCCACCATGCCCTTCGATAGCTGGTCCGCGCCGTCGCTCGCGCTGCGCACGGCTTCCGCGAGCTCGCCGGAGCCATCCTTGAGCTGGTCCGTACCTTCTTTGAGTTGCTTTGTGCCCTGAGTGAGGAAACCGGCTTCGGCGGAGGCGTCACCGGCGGCGCGGCGGGCATCGACAAGCTGATCGGGCCCGGCGTAGGCAGCCGGGGCACCAGACGTGTCGTCCCCCGTGGCCCACGTGGATGCCGGATTCATTGGGGTGAATGCGGCGACCAACAGCACAGCAAAAGCCAGGACAACGTTCCATTTCATAGAGAGAAAGGTAACTGTTGTGGCTACTGGGGTGCGCGTGACACGCGGGAATAGGCAGTCCCCGCCATTTCCGGCCCCACCCCCTCGCATTCACTCGACATGTTGATCCCGCCCATCCCTGTTACCCTATGAACTGTTTTGTCCTGGCTGAGGGTTTCTTAGCGTGGATTCCCGCCAGCGCCACGACACTGCATGACCCCCTGCCGCTCCAACAAAACGGAAATACAGCCTATGGCTTTGCTAATCGCCCTCGGGATTGTCGCCGCGACAGTGGTGGCCTCCCCCGTGCTCGTGCGCGTGATGGATCGCCGCGTCGGGTGGGTCGCCGGACCCGCCATGTTCGCTGCGGCGGCCGTGATAGCCAACGCGTTGCGCGCCGGCACCCCTGTGACCTACAACCTTGTCTGGGCTAATGACCTTCTCGGGGAGGGCACTGCGGTGTCCTTCGCCTTGCGCGCCGACGGCCTGAGCGCCTTCTTCGCCCTGCTTGCCCTTATCATCGGCGGTATCGTGCTGATCTACTCGGCCGCGTACCTGCCAGAGAAGGACGGCAACACCAGCTTCTACACCATCATGACGGCATTCACGCTGTCCGTGTTGCTGCTCGTGCTTGCAGACGATGTCGTGCTCCTCTTCATCGGGTGGGAGCTCGTCTCCATTGCGTCGTTCCTGCTTATCGCCCGCTCTGGATCGTCGGGTGAGGCCGGCTCGTTCCGCACCCTCGCCCTGACGTTCTTCGGCGGGTTGACGCTGCTGGCGGGCCTGGCCCTGGCTGCGACCTCGACGGGCACAACGCGCCTGCACGAGATCCTCGCCTCCGACGTGTGGGCCGACAACCCGCGCCTGACCACCATTGTCGCAGTGCTCATCGCGTGCTCCGGCTTCACCAAGGCCGCGCAGTTCCCGTTCCACTTCTGGCTCCCGGAGGCCATGGCGGCCGCGACACCCGTGTCGGCGTTCCTGCACGCCGCTGCCGTGGTCAAGGCCGGTATCTACCTGCTGGTGCGGTTCTCCACGATCTTCCACGACACCCCGACGTGGAACATCCTGCTCACCGTCACTGGCCTGGGCACGGCACTCATGTCGGCGATCTTCGCCATCACGAAGACGGACCTGAAGCACCTCACGGCGTACTCGACGGTGTCCCACCTGGGCTGGATTGTCGCGGCGATCGGCATCGGCACCCCGCTTGCGCTTGCGGCCGCATTGACGCACACGCTCGCGCACGCGCTGTTCAAGTCCTCGCTGTTCATGCTTATCGGTGTCATCGACCACGAGACGGGCACGCGCGACATGCGCCGCCTGGGCAAGCTCTACGACAAGATGCCGTGGACCTTCGGTTCCGTCATCGTTGCCGCCGCGTCCATGGCCGCTGTCCCGCCGCTGTTCGGCTTCGTGTCCAAGGAATCCATCCTGGAGGCCTTCCACGAATCGCCCTACGGCACCGTGCTGCTCATCCTCGCTGGTCTCGCCGCCTTCCTCACCTTCGTCTACTCCGCGAAGATCGTCTTCGGCGCCTTCGTCGACGGCGAGCGCGACATGAGCGAGGTCCACGAAGCACCGGTCAGCTTCTGGCTGCCAGCCGCCTTCCCGGGACTGATGTCTGTTCCCGCGGTGTTCGTGCTTTCGCTTATCGACGGCCCCATCACCGCCGGCGTCAACGCCATCATCCCGGATGCGGACTACCACTCCCACCTGGCACTGTGGCACGGCATCACCGCGCCGTTCATCGTGTCCATGCTGGTTCTCATCGCAGGTGTGGCCTTCATCTTCTTCCGCAAGCCAGTGTGGAAGGCCCTGGAGAACAAGCAGCTGCTGCCGTTCACCGGTAACGATGTCTTGGCTGGCATCG
This sequence comes from Corynebacterium sp. CCUG 70398, assembly GCF_024454055.1. NCBI lineage: Bacteria > Bacillati > Actinomycetota > Actinomycetes > Mycobacteriales > Corynebacteriaceae > Corynebacterium > Corynebacterium sp. CCUG 70398. The sequence goes on from NZ_JAGPYZ010000002.1 coordinate 371,050, forward strand.
TGGACCGCTCCCGCGACCTGGGCATGTTCTTCGGCAAGATGGCCGGCACCTTCAACCCGTCGAAGCACCTCGTGTGGCTCATTGTCACCACGCTGGGGTTGGGCGTGGTCACGCTGCTGCTTACCGACGGTATCGACGGCGTGCCGCTCGCACCGCGCACCGAAGGCCTGGACAACTACTGGGACATCCTGCCGCTGGCCATCATCGGTATCTCCGTCCTCGGCCTGGTCCTGACGAAGAAGCGCATGACGGCCGCGGTCTTCCTGGGCACCGCCGGCGTGGGTATGAGCCTGCAGATGATGCTGCTCGGCGCCCCCGATGTGGCTCTGACCCAGTTCACGGTGGAATCGCTCACCGTCGTGGTCATCATGATGGTGCTGCGCTACCAGCCGCGGCTGTTCCCGCCGGTCCCGGCGCGCCGCAAGGCATGGGCCGGGGCACTGGCAGTTCTCACCGGCATTATCACCTTCGCCGCTGTCTACTCACTGACGGGTCGCCGCGACCGTTCCGAGTTGGCCAACTGGTACCTCACCGAAGGCGTCGAGGTGACCAGTGCCGACAACATCGTCGCCGTGATCATCGTTGAGTTCCGTGGCTTCGATACCTTGGGCGAGCTCTCCGTGCTGGGCATGGCCGCCGTGGTCATCGCGGCGGTGACCAACTCGGTACCGCGCTACCGGTTCGAGGCCGGAACCCGCCCCGCACCGTTTGGCCAGTCGCAGCTCAACACGATGCCGCTGCGCAAGGTGGTCACGCTCACCATGCCGATCTTGGTGATCCTCAGCGTGCTCATCTTCTTCCGCGGCCACACCGCCCCAGGCGGCGGCTTCATCGCCGCGCTGGTGCTGGCCACCGCGTTCGTGCTCAGCTACATGTCCAAGGGCCGTGATGAGAACGTGGTCAAGCCGATGACCCCGGTCTATCTCACCGGCATCGGCATCATCGTCGCTATTAGCTCCGGCTTCCTCGGCTTCATCGAGGGCGGCTTCATGTACGCCATCCACGGTGAGATCGCCGGGGAGCACATGACCACCTCCCTCATCTTCGACGCCGGTATCTACCTGGCCGTCCTCGGCATGCTCACCATGGCGATCAATGACCTTGGCGGGTACCTGCGCCCAGGCACCGACAGGGAGAATCTGGACTACCGCCGCGACGAGCACAACCCGCTGCCGGATATCCCCGAGCCGGAGGAACCGGAGCACCCGACAGAGTCGTATCCGGCGCCGCTGTATCCGTCGACAAGCGAGCGTGAGGCACGCGAGGAAAGGGCACGAGCATGATTTACGCACTGACAATCGCAATCCTCATGGCCGGGGCGGTCTACCTGGTGCTGCAACGCGGCATGGTGCGCATCGTCTTCGGCATGTCGCTGTTCGGCCACGCGTCGAACCTGACCATTCTCGCCGCCGGCAACGGCGCATGGCGAGGGGAGGCGTTTCCTTCCTCCACCGGTCTCGAAGACATGTCGGACCCGTTGCCGCAGGCGTTCGTGCTGACCGCCATCGTCATCGCGATGGCCACCACGACGATCCTGCTCATGCTCGCAGCACTCGGCCGCGACGACGACACCCTGGACAACATTCTCGACGCTGAACAGGCAGAAAAGATCGGCCCCGGTGCGCTCACCACCACCGGCCGCACCGCTTACAGGGGGGTGCGCAAGTAATGGAGATCAACGCAATCCTGCCGGTCTTTGTCGCGCTGCCGCTGATCGTCGCGGCCATCGCGGCGCTGTCGCCGTTCAAGCCGCTGAACGACGCCCTGGGCATCATCATCCCCACCATCAACCTGATCGGCGGACTGTGGCTGTTCGGTTACACGGCCGAGCACGGCGCTATCGGCCACGTCATCGGCCTCTACCAAGGCGGGGCGGGCATCTCGTTCGCCGCCGACCAGTTCTCGGCGATCATGCTGATCACAACCATGACGGTGGCCGTGATCTCCAACTGGTTCGCCATCGTTTCCGGCGACACCAAGCCGCGGTACTACGTCCCGTTGGCGCTGGTGCTGATCACCGGTGTCTCTGGCGCCCTGCTCACAGCGGATCTGTTCAACTTCTTCGTCATGATCGAGGTCATGCTGCTGCCGTCCTACGGCCTGATCGCGATGACGGGAACGCGTTTCCGTCTGTCCTCGGCTCGCCTGTTCGTGCTGGTGAACCTGGCTGCGTCCACCCTGCTGGTGATGGGCGTCGGTTATGTCTACGCCGTCACCGGCGCGGTGAACATCGGTGCTTTGCAGGGCGCGGCGGCCGGCAACGGCCCGGTCACTGTCGCGATGGGGCTGATTGTCATCGCGATCAGCGCCAAGGCAGCTGTGTTCCCGCTACACACGTGGCTGCCGCGGACATATACGTCGACAAGCGCTGCGGTGATGGGCTTGTTCTCCGGACTGCACACCAAGGTCGCGGTGTACATGCTGTTCCGCATCTGGGTGGTCATCTTCGACATGGACCCGCGCTGGAACTGGCTGATCATCGCCGTCATGGTCGTATCCATGCTCGTCGGCGCCTTCGCCGGTCTGGGCGAAGCCACCATCCGCCAGGTGCTGGGCTACCAGATGGTCAACGGCATGCCGTTCATCCTCATCATGCTTGCATTTACCGGCGGCCCGGGCATCGGCCCGGACGCCGCCCGGTACGCGCTGGCCGCCGGCCTGATGTACACGCTGCACCACATGATCACCATTGGTGCGCTGACACTGAACTCCGGTGCGATCGAGGAGACCTACGGCACCGGCACTCTGTCAAAGCTGTCGGGTCTCATGCGCCGCGACTCATGGACCGCCGCGATCTTCGCAGCGGGCGCATTCTCGGTGATCGGCTTCCCACCGTTTTCCGGGCTATGGGGCAAGCTCACACTCATCTTCGCCGCCGCGGCTGCCGGAGATGCTCGGTCCTGGGTGGCCATCGGCGCAATCATCATCGCCTCGTTTGCAGCGATGCTCGCAATGTTCCGCGTCTGGCGCGAGGTCTTCTGGGGCCAGCCCATGCAGCACTACCCCGACACACTCCGGGTGCGTTGGGCGCTGCTTGCGCCGTCCGCCGTGCTCATGGGGATCTCGCTGGCGATGTTCTTCGGTGCCGGCCCGCTGTGGGACGCAGCGACGGGTTCCGCCGACGCGCTTCTCGACGTCCCGTCCTACACCTCCGCCGTCCTCGGCGAGGACCCGCTCGGCGTACCCGATACTGATTCCCTGCAAGGAGGCCAGCGCTAATGAACAAGATCATCCACGGCATCGGCTACTTCTTCTGGATTGTCAAAGAGATCATCGTCTCCGGTTTCAACACCGCCTTCACGGCGTTCAAACCGGACGCCGGTCTCAAGCCGATAGTCATTCACTACCCACTGCGGCTCACCACCGACTGGGAACTGTTCTGGTTCTCCACCTCGATTACCGCCACACCGTCGACTTTGGCCATGGGATTCCGTGAACCAGCCGCACCGGGCAAGCCCCGGACCCTGCTGGTCCAGTCCGCCTTCGGCGACGATGCCCATGACGTGATCGAGGGCCTGATCGACATGGAAGAGCACGTCTCCCCCGCCGTGAAGTCCACACCCCTGGACGTCGCGGATGTGGCCTGGGAGCCCTACGTACCCGAAGGAGATCTCACCTAATGTTCGAGACAATCCTGACCGTCTGCATAGCCATCATGGCCGTCAGCTTGCTGGTCGGCCTCGTGGCCATCCTCCGGGAGCGTGATGAGCTCTCCCGCGCCGTCATGGCCGACTACATCTTCTACGCCATGGTCTGCATCTTCTTCGTGTGGTCGCTGTTCAACGACACGTTCATCGCCTACGAAGTAGCCATCCTGGCCGCCCTTGTGTGCGGTGCGATCCCGACCCTGTCCATGGCCCGCGTGATCTCGAGGGGGCGCCGCTAATGACCGCACTGACCATCTGGCAGATCATTGTCTTGCTGTTCGTCTTCGTGGCGGTGTTCATGACCGTCGCCACTGTCGTCCTGCAGCTGCGCGCCCCGAATGCGCTAACCCGCGCCAACCTCATGGGCCCGCTGGTCGGTGTCGCCTTCCCGGCACTGATCATCGCGATGCTCATCCACGAATGGTCGACAGAAGGCTTCGACCTGAACAACTTTCTTCGCGCCATCATCGCCATTCTCGGCGTGTGGATTGTCGCCTCTGTTGGTTCCTTCATCATCGGCCGCTCCATCTACGGTGTGACCGTCACCGACGCGATCGGCCCCGGCGGGCGGCGTGAACCCAGCCGTGACCACGCAGACAGCGAGCTGCGCGAGACACCCACAGAGCAGGCCCCGGAACCAGAGCCGGAGCCGCAAGCTCCCCCTGAACGCTGGTAACACCGCGCGCGTTCGCGTCGCCTATCCACGCCATAGCGAAACCCCGCCGCACTCACCACATTCCGTGAGCTCGCGGCGGGGTTCACGCTTAAGCGCCGGCAGCTGCTAGCCGTTGAAGGAAACGCCCTCCTAGAAGTCCTTAGCCGCATCGGCGCGCTTCTGAGCGAGCACCTCACGCAGCTTCGGCTCGAGATCAGCGTCGACCTTGCCCCAGTAGGCGAAGGTGCGCTCTTCGACGTCCTTGTTCTCGATCGGCAGCATCTTGTTGGTCACGTTGTGGATGAAGCGCTCCTTGGCAGCATCATCAAAGACCTCGCGGTAGAGAATGCCGGCCTGCATGAAGTCATCGTCATCGGCGTGCTTGACGTAAGCAGCGCGGACCAGGTCGGTGCCGTGCGGGTCCGGGTTGACGTAGAGGTCCTGAGCTTGACCGAAGGAGGTGTGGTTGGAGGCGGAGTCCTCACCGTTGTCCAGGTAGCCTGCACCCTTCTCCGTGTTGTTCGGGGAGTAGTTCGGCTCGCCCTCGTTGTTGAAGAAGTACTGCATCGGGCCACGCTCGGCGTAGGTGTTCACCGGCACGATCGGCTGGTTCACCGGCAGGTCCTTGTAGTTCGGTCCAATACGGTAGCGGTGCTGGTCAGCGTAAGCGAACACGCGGCCCTGGAGCATGCGGTCCGGGGACAGGCCGACACCGGGGACGATGTTGGACGGGTCGAGTGCGATCTGCTCGATCTGTGCGTGGAAGTTCTTCGGGTTGCGGTTGAGGATGAAGTAGCCCACGTCCACCAGCGGGTAGTCCTTCTGGGACCAGGTCTTGGTCAAGTCGAACGGGTTCCAGCGGTAGTTCTCTGCGTCCTCGAACGGCATGATCTGCACCTTGACGTCCCAGATCGGGTAGTCACCGCGCTCGATCGCCTTGAAGAGGTCTTCGCGGTGGTGGTCAGCGTTGTCGCCAGCCATCTTGCCTGCCTCTTCGTCGGTGAAGGTCTCCCAGCCCTGACGGGTCTTGAAGTGGTACTTGATCCACACGGCGTCACCAGCCTCGTTGACCCACTGGAACGTGTGGGAGCCAAAGCCGTCCTGGTGGCGGGAGGTCTTCGGGGTGCCGCGGTCACCGAGCAGGTAGGTCACCTGGTGAGCGGACTCCGGGGTACGGGTCCAGAAGTCCCACTGCATCTCGTCGGAGCGCAGGCCGGTGCGCGGGTCGCGCTTCTGGGAGTGGATGAAGTCTGGGAACTTCACAGCGTCACGCAGGAAGAACGTCGGGGTGTTGTTACCGACGATGTCGTAGTTGCCGTCCTCGGTGTAGAAACGCAACGCGAAACCGTGCACGTCACGCCAGGTGTCGGGGGATCCAGCCTCACCGGCAACCGTGGAGAAGCGGATTGCCATCGGGGTAACAGTGCCCGGCTGGAACAGCTTCGCCTTGGTGTACTGGGAGACATCCTCGGTGACGTGCAGCTCACCGAATGCACCGTGGCCCTTTGCGTGCGGGATGCGCTCCGGAACGTTTTCGCGGTTGAAGTGCGCGAGCTTCTCCACCAAGTGGATGTCCGTCAGCGGGTTCGGGCCCTGCGGACCGGCGGTGACAGAAATGTTCTCGGATGCGACCGGCTGGCCGCCAAGACGAGTGGTCTTGCCGTTGCCGGCGTCACGCTCGCCCTTGTTCAGGATGTTGTCAGGGGTGTTGTCAGCCATGAAATGGCCCTCCTCGAAGTCAGGTTTATCCGGTGGGGATACCCGCGAGCTTACGTACGCTCTGACAGGCCTTCAAGGAAGCTCGCCCTAACTCAATCGTTTGTTTGACCTGCGGATGAGGGGCAGGGTCTAGAGATCCCCATCAAACTCGCTATCGGTGATTGCGGCCGCTTCGAAAAGCGGATCTTCCTGGTGCGTAGGCTCCGGAGGTCATTACGATCTGGTTCACTAGGGATCGCTCCGCCAGTGAAGCTATGTCCAAGCCGATCCTCATATCGACACCCTTCTGAGTGATGTCGAGCTTGAAATCCTTCTCACCCAAGTCAGTTCGGTAAAAGCCGCCGTCGACCAGAATGGCAGTAGTTATCGGTCGGCGCGGATAATCGGCTGTCGGCCTACCTGAATGAGCCCAGTCATCGGCGCGCTCCTTATTGGCGGAGGGTCAACGGCTGGGCTGGTACGTAAACGATATCAGAACAGGCCCAATAATCAACACCGACTCGGCTGGTAACGTCGGCAAGCGTGAATAAAAAGGACGACGCGTACGTCACGGATCTGGCGCTCAAAGCCGGCCGCGGCGACAAGCAAGCGTTGTCCGAATTCATCCGCCTCACGCATGACGATGTCTGGCGTCTACTGGCCCACCTCGCCGGCCGTGAACAGGCCGACGACCTGACCCAGGAAACCTATCTGCGAGTGTTGGGCTCGCTCCCCCGGTTCGCGGCGCGCTCCAGCGCGCGCACGTGGTTGCTCTCGCTTGCCCGCCGCGCGTGGGTCGACTCGGTGCGCCACGACATGGCCCGCCCCCGCAAAGCCGCGGCAGAGTACGAAGATGTTGCTGCCCAGCAGCCGAGCCGCGACAACCCCAACACCTGGTCAGAGGTCATGGATGCCCGCTCGCTTCTCGACGCGCTTTCTCCCGAGCGCCGCGAAGCCCTCATCCTCACACAAGTGCTGGGGTACACCTACGAAGAGGCCGCGAAGATCACCGGGGTACGCATCGGCACGATCCGGTCGCGTGTGGCGCGTGCGCGGCGCGACCTCGTCACCGGCATCGAGGCCGGCGGCCAAGGAAGTTAGACCAGCAGCTCGGCGATCTGGATCGTGTTCAGTGCTGCGCCTTTGCGCAGGTTGTCGCCGGAGACGACGAAGATCAGGCCGCGGTTGCCGTCGACAGTTTGGTCTTGGCGGATGCGGCCGACAAAGGAGTCGTCCTGCCCGGCGGCCATCAGCGGGGTGGGCACGTCGACGACGGTGACGCCTGGAGCGTCGTCAAGCACGCGCCGTGCATCCTCAGGCGTGATGGCCTCGTCAAATTCGGCGTGCACGACCATGGTGTGGCCGGTGAACACCGGAACGCGCACGCAGGTGCCGGACACCTTCAGCTCCGGCAGGCCGAGGATTTTGCGCGATTCGTTGCGCAGTTTTTGTTCCTCGTCAGTCTCCAGAGTGCCGTCATCGACTAAGTTGCCCGCCAGCGGCAGCGCGTTGAACGCGATCGGTGCGACGTAGGGCCCCAGGTCATCGGCCTGCAGCGCGGAGCCGTCGTGTGTGAGCTCGGTGTTGCGCTCGCCGATGCCCGCGACCTGCGCCGCAAGCGTGTCGACGCCCGCAAGCCCCGACCCAGACACCGCCTGGTACGACGCAACGCGCATGGTGTTCAACCCGGCAGCGTTGTGCAGCGCTTTGATGACAGGCATGATTGCCATGGTCGTGCAGTTCGGGTTGGCGATGATGCCTTTCGGCAGGTCCTTGAGGTCGTCCGGGTTGACCTCGGACACGACCAGCGGGACCTCATCGTCCTTGCGCCACGCCGAGGAATTGTCCACAACCTTGGCGCCAGCTTCAGCGAACACGCGCGCCCACTCACGCGACGTGGAACCGCCCGCGGAGAACAACGCAATGTCGACATCCGCGACAGAGTCAGCGGTGACCTGGGTGAGATCCTCGACCTCAATCTCCTCGCCGCGGAACTCGATCTTCTTGCCCGCAGAGCGCGGGGATGCGAAAAAGCGCACAGTGTCTGCGGGGAAGTTGCGCTGCTCCAGAATGTCGCGCATGACACGGCCGACTTGGCCGGTTGCGCCGACGACGGCGACGGTGGTCATTTCTGTTCTCCTTTGATTATTGGGCAGTTGGCGAGCGTTGCGCGTGTTAGCGCCCGGTACCTGCGTAGACGACGGCCGCTTCGCCGCCGCCGAGGTTGAACTTCTCGTGGATGGCGCGGGCAGCGTCTTCCATCTTCTCCTGCTCGATGACAGCGGTGATGCGGATCTCGGACGTGTTCATCATGCCGATGTTGATGCCGTTGTCGCGCAGAGCCTGCGTGAAGTCTGCGGTCACACCCGGGTGGGACTTCATGCCTGCGCCGACAAGGGTCACCTTGGCGATCTTGTCGTTGTAGGCGATGTCACCCCACCCCTCCTTCTTCGCCAGTTCGCGCAGCGCCTCGAGGCCGCGGGGGCCGTCGGCCTTCGGCAGGGTGAAGGTGATGTCAGTGATGTTGTCGTGCAGCGACGAGGGGTTCTGCAGCACCATGTCGATGTTGATCTCGGCGTCCGCCAGCACACGGAACAGCTTCGCTGCCTCACCGGGAACGTCCGTGATGCCCGAGACGGTGATCTTTGCTTCAGAGTCGTCGGTGGCGACGCCTGCCAAGACTGCTTCTTCCATGGGGATATCCTCCATCGCTCCGGTCACGAGGGTACCGGGATCGTTGCTGTAAGACGAGCGTACTCGCATAGGAACGTTGAATGCGCGGGCATACTCCACGCTGCGCAGAACGAGAATCTTCGAACCAGAGGCTGCCAGTTCGAGCATTTCCTCGAAGCAGAGCTTGTCCAGTTTCTTCGCGTCGGGGACGATGCGCGGATCAGCGCTGTAGACGCCGTCGACATCCGAGTAGATTTCGCACACGTCGGCACCGAGGGCTGCAGCCAGCGCGACCGCAGTCGTGTCGGACCCGCCGCGCCCGAGCGTGGTCACGTCCTTGGAGTCGCGGTTGACGCCTTGGAAGCCGGCGACGATGGCAACCTTGCCGGCGTCGATAGCCTCCTTGACGCGGCCGGGGGTGACCTCGATAATACGGGCGTTGCCGTGACGCTCGGTAGTGATCACACCCGCCTGGGAACCGGTAAAGGACCGCGCGTCCACGCCGTGTGAGGCGACTGCCATAGCGACGAGCGAGTTAGAGATCCTCTCCCCCGCCGACAGCAACATGTCCATCTCGCGCGGCGGCGGAGTCGGGTTCACTTGCGCCGCAAGGTCAAGCAGCTCATCGGTGGTGTCCCCCATTGCGGAGCAAACCACAACGACATCGTTGCCCGCTTTACGCGTTTCGACGACACGCTTCGCCACCGCACGGATTCTCTCCGCGGTCTCCAGCGACGAGCCGCCATACTTCTGGACGATGAGTGCCACGGTGCGTTCTCCTTACTTGTTTTCTGTGCAGACCGGCCACGGCCTGCACATGCGGTGCCCACTTTACGTACGTCGTGGCGCGTTCGCGCTTTGTGATCGCATACTTGTTCTTACTAGCGCTTAATCAGTGCTTAAGGAAGCCGCACGCCGTATTGGTGGAGAATATAAACCGGTAAACGGAATCGCGCCGTATTCCACTCCCCGACGATCTGACTGATTTGGGTGTCCCCGACGAGCGAGAACAACATCAGCGAGTCCGTTCTATCCAGACCGCTGGCGGCAGCGAACCAGTCCCGCATCATCCGGGTCGATTCACTGACAGCATCGTAGAGGTCGATCTCCGAAGAGATGGCGTACACGGAATCGCCCGCAGCAAGGAACGGCAGCGGCAGTGGCCGGCCGGGGATCACCGTGACCCGGATCTTCACTTCCGCGTCGATTTCTGCACCACACACAGCGACTTCACCGTCACCCATCACTGCGTGCACGTCGCCAAGGCTGAGATTCCCACCCTCGACCTCGACGGGCAGGTAGAGGGTCGAACCCGCCACGATTTCTTTGGTGTCCATGTTTCCGCCGTGCTCACGCGATTCACTCGTGGGCACGGCACGCTTAGCCGGTGCGGTCCCGATGACACCGATCATCGGCCGAACAGGGATAGCGACCCGCTCGGAGAAGTAGACCTGACCGTCGCGCACAGGCAGAAGGCGCGTGCGTTCCTCGACGGTGCCGGGCAGCGCCCCGACCTCTGGGTGGGTCATGATGGTGGCCTGGCCTCCCACCTCGATGCTCAGGATCTCCACCTTCAACGTGTCACCGGGGCGGGCGCCCCTGACCGCAATGGGGCCCGTTGCCGGGTTCACCAATTCCTCACCAATGGAGTCGAACAGTTGGGACTCATCGGTGACGGTGTTAGAGAAGCAGTCCATCGTCTGCACCGCGACCTCGTCTCCACTGCTGATTTCCAACTGCGGTCTGTGCTTGCGCGACATCGACAGAACACAGTGGTGGGGCCGAATGGAATGCACGGATCAACCTCTTTTTCACAGCAATTGAGTGGTTGTCCATAGCTTAGTGAACTCCCCGCGTTGCAGATTGAAACCTGATGAGACGCATGGTTACAGCGGTTGTTACAGGGGTTTAGGCCCCCTACCTATTACCATGATCCGGGTGCACAACAACTTCCTCGCCGTGACTTTCGCGCTGCTGTCGGCGCTGACCATCGCGGCAGGAACAGTGTGGAGGCACCAGATAGTTCTCCGCCACCGCCGCCAAGTGGAGTCCGCGAGTACAGGCGCGGGTGCATCGAAAGTTTCCACGCTCGGCACGGTGAAGCGTCCTACGTGGTGGTTGTCGCTCATGTTGGCGTGGCTGGCCTACGGCTTCCAAGCGGTGGCGCTTGCCTACGGTTCCCTCCTGGTTGTGCAGCCGGTGCTAGTTCTCTCCTTATTAATGACGTTGCTGCTGGCCGCCCACGTAGAACGCCGCCCAATGGAAATCGACGAGACGTTCTGGGCAACGACGCTGACGGCGGCCGTCGGTGTGCTGGTCATTCTCGGCCGTCCTGTGCCCGGCACCCGCGAGGCTCCACCAGCGGAATGGCTCGTCGCGGTGGGGATCGGCGCAGTGATCATGGCGGTGGTGTTTGCCGTGGCCGTGGGCCACGACGCGTCGATAAGCACATTTGCGTTGGGGGCGGTGTGCGGCGCCATCTTCGGCTATCTCGCGGTGTTTTCAAAGAAGGCAGTGGACACCTTCGTTGCCGGCGGCGTGGAAGGCCTGCTGACGGCGTGGCCGCTCTACGCTCTGCTGGCGGCCGCAGTGCTGGGCACGATTGTGCAGCAGTACGCGTTCAGCGCCGGCAACCTGGCGCAGTCGCTGCCTGCAATGAAGATCTTCGAGCCGCTGCTTGCATACGCGTTGGGGTTAACGCTGCTCGGAGAGACCTTCGACGTATCCACGCCGCTTGGGTGGGCGTTGATGGCGCTGGCGGTTCTGATGATGTTCGCAGCAACGTTCATGCTCTCCCGGAAATCGGTGTGAGCCCGCAGACGCGTGGTAGGGTGTGAGCCATGTCATTGGCAACCGCGCGTGTGCAGGCGCTCCCACGTCAGGGAACTGCCCTACTTCTACGCCGCGGCGGGTTCTAGGCCACATTCATTCACGGCCGGCGCCCCGTCGCGGAGTTCGCCATGCCGGCCGTACCCTGACGACTTAACTCTCACACAAGGACGTTCGCCATGACCCCCTCTGACTCCCAGATCAGCGCACCTTCTGAAATCCGCAAACCGAACGGCCCCCGCAACGAAGGCCAGCCCGCCTGGAACATGCAGCGCGGCTCCCAGATGCCAGCCGACCGTTACCTGAGCTTCGCCCAGGAAGTCGAAGACATCACCCTGCCGGACCGCACCTGGCCGGACAAGAAGATCACGGTCGCACCGCAGTGGTGCGCGGTCGACCTCCGCGACGGCAACCAAGCCCTGATCGATCCGATGAGCCCCGAGCGCAAGCGTCGCATGTTCAAGCTGCTGGTGGAGATGGGCTACAAAGAAATCGAGGTCGGCTTCCCGTCCGCCTCCCAGACCGACTTCAACTTCGTGCGCGAGATCATCGAAGAAGGCATGATCCCGGAGGATGTGACCATCCAGGTTCTCGTTCAGGCGCGCGAGCACCTCATCCGCCGCACCTTCGAGGCCTGCGCAGGCGCGCCACGCGTGATCGTCCACTTCTACAACTCCACCTCCAAGCTGCAGCGCGAGGTGGTGTTCCGCAAAGACCGCCCGGCGATTAAGAAGCTGGCTACCGACGCAGCTGAGCTGATCAAGACCATTGCTAAGGATTACCCGGACACCCAGTGGCGCTGGGAGTACTCCCCGGAGTCCTTCACCGGTACCGAGCTGGACTTCGCTGTGGAGGTCTGCGACGCCGTGGTGGACATCATGGAGGCCACCCCGGACAACCCGATGATCATCAACCTGCCCGCGACAGTGGAGATGATCACTCCGAACGTCTACGCAGACTCCATCGAGTGGATGCACCGCAATTTTGCCAAGCGCGACTCCATCATCATGTCGCTGCACCCGCACAATGACCGCGGCGAAGGTGTCGCAGCGGCAGAGCTGGGCTACATGGCCGGTGCGGACCGCATCGAAGGCTGCCTGTTCGGCAACGGCGAGCGTACCGGCAACGTCGACCTGATCACGCTGGGGTTGAACATGCTCACCCAGGGCGTAGACCCGCAGATCGACTTTTCCGACATCGCCGGCATCCGCGAAACTGTGGAGTACTGCAACCAGCTGCGTGTCCCGGAGCGCCACCCCTACGGCGGCGACTTGGTCTTCACCGCGTTTTCCGGCTCCCACCAAGACGCCATCAACAAAGGCCTGGATGCTCTGGCGCAGAAGGTGCGCCCCGGCGCCTCCTCCACCGAGGTGGCCTGGGAGGACCTGCGCGAAACCGTGTGGGAGGTGCCCTACCTGCCGATCGACCCGAAGGACGTGGGCCGCAACTACGAGGCCGTCATCCGCGTCAACTCCCAGTCCGGCAAGGGCGGTGTCGCCTACATCATGAAGACCGACCACGGCATCGACATGCCCAAGGAGATGCAGGCGGAGTTCTCCTCCGTCGTCCAGGCGATCACCGACTCCGAGGGCGGTGAGGTCAATTCCAAGAACATGTGGGACGTCTTCGCTGGCGAATACCTCGATGTGGACACGCCGCTCGAGCTGGTCAGCTTGCATGTGGACGCCGCTGAGTCCGACGACGATGAAGCCACCGTGACCGCCGGCGTTGTCTACAACGGCGAGACAAAAGAGATCACCGGCTCCGGCAACGGCCCGATCGCGGCCTTTGCCAGCGCACTGCGCTCCCTGGGCCTTGAATACGAGGTGCGCGACTACCGCCAACAGGCCCGCACCGCCGGCGGCGACGCCGACGCAGCTTGCTTCATCTACAGCGACGTCGACGGATCAGAGGCCTGGGGCGTGGGTATCGCCGGCTCCACCACCCGCGCATCCATCAAGGCGATGGTCTCTGCTGTCAACCGTGGTTTGAAGGTGCAGCAACCTCTGGGCCAGTAGAGGTCAGTAGTCCGCCGCTCCCGCCTGTTGGCTTGGACCCTTGTGGTCGTACTACTCTAGGGGCACGACTAGGCACCGTTCCACAGAGTAACCAGGGGAGGCGATGAGCTTGACCAAGCCAGACGGCGACGGTTTTGCCAAAGATCGCTCTGACCTGTCCCCGCAAACTCAGAGCGTATGGCTGCCCGCTGGCACACCGCGCGTGATCACGCTGGAGCCTGCCGCCGCAGAATGTGTCGGCGTCAGCAGTGACGGCGCCCGCGTGGCCGTGGAGATCGCCTTCGACGCCGCGGGCGATGTTGTCGCGCGTATCGACGGTGAAGTGCTCGGCGAATTCGACAGTGCTGCAAGCGCTGAGCTGAGTCCGTCTCTACGCATGATGGAAAGCCGCGGCCTGATCGCTCTGGCCCACGGCGTGTACTCCACCGCGGACGGCACCCCAACGGTGACCGTGTACGCGGACGCTCTCGGCGGCGGGCCCGTAACTGCGGTTGCCCCGGTGAACGCAGAAAATGACCTGCCCGAAGATGAAGACGGAGACGACGGTGCCGGTGCCGCCGTTGCTGCCGGCACTGCAACAGCTGCTGGTGCCAGCGCCGCGAACACGTACTTCGCGGCCGACGCCGAGGCGGAGGCAGCCGCTCTGGCCGCAGACCAGGAAGGCGATGCACCCCGGTCGAGTAGCCGGGTGCGGTTGCTCCCGGAGCGCATGGGCACCAACACCACCGCTGTCGTGGCGCTCGCGCTGGCCTTGGGCATAGTGGGCACCATTAGCTACTACGCCGGCATGGGCCAGCAGGGCCAAGAGATGAACGCCTTCATGGGGTCCGACAACACAACGGCATCCACTGGGCCGAGCCTGCCCACACGGGCATCCTCCGAGAAACCAGCACCGCCTGAATCCTCCAAACCCGAGGAGCCCTCCGAGGACCCGGACAAGGATCCCGCGACGGACGAGGGAGCTCACGTGCCCCCGGCTCCGCAGCCGGGCTCTCCTGCCCCGGTTCCGCAATCGCCGTCCGGCAACGATTACAACAACCAGTACGTCGCGCCGCCGCCTGCTCCTGCGCCGCCGCCCGCTCCTGCTCCCGCACCCGCACAACCTCCCGCACCGGCCCCTGCTCCACCGCCGCCCCCGCCTCGTGAACTGACGCCTGAGGAGCGCGGCGGCAAGCCCATTTTTGAGATTTCATGGTAGAAGGCACCCCTGAGGCCGAGGTGATCCCGCCGGCCGAGCAGTTCCCGTATGTCGCGCTCTACGTGCAAGCGACGAATATCCACCCGAGCACCGGGCGTTTGGTCACCCTCGATGCGGTGGCGTTCGACGACTCTGGGGTGGTCGGTGAGGAGTTCCACCGCATCTTCAACGTCGGCGGTGACCCGGGCCCCATGCACATGCACGGGGTGGAGCCGAACTTGTTCGAGCGCGCCGCGAAATTCTCCCGCCACCTTAAGGCGCTGGACAAATTCCTCGATGCGCGCACACTTGTGGTTCATGATGCCCCTATGACGTGGGGGTTCATCGTGTCCGAAGCCCGCCGCGCGATGAACGCCGCAGCCCGCGCGAACCGTTCCCGCAACCGCAGGCAAGGCCGCCGCAGGCAGCGGGTGGGGCATGTGCCGGCGCCGGAAGGCATCGTCGATACGCTCGCGACAGCACGCAAGCAGGGCGTGACGCTTATCGACGTCCGACTCGAATCCGTCGCCTCCGCCTCCGGCATCGATGCACCCGCGCCGGACGCGAGCCCGCAGCGCGCCGCGCGGCCGGAGGAGGAAACCTCCCGCGAACGCACACTCGTGCTGGTCAGCCTGTTCTTGAAGCAGTTGGAGAACGGTGAGGTCGTCTCGCGGACCCCTGATGAGCTCGCCCCGGACCGCTTCGGCCTGCAACGCTCGCGCATCCGCGTCGAGGCAGAGAAGAAACAGCCGAAACAGGGCAACCCCGGCCAGTTCACTGACAAGTCCGGCCTGCGCCCCGGTATGGAGGTCGTGGTCACGGACGACATTCAGGCCGACCACGACGAGGTGGTGCAGAAGATCCTGGACCTGGACCTGAACTACTCGGAGAAGCTGTCCCGGGAGACATCGCTCGTGGTCAGCAACATCACCGGCCCGCCGGAGCAGCTGCGCGGTAAGGCGATGCACGCGCAACGGAAGAACATCCCGCTCGTGACGGACACGGAATTCCTCGCGGCCGCCGCCGAGGCGCTGCGCTAAAGTTTCTACCCATGAGTTCAAGCACGAGCCGGAGCACCACCGGCGGCAGGAGCGCCTTTGCCCGCCTGCGTTCGCGGGCCGCAGTGTCCGCCGCAAAACTAGCCACCACTGCCTCGAGGGCGACCGGCCGCGGGGCCGGCGGCATGATCGGCGGCCTTGTCGCCGGTATGATCGACCCGAATATCCTCGAGGGGCTCGCGGGCCGGCCGACCATCCTAGTCACCGGTACCAACGGCAAGTCCACTACGACTGGC
This sequence comes from Corynebacterium sp. CCUG 70398, assembly GCF_024454055.1. Taxonomy (NCBI): domain Bacteria; kingdom Bacillati; phylum Actinomycetota; class Actinomycetes; order Mycobacteriales; family Corynebacteriaceae; genus Corynebacterium; species Corynebacterium sp. CCUG 70398. The sequence continues at coordinate 387,041 of NZ_JAGPYZ010000002.1, forward strand.
ATGCTCGCGGCAGCGCTGCGCACGAAGTACACCGTGGCCACCAATGACGGCGGCGACAACATGGACGCGGGCATCATCTCCGCCCTGCTTGCCGACGGTGAAGCCTCCCACGTCGTCCTCGAAGTCGACGAGTTGCATGTGCCCGCGATCGCCGACCGGCTCAAGCCGGAGGCCCTCGTGCTGCTCAACCTGTCGCGGGACCAGCTCGACAGGGTGGGAGAGATCAATGCGATTGAACGGGCGTTGCGTGGGTGCGTCGAAAAGCATCCGGAGATGACCGTGATCGCGAACTGCGACGATGTCCTGATGACCTCGGTGGCTCTTGACGCACCGAATGTCGTGTGGGTTTCCGCTGGCGCAGGCTGGCTCGGTGATTCTGTGTCCAACCCCCGCGGGGCCGGCCACATCGTGCGCGATGAGGACGACTGGTACGCCACCACAGGCGACTTCCGCCGCCCCTCCCCCGACTGGGCTGTCGCCGACGAAGGCCTGACCGGACCCGACGGGACCTACCCGCTAGAGCTCACCCTGCCAGGGCGCGCGAACCGCGGCAACGCCGCCCAGGCTGTGGCCGCCGCTGTCGAGGCCTTCGGGGTCGACGTGGACGCCGCTATCGCCGCCACAGAGAGCATCGACGACGTCGCCGGCCGCTACACCACCATCACCGTCGGCGACCACCACGCGCGCCTGCTGCTGGCCAAGAACCCCGCGGGCTGGCAGGAGGCTCTGTCCATGGTCGACCGCGATGCTGACGGCCTGGTCATCGCTGTCAACGGCCAGCAGGGCGACGGTGAGGACTTGTCCTGGCTGTGGGACGTGAAGTTCGAGGACTTCGAAGGAATGTCCGTCAAGGCCGCCGGTGAGCGCGGAACCGACCTGGCCGTCCGCCTGCTCTACGCCGGCATCGAGCACGAGCTCATCCACGACCCGGTCAAGGCGATTCAAGCCTGCCCGCCCGGCCGCGTCGAGGTCCTGGCCAACTACACCGCGCTGCTCAACCTGAAGAACGCGCTGACGAAGGAGTCTGCCCGTGGATAACATCCGCATTGGCCTTGTCCTGTCTGACGTCCTAGGCACCTACGGCGACGACGGCAACGCGCTCGTCCTGCGTGGCCGCGCCCGCATGCGCGGCATGACCGCCGACATTGTGCCGATCAAGCTCGGCGAGCCGGTTCCCGACGACCTGTCCTGCTACACCATCGGCGGCGGTGAGGACGCAGCCCAGGTTCTCGCCGCGGAGCACCTGCGCACCGACGGCGGCCTCACCCGCGCCGCAGCTGCAGGCCGCCCCATCTTCGCCGTGTGCGCAGGGTTGCAAGTACTCGGCGTCTCCTTCTACGCGCAAGGCTCCGCCGTCGACGGCCTGTCGCTTATCGACGCCACAACCACCCCCCTTCCCACCCGCTCCATCGGCGAAGTTTCGTCGGCCCCGACCAAAGCCGGCATCACGCGCGAGCTGACCCAGCCGCTGACCGGGTTTGAGAACCACCTCGGAGGCACCGTCTTGGGCCCCGACGCCGAGCCGTTGGGCACCGTCCGGACCGGCAACGGCAACGGCAACGGCGGCAGTGCTGGCAGTGCCCGCGTCGAAGGGGTTGTCCAAGGCAGCGTGATCGCCACCTACATGCACGGTCCGGCGCTGGCCCGCAACCCCGAATTGGCGGACCTTATCCTCGCCCAGGCGCTAGACATGCCCTTGTCCGACCTCGAGCCGCTTGCACTTCCCGAGGTCGACCGCCTGCGCCTCGAGCGCCTGAAAGGCTAACCTCCCCCTTCCGCCTTTCCGCGCTGGAATACTACTGGCCCTTTTCCGGAATACTGCTCACACAGACACGCAGGTCAAAAGGGTGCGATCTGTCTTATATTCTCCAGCAGTATTCCAGGCGAGCGTGCTGCCGGGGCAAGGAGCCGTTGGCCGCTACAAAGTGAGGCGGCCGGACAACGCACGGGAGAGGGTGAGTTCGTCCACGAACTCCAAATCCCCGCCGAGCGGCATGCCCGATGCCAACCGCGACACAGTCAGTTCCGGGAAGTCTTTGAGCAGCCTCGCCAAGTAGGACGCTGTGGCCTCACCCTCTGTATCGGGGTCGGTGGCCAAGATGACCTCGTGAATCTCGGGGATGCTATCTGCGTCATCCGGATCGCGGTCCGGCAACACCCCGCCAATACGTTGCAACAGCGACGAGATGGACAGGTCCTTCGGCCCGACATTCGCCAGCGGGTCCAGTGCCCCGCCGAGCACATGGTAACGGCCCGTGTACTCCCCTGTGCGCTCGATGACCTGGATGTCCTTTGCGTCCTCGACAACGCAGATCAGTCCCGCGTCGCGCCCCGAGTCCGCACAGACTCGGCAGACTTCCTCGCGCGAGACGTTGCTGCAGATCCGGCAGAAGGTCACCCCGTCACGGACTGCCCCCAACGCCGCGCGGAGCCGGTCAATGTCCTCCGGATCGGTCTTGAGCAGGTGGAACGCAATCCGTTGCGCCGACTTCGGTCCGACACCGGGCAGGCGAGAAAATTCGTCAATCAGATCTTGCAGCGGGCCTTCAAACACCGTTGCAATACTAGTCACTCACCCGCCGTTCGGTTGCCACCGAGGACCCCGGAGTCGCCGACACCTCTCCGAAACGCAAACAGGGCCCCGAAAGGCCCTGTTTGATAGTGCTGACCTGTGTCGGCCGTCGGCTACTAGCCGCCGAACATCTGGGTGAAGTCATTACCTTCACCCGCGCCCGGCTGGGTCAGCGGGCCGAGCTTCTCTTGGGCGAGTTGGCCAGCCTTGGTGTGCGCATCGCGGTATGCGGCGAGGATCAGGTCCTGGAGGGTCTCCACATCTTCGGGATTAACAGCCTCCGGGTCGATCTTCAGGTCGGTGATGTCTGCGCCACCGGTCATCGTGATGGTCACCAGGCCGCCACCAGCGGTGCCCTGCACGTTGGTCGCGAGGATTTCCTCCTGCGCGCGCTGCATCTGCGCCTGAACCTCAGCCGCCTGGCGGATGAGTTCCTGCATATCGGGCATACCGGGCTGATCGGGCTGAGTCATGATTGTTGGCCTTTCCTTTGATTTCGTTTCACACCAGTGTAGCGAGAAGCGCCAGGGGGCTTACAGGGGACGGGCACCGAGCTCGTCGGCAAGCAACTCCATCGCCATTTCCGTCGGGTTGCGGCGATCGAGCTCTCCAGCCTCCTGGGACTGATCGACCATGTCGCGCTCTTCGTCCTCGCGCGAGTAGGCGGCGGGGTCCTCATCGGGCGCGTCGGGGAAATCGTCGGCAGGCTCAGGCGGCAACGGGGTGCCATCGCTGAAGCCCTGGAAGTCGCGGTTACGGGATCGACCACCTACCGCGGCAGCCGCCGCTGCCGCTGCGGCCGCTGCCCCGGTGAGCTCTTGGGTGGGTGCACTCTGGGCCGGGCCCTCTTGAGTCGCCGCGTGCTCGGTTGCAAGTGCCGACGTCTCCTCCGAGCCGTCCGGCACCGCATCCGGTTCGTCCGTCCCGGCGTCGGGCTGGCTCTCGTCGTCTTCCACAGGCGCGGGAGCGGGTTCCGGAGTCACCGACGGGTTGTCCTGCGCGGCGGAACCGTCAGCCGTATCTGTCGGATTCTCTGCGCGGACTTCGTCGGGGTTCTTCTCCTGCTCCTGGCTCGCCTCTGGCTGAGGCACCGCTGGCTGGCTCGGCGTTGGATTTGGTGGCGGGGTCGGGTTCCACTCGTTGCGTTTCGGTGGGGGTTGGGGCTCAAAGCCCGCGGCTTTTGGGTCCGTACCCACCACACAGCGCACGGCAACTTCAGTGCCCAGTTTCTCGGCGAACGCAGCAACGATGTCGACGTTGTTGTGCTCGGAATTGATGGCGTTGGCCAAAGCGCCGGTGTTGTGGCCGACAATGAGGGTGCCGTTTTCCATGCCCAGCGGCTTGGCCTCGGTCAACATGATCTCCGCGACCTTATTGCGCTCGCCTACGAACTGGCGCAGCGTGATCCATTCGCGGTGAATGCGGCCGATCAGTTCATCGCTGGCGCCAGCGTCACTACCGTCCGACGTTGCCTCTGAAACCGGTTCCGTCGGCTCCGGTTCGGCACGCTCTCGCGGTTCAGCATGCTCCTGAGGCTCGGGCCGGGAAGGCTCGCGCTCCGGTTGCCCCGGTTCCGGATGAGCGGGCTGAGCGGGCTGCTCCGGCTCCGGCTGAGCGGGCTGCGCAGTCTGTTCCTGCGGCTCCGGCGCCGATGGCTGGGCGGACGGGGCCGGCTGGGCAGTTTCCGGGGCTGGCTGTGCCGGACGCGACTGTTGGCTCTGCTGGGGTTGTGCAGGCTGCGCTTTGGGCGCTTCCCGCGGCGCCGGCGTGGATTGCGACACTACGTCGGCTGTGGCCTGCACCGCGGCAGCGGCCGCGAGCGCGGCGGCGGCACCGCGCGGCTGGTCGCCCATGCCGACGGCTTCGGCGGAGGCATCGCGGATCTCCTCCAGACCTGTAATGGCAGCTGGGGCCTGGGTGCCGGTAGACACGCCGAGCAGGTGCGCCATCATGATTTCCAGCAACAGGCGCGGGGAGGTGGCGCCGCGCAGCATCCCGAGTCGCTCGTTGACCTCTGTGGCCAGGTGCGCCAGCTGGGTGCCGGTGAAAGAGTCCGCTTCGGCGGCGAGGATCTGGGCGCGGTCCGTCGGTGCGTCGACAAGCCCCTGGTCGAAGGCGTCAGGCACTTCGCGCAGGATCATCAGGTCGCGCAAGCGATCGAGCAGGTCGATGGCGAAGCGGCGAGGTTCGTGGCCGGCTTCAATGACGTCATCCACCGTTTGGAAAAGTGCTGAGGGGTTGCGGTCGGCGAGGGCGTCCACTGTCGCGTCAATAAGCGAAAGATCCGTGACCCCCAGCAACGGCAACGCGAGATCGTAGGTCAACCCCTCTGGGCCTGCGCCTGCGAGCAGCTGGTCCAGAATGGACAGCGTGTCACGCGGGGAACCGCCGCCGGCACGGATGACCAGCGGATACACATCGTCGGAGACAGTCACGCCCTCGGCCGCGACTGTTCGTTCGAGCAGCGAGCGCATAGCGTTCGGCGTGAGCAGGCGGAATGGGTAGTGGTGGGTGCGCGACCGGATCGTGCCGATGATGTTCTCCGGCTCCGTCGTGGCGAAGATGAATACGAGATGCTCCGGCGGCTCCTCCACCACCTTGAGCAGGGCGTTCGCACCCTCGCGGGTGATCATGTGCGCCTCATCGACGATGAAGACGCGGTAGCGCGACTCCGCCGGCGCGAACATGGCGCTCTCGCGCAGCGCGCGCATGTCCTCCACGCCGCGGTGCGATGCGGCATCCAGCTCTGTCACATCGAGGTTGCCCGGCCCACCCGGCGCGAGCGACACGCACGAGGCGCACACCCCGCACGGTGTCGACGTCGGCCCCTCGACGCAGTTCAGCGACCGCGCCAAAATGCGTGCCGACGACGTCTTGCCAGTACCCCTCGGCCCCGAGAACAAATAAGCGTGGTTGATCCGCCCGTTGTCCAGCGCGGTCGACAGCGGACGGGTCACCTGGTCCTGCCCGATCATCTCGGCGAACGAGCCTGGGCGGTACTTCCTGTAGAGAGCCACGGAACTAACCCTACTATTCGCCCCAGACACTGTCGCCGACCTCAGTCTTTAGTCGTTGAGCCGCCCCGTCTCGGCGAGGACTTTGGCGCGCAGCGGCCCGGTTGCCGCCACTGCCGCGACGCAGCCGATGAACGCCAGCAGAATCAACGCGGCGAACAGAGCGAGACGCTTGCCGACGTCGGCGTAGAGCACCACGACGATCGACCCCATGAGAGCGCCCATGCAGAACCCCATCACCATGGCCAGGAGCATAGGCACGCCCACTTCGCGCACTGCGGTACGGGTGTGGAAGCTCGTCGGCGCACCGATGAAGTAGAGCGCCTGGGTCAGCTGCTTCTGCTCAACAACCGCCAGCGACTGGGTGAGCAGGGTCGAGGCGGCCAGCAACACGGCACCGAAGACTGCCGTGGTCGCCAGGCCTGTACCAATGTCCGTTGTCATCATCGCCGAAACCGGGTCGCCCTCAAGTTCTGGAACTGCGGAGATGAAGCTTCCGGAGCCGGCGATCATCGACACAAAGAACAACGCTGCCACACGTTTCCACGTGGTGCGCACCCCACGGCCGACCCTCCTGGTGGCCACGTAGGTGGCGCCACCTGGGATCCCGTAGCTCAGGCGCGAGATGAGTTGAATGATGCCGACCGCAATGAGCCCGTTGATCACCAGCATGGAGCCGACGATCATGAGCATCATGGCGAATTCCAGCGCGTCCGCACCGGGTGTGATAGTGAGACTGGAGAGCACACGGTACAGCGCGATGGCCGCAATCACCGACAGGATGAGAACAACGGCGCTTTGGCCCTTGGGCGGGACTTTCCGGGCCACACCCAGCGGAGTAATGGCCACGCGGCGCAACGCCAACCAGACAGACCCGGCGGCGAGAACCAGCACCAGCAACCACACCGCGGGCACGAGCCACCAGGTGACCATCTCCCATGTCCCGATGGGTTTGTCCTGAAAGGACAACAGTGACCATGCAGGCACAGTGGCCAGGTAGAGGGCCGTGCCAAGAACCAAACCGATGGCCGCCTGCCGCAGCGCATCGAGAGTCATCATCCCGCGCACCTGGCTGGCGGTCGCACCGATGAGGCGCAGCGCGGCCAATTGTTCTTCCCGCCCGCCGAGATTCGTGCGCGCGGCTTGGGTGAGCAAACCGAGCAACGTCGGCAGCAAGAGAAGGCCTGCGAACAGGGCGAGGAAGACATAACTTAAAGAGAACGGCGTGCCAAACTCCTCGGAGCCTGCGGTGAGCTCCGGGTGGGGGTTGCGGTGGCGCTCAAAGAACATCCACGTCCCGCCGGCGAGCGTGCACAGCATCCACGTGGATAGGGTGAACGCCACCAGAGACAATATTCCCACCCAGCGCTCACCGGTGTTGCGCTGCGAGCGGCTGTCGCGTGACTGGGACCGTGCAGCTGTCATCAACGTCATTGCGCTCATGCTGCAGCCTCCGAGTGAATCAAGCCGTCGCGGATTTCAATCCGCCGGTCGCACCACGCGGCGATATTCGGGTCGTGGGTGACCAGCACCAGCGTCACGCCGGCCTTCCGGGTGATCGCGGTGATCTGCTGCATGACCTCATGGCCGGTTGCCTGGTCGAGGGCTGCAGTCGGCTCGTCGGCGAACACGACCATCGGCGGACCGCCGAAAGCCCGGGCGATGGCCACGCGCTGCGCTTGGCCGCCGGAGAGCTGGCCGGGAAAACGGTCCACGAATTCACCCATGCCCAAGCGGCCGAGAATGTCAGCAGCAGCGGCGTGCGCTTCCTTCTGGGATGTGCCGCGCAGAATCTGCGGCAGCGCCACATTCTCCTTCGCGGTCAGTTCGGGAAGCAGTTGTCCGTCCTGAAAGATGAAGCCGAAGTGGTCGAGGCGGAGTTCGGAACGTGCGGCGTCGTTAAGCGCTGCGATATTGCGCCCGTTGAAAAGGATCTCGCCGGAATCCGGCACAAGCACCCCGGACATGCAGTGCAGCAGGGTCGACTTGCCCGAGCCGGACGGTCCCATGATGGCAACGGACTGGCCTGCCTCGACGGTGAGGCTGATGCCCTCAAGGACCCGTTGTTGAGTGAATGACTTCGTGATGTCGCGTAATTCAAGCATGCTTCCCATTCCACCTTCGGCTCTGCGCACAGACCATGGTGCGGACTCCCGAATAAGGGTAGTGCTAGCACTACCCCGCTACTGTGTGACACATGTGGCGCAAACAGAACCACGAAGCGGCCTCCGCCGCGGCGATCCACCAACTCACGGTGTCGCGGCGCAGAATCGCGGAGGCGTACGAAATCGAGCGGCTGCGCATCGAACGCGACCTGCACGACGGGGCGCAGCAGTACTTCGTCGCCGCCGCCATGAAGCTTGGTGAGGCGCGGCTTGAGGTGGATTCGCCGCTGCTTGACGACGCCGCACGCGACCTCACCGAAGGCCTGCAAGCCCTGCGGCGCACCGTGCGGGGAATTCACCCGCGCGAGCTCACCGACCGTGGCCTCGTTGCAGCGATCGAAACGGCGGCCGCCCAATACGGCCCGCACGTTACCGTCCGCGCCCCGCATGCCCTTCCGCGTATCGACGCCTCCGTCCTTGCCGCCGCCTACTTCTTCACCGCCGAAGCACTGACCAACGCGGCGAAGTACGCGCCCGGCGCGCCCGTGGACGTGCTGATCACCAGCGACCACACACTCAACGCCGTTGTCACCGATGGTGGTGACGGCGGTGCCCACTTCCGGGCGGGCGGCGGTTTGGAAGGCATGCGGGAACGAATCGCAGCTTTCGGCGGATCCGTCGAGCTCAACTCGCCGAGCGGCGGCCCCACGACTGTCATCGCGCGGATCCCGCTGCTTCTCTTCCGCGGTGAAAGCGGGGTGGCGCAATGCGGATCGTGATCGCGGATGACTCTGCGCTGCTGCGCGAAGGTGTCGCCGGGCTGCTCACCCGGCGCGGGCACGAGGTGGTCGGACAGGTCAGCGATGCGCCGTCGCTGGCAGGGGTCGTGGATGAGCAGCGCCCTGACCTCGTGATCACAGACGTGCGGATGCCGCCGGACATGCGTGACGACGGCCTGCGCGCCGCCCTCACCCTCCGCGAAACCTTCGGAGCCGTCAACGTGCTGGTGCTGTCTCAGTACGTCGCCGCGACGTACGCGCGCGAACTCTTCGCCGGCGGTGGCGGCGGCACCGGCTACCTGCTCAAAGACCGTGTGGCCGAGGTCAAGGACTTCGTTGCCGCCTGTGAGACTGTCGCCGCAGGGGGAGTCGTGATCGACCCGGACGTCGCCGGCGCGCTCATGGCCGCGAGCTCGCGGTGGCTGACTACCCTCACCCCACGGGAGCGTGAAGTTCTCGAGCTCATGGCGGAAGGCCTGTCCAACGCGGAGATCGCCGGCAAGCTCTACCTCTCCGGTGCTGCGGTGGCGAAGCATGTTTCGTCGATCTTCGCCAAGCTGGGCTTGCACCCCGACACGGAGAACCGGCGCGTGCGCGCGATCTTGATGTACCTGTCCGAACGCGGCGTGAGCTAGTGGTGGGCTAGACGTGAGCTAGTCGCGACCCCAGTCTGCAAGATCGGTCCGTCGGCGGCGCAAACGGCGCTCGAGCACCTCGAGGCCCTGCTCGGCGGCGATTTCGTACTCATCGTCGGTAAGCAACACCAATTCCAGCAACAGGGTCATCTGCCCCGGTTCCGTGAAGGTCGGTGTCCCCTGGTCAAACAGCTGGGGTTCGCGCAGGAGGCCGTGGTGGACGGTGAGGTCGGGATCGTCGATAAGCTGCGGCAACAGTTCCCCAGGCTGTGCGGGAATCGCGGCATCCCGCAGCGTGTTCCACGTCCCGGCGAGCGCCATCGCGCGCTGCTCTGGACTTCCTCCCCCGCACACCAGCTCGCACCGCACGGACGTGACCCCGTCGGAGTCGAGGGTCAGGCCCGTGTCCTCCGCGCTGAAACCCACCGTGGCGGCCAGCGGCATTGTCTGTGCTACCGCGATCGGGAATCCGGCGAGTTCGCGCACCTCAATCGGGCCGACAACATTCGTCAGCCACTCAATCGTCTCTTCAGGTGCCACTAGCGCTCGAGCTTCTCCAAAGCGGCGAGCAGGACGCAGGTGGCCACGCCGTCCATGGCGGTACGGACCTCATCCAGCGGAGGCAACGACGGCGCCAGGCGGATGTGGCGGTCATTGTCGTCCTTGCCGTGCGGGAAAGCGGAACCCGCCTTGGTCAGGCTGATACCGGCTTCCTTGGCCAGCTCCCAGACGCGGGTGGCGGTGCCGTCGACGACGTCGAGGGAGATGAAGTAACCGCCCTCCGGCTCCGTCCAGCGCGCCACGTTGTACTCTCCGAGGCGGTTCTGGAGGATCTCCAGCACGGCCTCGAACTTCGGGGCCAGCGACTGCGCGTGCTTGCGCATCACGTCGCGAACGCCGTCAACATCGCCGAAGAATTTCGCGTGGGCCAACTGGTTGATCTTGTTCGGGCCGATCCCGCGGATCCCTGCGATGGAGGCGTACCAGTCCAGGTTCTCCGTCGACGACGCGAAGAACGCGACACCGGCACCGGCGTGGGTGATCTTGGAGGTCGAGCTCATCACCCAGAAGCGGTTCGGGTTGCCGGCTTCCGCGGCAATGGACAAAACGTCGATGATCGGCGGGAAATCATCTTTGAACGTGTGCACGGCGTACGCGTTGTCCCACACGACGCGGAAGTCCGGCGCGGCCGTCTCCATCGTGGCAAGCTTGCGCGCGACCTCCTCCGAGACAGTCGCACCCGTCGGGTTGGAGTACATCGGCACGACCCACACACCCTTCACGGCAGGGTCTTTAGCCAGCTCAGCGATGGCGTCCGCGTCCGGGCCATCCTCCAGCATCGGCACGTTGACCATCTCGAAGCCGAACTTTTCCGTGATGGCGAACTGGCGGTCATAGCCGGGCACCGGGCAGATCCACTTCACTGTCTCCTCTTCACGCCACGGACGCTCCGAGTCATTGTTGCCGAAGGTGTAGGACCAGGAGATCAGGTCGAACATGATGTTCAGCGACGATGAATCACCCGCGTACAGGTTCTCCGGGTTGACCCCGATGAGCTCGCCCCAGATCTCGCGGATGTCCGCAATCCCCTTCAGGTTGCCGTAGTTGCGCACGTCCGTGCCCGAGGAGTCCGTGTAGTTCTCGCGCCCCGGCAGCTCCAGCAGTTCGTTGGAAAAGTCGAGCTGCTCCGACGACGGCTTACCGCGGGTCAAGTCCAAGTTCAGGTTGCGCGCTTTGAGCGCCTCGTACTCGCCGCGCACCTGCTGCGCGAGCTCGTCGCGGGCTGCCTGATCAAGATCCAGAAGGGACATTGGCGATCACGTCCTTTGCGTTCGGCTAAACGGGAAATGGGTAAGTTTAATTTGCCACGTCCAGCGTACCCGCGATCAGCGGACGGACACCGCCCCCGAGCGTGTACGCGCAAAATAAAGGGACCTCACGCACCTGCCAGAGCTCGCTGACCCTTGCTGCGTTCCCGCCCTGGGGGAGTTCACAAGATAAGCACCGCGTGAGATCCTGCGCACCAGCTTATCGTCTCGGGCAAGGCGATTCAAAAAGCACGCCTACCTGCGCCCAACCCGGTTCCGCCCGGGGATTTTGTGCACCGCCCCAGATCGGTTAAAGTGGTTGCTCGACGCTGTTCACCGCCTTGCGGTGAGCAGAGCAACGTCGTTGGAGGATTCGACTAGCGGCCTATGTCACACGCCTGGAACGCGTGCGGGTTTCACGACCCTCGTGGGTTCAAATCCCACATCCTCCGCCACACGAAATGCCCTGTCTGCACTGTTCAGGCCAGGGCATTTTGCTTATCGACGCCCCCGCTGCCCCCAGCTTTAAACTGACAACCTATGTCCATCAGTGCGCAGGCGGCGTTGGCGTGATCGCCCTAGTCATAACGGTAATTGCCGTCGCGGGCCTTGAGATTGTTGCGGACGCGACGAGCGGCCACTCTGCGATCTTTGTCCTCATAGTGATCTTCATGGCATTCGGATGTGCTCCATTCGTCGGCAATTCTCTTGAGCACTATGTCCCGTGCTCCCTGTGGGATCGCTTGTCCTTGTCCCGTGAAACCTCTCGCCGATGGGGAGTGTCCCTGTTCAATTCTTTCCTGTCATGGGTCGGGTGGAACAAGCTCATCTTCGCTATGCGGGAGGGCAGCACAGCCGGGGAGGGTGGCCGCTTTGACCCACAGCACATGAGATCGGCGGCTGCTGGCCACGGGTGGGGGTTTATGCTTCATGTCGCCACCGCAATCTGGGCTGGTGCGACCGGAGGATGGGTGGCCTGCATAGTCCTTCTGCTGACTGGAGTTGTCCTTCACCTCTACCCGGTCCTGCTGCAGATTCACGTATTGACCCGCTTGCGTGAACGCTAGTCCTGCACCCCTAAGGGTTTAGCGCTCCTCATCGACTTCGTCTTCCGTCTCGGGAGTGACAGTGCCCGGGTTATCCTGGCCGATGTCACCGCGCCTCTTGGCGGGCACCCATTCCTCGCTGATCTTCCGGAAGAAGTCCTTCTCTTTCTTTTCAGAATCGGCGATGTTGTCGAGGACTTCCTGGATGCGGCCGGCAGGGACGACAGTGACACCGTCGTTGTCGGCGATGATGAGGTCCCCGCCTTTGACCACCGTGCCAGCGCAGGCGACCGGGTAGCCCACCTCCGCCGGGCCGAAACGAGTCGGACCCATCGGCGTCGTACCGGTGGCGAAGACCTGCAGGCCGTACTCTTCCAGATCGTTCACATCGCGGACAGGTCCGTCGACGACGCAGCCGAGCACGCCCGCTTCCACCATCATGCGGGCGATCTGGCCGCCGATGATGGCCGATCCGTCAGCTCCGCGGGCGTTGATGACGAAGATGTCGCCGGGTTGCGCGTCGTCAAGCGCGCGCCATACGCCGAGGTTGTCGCCCGGGGTGCAGTTGATCGGGAATGCGTTGCCGATGGCGCTGCCTTCGCCGGTAACGCGGTGGATCCGGCCCGCCATGGTGGTCAGGTGGCCGAGGGTGTCACCCACGACAGCGGCCTCGGCGTCGTGGAGCCGGTTCAGGGTGGACAGGTCGTAGCGCTTCCAGGGGTCATTGACACGGACGTTGGACAGATCAGCATCGAAAAGCATGCGCCCCACTGTAGGCAAGGCGTTCGCAGTGGGGCGGTCCCCATAATTGGGGCTCTACCAGCTCATTCGCGGGAGTCGTCTCCTGCCGCCGCCATTGGTGAGGGACACACCGCCCAGAGCCAACAACATGAGACCGAGTGCACCCAGACGGTGCACACCGGGCCCGCCCGTCTTCGGGAGTTGCGGGTGCTCAACGTTGACGACCGTGAGGGCCACACCATCCACATCGCCGGCATTCTGGACTTTTTGGGCGTTCGGATCATCTGGGGGAAGTGCCACGCCGATACTCGTCGGTTGGCTCAAGAGCTTAAGTTGGGATCGGCCGTTCTGCCCGCGGGTGATCATGAACTCAATCGGTTGCGAAAGCCGGAGGTACCCCGGGGGCGCCTGCGTCTCTACCAGCAGGTAGGGTTTGTCGAACTCCAGGTCGCCGACCGAGTAACCGCTATCCGGGTTAGGGACGATGTCAGAAACCTTCGTGCCCAGGCCACCGGCAGCTTTCTCGTCCTTTTCATGGAGCGCGAACTTTGCTCCATCGAGCAGCTGCAGGTTGTTCTGCCCATCTTTATCGGCCATCTTGAACACCGCTAACGAGGTTTTTCCCACCTCCGTGGAGTTGCTGAACCTGCACGTCACGGCCTTCAGGTTGGGATCTGAAGGAATCGTCAATCTACTCTCGCGGTCAGAGTTAGCCGTCAGGTCCGACAGCGTTTCCGTTTCTACAACTGTTCCATTCGCAGACCACTCATTGCCTTCAACGCATTTAAGAGAAGAAAAATATTTCTCTGCATGCTCTTTAGGCAAGTTCTTAATCAACTTGTTCCCTTTTTTGTCGTATTCTTCGTAGCGGAATCCTTCAAATATTCCGTAGCTTTCACCCCGCTGAACGTAGCTGAAGGCAACTTGATCTTGCAGGCCAGTCGCTGGCGATGAGGCCATAACGGAACCCTCCAAATAGGTCCGCTTATTCGCCGGCGGTGCTGGGTCGCGATAGGCACCGAGTTGAAATTGGTCCCCAGCTTCGACGCGGTCTCCCCTGACCTCCTTTTCGATCCGTAGAATTACTTCATTAACTGGGCCCGAATCATAAATCGAGGTGGCTCCCCACAGTGATTGGTTCGGTTTGAATACTCCATACGCAGTACTCTCAACCGTTGCTTGTAATTCGTCACCTTCAAGGACGTAGCCTCCCTTTCCGTCCGATGCAAAGTGAGACCAGACAAGGCCGGAGTTGGCTAAGCTATCGTGTGTTCCATCCGTTTGTGTCGAGAGAATATAATCACCAAAGCGGCCCATACCGAACGTCGGACGAGGAAGATTTCCTACGATCACCCCTTCCGTTGCGCGGCCTTTAGCCGGGTAACCTGGCTCAAGAGCCGCCCAGCGGACAATCGGGGACTCAGATTTAGCGTTGGTTGTAGCGGTAGTCGCTGCACCGTACAGGCTTCCATCCGCCCCGACGAAGAAGTCACCTGCGGATGTCAGGCCCTTGGGCCATCTCAGATCCATTTCGACAACATCTGTCCCGAGGTTGCACACGGACTTTTCATCCAGAGGCTTCACACAAGAAGGATCGAGCTTCCAAATGGGGCTCTTATTGTCGCCAGGGTTAGTTGCCTTTGGGGTGGCGAAAATCAGGTTTCCATCGTAGTCGAAGGTCAAAGCGTTCAACTGAGGGTAGGCAAGATCTAAGCCACCTGCTGCAAGTGGTCCCAATTTGAAACTACCTCGACCTACGTGAGCACCCGTGCGGGCATCGTATTTGTCAATGAAGAACTCATTAAAAGGCCCCAGATACTTGACGGCATAAAGGAATTTCCCGTCTTTCGTTACCGCTATGTCACCATATCCTTCCTTGACTGGAAACTGGCGGCCAATCCTGATAGTGCTCATATCCGGGGAAATGTCGTACCGCGTGAACTGGGTCTCTGTATTCACCCAGTAGGTGTTTTCCGTTGGTGTTCCAGAGAGTCCCGAGTCCGGCTCAACTTCATACTTTTCACGTGTGAGCTTGTAACGAACCGTGAGGGTGTCGCCGTTTTTGATCACCGGCCTTCTATTCGCGATCAAGAAGTGCGTGGAAGACCACACATCAAGAGGTGCACCTTCCCCCTTCTCATCCACGGAGTGCTTGACCCAGTCGATACCCTTTTTCTGCAAGTTCAATGAGTGTTCCGGATTCGTGTTCTCACTATCGTTGAGCCACAAATAATCCAATCCCTCTAATTTCGCCCCTTTTTCGAGATTGAACATGCCGCGAGGATTGAACCGAAGCTCGTTGAACGGCCCACTTTGGGCATTCATGCCATCCACTTCAAACGTGAAACGAATGGTAGCCACCTTGCCGTCATCTTCTTCGGGCACGATCTCTGTAAGTTCGAAAGATGGATCTGTCCCGAGAACGAAATTACCGCTACCACCCATGTATTCGGGGATCTTGCTCATATCAGGTCGCGGCTCTTCTGCCGCCGCAAAGAGTCGATTTCTAGAAAGCTCTGGAGCATTCGGTTGCTCACCGTCGAGGGCCCGGTCCGAAATTTCTAGGCGCCAGGACCGCTTAGTGAGAACACTGCCCGGTTCCACCTCGATGTCCACTTCTACAATGTTTGAGTCTGGTATTTGCGCTGGACGTTGAAGAGCAAGAATTTGCCGATTTTGATCATCAACGCCCGTTGAGACCTCTACTGCAGAAGCGTTGAGACGCCCACCTGTTACCTTCACGGGAGCTCCGGAGTCTTGACGGATCAGTCTGATGTACTCATCTTCTCCGAAGTCGGTGGAAGACACCTTGCTAGTCAGCGTGTACAGGAGACTCCCCTCAGCATTGGTTCCTTTGGGGATCGCGATGACATCGCCAAAGCGCGCCGCGTTCACATCATTAGTTTGGTTCTTGGCATCCGGCTCTGGGCCGTCGGGCGCCTGGCTCTCGGCAGCAGACTTCCTGCCGTTGCCGCTCGCTTCGTCAGTTGGAGTGCCCCCCTCCTCGGAAACCGCTGCTTCTTCCGAAACTGGCTCGGTGACGGTTTGTGAGACCGCAACCGGCGCACCACTACCAATAAACAAGGCACCGACAACCGAAACTGAACATAGTAACCCCCGTACACGAGTATGTGAACGTTTGGTCATAGTCCTAGCTCCTTTAGTTTTCGGCATCTGGCCGCTCCTAAAAATGTCGGCTGCAGGTCCGGGTGGACAGTATCGTTTAGGCAGGGAAACCTCTTTTGCGATCTCTCTGAGGGTGGTAATCGTGGTCGAAGCTAACCCACCCCTTGCAGCATGTCAATTCCCTGTGATACCCCTCACCACCAGCGTAAAGAAGACTTAAGAATGGACTTAATTCCCGTTATTTTAGCGCTTTACGTTCGATTGAAACCCCCTAGCATTCTTCGGAGTCGCTTCTCACAATGGCGGTTAATGCCCCCGTAGGAATAAGCGAGCAAAAGTATTCAAGCGCGCTGTCTCGGTGCTGTTCTCAGTCGCACCAGACGAACGGCTCGCGCGGAAGCGCTTCCGGATCGAATTCCTGGAGCAACAAGGCCATGTCCGCGCCTGGGTAACCCAGCGACTCTGCGATCGCGCCTGGGACGTCCGCGCCGTCGGCGTTCATCTCGCGCAGCGTGACGGCGCCATCGCGTTTGGCCAGCCTGCGCCCCTGGGCGTTCACCACCAGCGGGACGTGCACATATTCCGGCTCGTCGTATCCCAATTCGTGCGCCAGATAGGACTGCGCCGGAGCCGAGGCGAGCAGGTCGTCACCGCGCACCACTTGATCTACGCGTTGGTCACCGTCGTCCACGACCACCGCGAGGTTGTAAGCCCAGTCCCCCGCCTGCGCTTGGTTGATGTTGCCGCCGCGGCGCAGAATGACATCGTCTACAAGTCCGGTGAACGCGCCGTGGTAGAAATCCCGCACCGTCCACTGCTCCGCCTGGGACTTCAGGCGCAGGGCCGGCAGGCGGTTTTCGGATTGGAGGAGGGTGCGTTTCTGGGCGCGGGTAGCGTCGTCAAGCTCTCTGCACGTGCCTGGATACATTCCGGGCTGGACGTGCGGGGCAGACGCTGCTTCGCGGATGTCCCGGCGTGTGCAGTAGCACTCGTAGACCAGGCCTTTCTCGGTGAGCGTGGCCAGCGCGCCCTGGTACGTCTCCGAGCGATTCGACTGGTAGATGACCGGCTCGTCCCACTCTATGCCGACCGCCGCGAGGTCCTCGAGCTGGCGCCGCGCCGATTCCGCCGACGACCGCTCCGAATCAATGTCCTCCACCCGCATGTAAAATCGTCGGCCCGACTGGCGCGCGAATAGCCATGCCAGCACCGCCGTGCGCAAGTTGCCGAAGTGCAAATCTCCACTGGGGCTGGGGGCGTACCGGCCGGCGGGGGCATCGAACGGGGTCATATGCTCATACCTCTGATCCCCTCGTTGAGCCCGTCCAACAGAGAATCTACTTGGGCTCGCCTGCGATCCTTTGGGAGAGAGTGTTCACCACGACAGGTCAACTCTTTGGCAAGGAGTTCAATGCCATTCTCAGGCTCACGCTCGAACCTCTCATGCAGTATGGACGCGGCCTCCACACCCAGCTCTACGGCTACATCTGCCCCGAGGACGAAAGCGGCCAGTTGGTCATCTGGGAAAATTTCCTCCGGCTCCCGGTATTCCAAGAACCGATCAAACAGTCGTTCAGCTTGAGGCTCTCCGTACCAAGCCATGATCAGGGCGAGGTCATAAGCGTCTTTGTAGTTCCCCTTCAGATAGCGGTCTAACCATGCATGCAGCTTTAAAGCCGCTAGACCAGGAACAGTAGGAATCTTGATCTGCATACCGTTAGACAACGTGTGGAGGTCTGCATTATCAAACGCTTCCTGAAATCCGGCGACATTCATTTGGATCCCGTCATCTGTGACGACAGTCCCAGGAGGGGTCTCCAAGGGCCCAAAGGGCACCAGATCAACAGGGATATCACCGATCTTCACCTCTTGCCAGGCGCTCGAGTGTGGTGAGAACGCAGAACGGAGAGCCAAGAAGGCACCCCAATCTTCAACCGCAAGGCCTAAATCCACATCCCCGGTGGCGCGAGCCGGTTCCGCGTTGCGGAAACTGGACTGGTGAATGTCACGACAGGCCGCCCCAACGACCATCACGCTATCGAGTGAAATAAACTCCCCCACCTGTTCTAAGACAGTGCAAATATGTTCATCGTTGTGCATCGATATCCCTAAGCAACTGCGCTCTGATGGTTTGCGACACTTCGACCAAGCGAGGATCACGAGTCGCTGCGAGGTCAGCAATCTGGAGGATGCGCGGGGCAACCGACCATCCGTGCATGTCCGACTCAGAATCGATCACCCGCTGAAGATCAGGTGCCCACGGTTGTGACCAAAAGGCCCTCCGAACGAGCACATTCCCTTGCGGATCGTTGCGCATCCTTGAGTCTTTTATCAAGCTCTTCAGATCATTTCGATGATCGACGTACAACGTGACAGAGTCGCCACCGCGCACCAATTCCGGAACAGCCGCTTCCCCGCTGACCCAGCCACGTGGATCTATGTCTCCCAGGCGAGACAGCTCAGCTTTCCCGTGGAACAACTCAAGACGCTTCCCGAGACCTGTCGAGTAAGCGTCCACCCACGTGTCCACCAATGTCTGCACCTTGTTGGGCGTGAAGCTGAATCCGCTGCCCGATTCGAACAAATACCCCGTCTCCTTCAGCAGGGAAAGCGTTTGCGAGGTCGTTCCTACAGAAGTGTCTGAAGCCTTCGCCAATAGCCGGGTCGGTTTGCCGAGCAGCTCCGGAAACGACAAAAGCACAGCTATCACTTGCGCACGCCGCGGTGTGAACAAGTTTTGCGCCGAATTCACTGGACCAGAAAGCTCCCCGCCTCTCGCCCTTCCGGAGCTTTCGGGGGCGCGAGTCCGGCCTCGGATATCCACAAATATCGGACCCTCATTGACGAAACAGTTGCCCCGCGCATCGAGGTACATAATGTTTCTCTGGCGCAGCGATTCAGCGACTGCAGGAGTGATGTTCTCCGATAAAAGAAGGAATCGCTCCCCCGTCCGTTGCTCTGGAAAATACTTAGACGGCAGTGCTCCCATGAAACCCACCACCGGGTAAGCAACCGCTTCCGGATCCCGAACGTCGATGAGATTAAGGAGGCCTGAAGGCGGCTCAGATCCGAACTCAGATCTAAGCTCCAGTCGGACCGGCAGCCCTTCGAGCGCAAGAACCCGATTCGCAGCGTCGATTTCACGCAACATAGCAATCAAATTAACATCCAGACGCCCTCATCGCGCATCTTTATTGAACGTTCATTTTTACTGAACGTTCCAAGTTCATAAACGCTAGCCACTTATGCACGCGATCGGGTTAAAGCTAGAGATGTGTGCAAAGATCATGCGCATGAGTCATCCCGTTTCGCGGTCCCCGTACCCCTACCTGCTCGCAGTGTTTTGCGCGGTGTTCCTGATTTCCAACATCACCGCGCAAAAGGGCGTGCAGATCGGCCCGCTGATTACTGACGGCGCGTTCTTCCTCTTCCCGATCTCCTACGTGATCGGTGACGTTATCGCCGAGGTGTACGGCTTCAAAACCGCACGGCGCGCCGTGTTCACCGGTTTCGGCATCGCGGTGCTCGCCGTGGTGTCTTTCTACATTGCAATCTGGCTCCCGGGCGCGCCGTTCTACGACATGCAGGACACTTTCGAGGCGGTCCTCGGCCTGTTGCCGCGCATCGTCGTCGCGTCGCTGACCGGTTACGTCGTTGGCCAGCTGCTCAACGCGTGGGTGCTGCAGAAGATGAAGGACCGCTTCGGCACTGACAACCTGTGGGCGCGCTTGATCGGCTCCACAGTCGTCGGTGAGTTCGCCGACACGCTGCTGTTCTGTTCCATTGCGGCCGGCGTTATCGGCATCGACTCCGCGGGCGCGTTCATTAACTACGTCGCGGTCGGCTTCTTCTGGAAGACCATCATGGAGATCGTCCTGCTGCCGATCACTTACCCGACCATCGCTGCCGTGCGCCGGAAGGAAGAAGAAGTCAGCTCGACGACGGCCTAGCAGCCCCTTATCCGCGCCCCGCGTAGTACCGCCCCAAGAATTCGTCGCGGTACTCATAGAACCGGCCCTCGTCGATGGCGGCGCGGATGTTGTCCACCAGGCGCAGCATGAACTCGAGGTTGTGCAGGGTGCACAACGTTCCGGCGAGGAATTCCTTCGCCTTGAGCAGGTGGTGGATGTAGGCGCGGGAATAGTTCTCGGAGACGTAGCCGCCGAACTCCTCGTCAATGCCGGTGAAGTCGCGTTTGAAGCGGGCGGCCATGAGGTTCATTCGCCCGTCGAGGGTGTAGACGCCGCCCCGGCGGCCGAGGCGGGTCGGCGCGACGCAGTCGAAGGTGTCGGCGCCGTTCTCGATGCAGGTGAACAGGTCGTCGGGTTCGGAGATGCCGAGCATGTGGCGGGGTTTGTCCTCGGGAAGCTCGTCGGTGACCCAGCTGGTGATGGTGCCTAGAATCTCCTTTTCCAGCGCGCCGCCGATGCCGAAGCCGCCGAATCCGCGCCGGCCTTCCGCGCGTGCCTCCTCGTCCAAGGCGAGCAGCCCACGTACTGCTTGGCACCGCAGGTCCTCGTAGTTCGCGCCCTGCACCACTCCCCACAACGACTGCAGAGGCTTGCCCTCGCGCTCCCGCGTGAGCCGATCATGTTCGCGCAAACACCGCTGCGCCCACAGCCGCGTGCGCTCAACAGAGTGCTCTTGGTAAGCGCGCGTATCGACGAGCGTGGTCAGCTCATCGAACGCGAACATGATATCCGCACCGAGCTGGTGCTGGATCTGCATCGACTTCTCCGGGGTGAAACGGTGGGCGGAGCCGTCGATGACGGATTTGAAGTCCACGCCGTCGTCGTCGACACGCGCCATGCGGTCTTTGTTCGCGGCGCGGATGTCGCTCTCGGTCAGGTCGGTGATGTCCATCGCGAGGATCTTTTTGAAGCCGACACCCAGGCTCATCACCTGGAAGCCGCCGGAGTCGGTGAATGTCGGGCCGCGCCAGTTCTCAAACGCCGCCACTCCCCCGGCCTCGTCGACAATGTCGGATCCGGGCTGCAGGTACAGGTGGTATGCGTTGGACAGAATCGCCTGCGCGCCAGCCGCCCGCACCTGCTCCGGGGTGAGCGTTTTCACCGTCGCTTTCGTGGCCACGGGAATGAACGTGGGCGTGCGGATGTCGCCGTGCGGAGTATGGATGACGCCGGTGCGGCCGTTCGCGCCGTCGAGACGCGTGCCCAGGGTGAAGCTCAGATCCACGCTCTGTTCTGTCATGCGTGGACTCCTCGTTCCTCGAACTGCTTCTCCAGTGCTTCACCCTCAACATCCAGGTTGGGCAGGATGCGGTCGAGCCACCCCGGCATCCACCACGTCGCCGTACCCAGGATGAACATGGTGGCGGGGACAAGCGCCATGCGGACAAAGAATGCGTCGAAAAGCACGGCGGCGCCGAGCGCGAAGCCGAAGATCTGGATGAACGGCAGCGGCTGGTCGATGAAGGCGACGAAGACGGCGATCATGATGATCGCGGCGGCCGTGACCACGCGCGCACCGCGCACAAAGCCCTCCACCGTGGACTTTTCGACGGCGGCGAGCGTCGCCTGTGAATCGCCGCGCGCGCCGTGCGAACGCGCCCCGGTGTACTCCTCCCTCATGCGTGTGACCAGGAAGACTTGGTAGTCCATCGCCAGGCCGAACGTGACGCCGATGAGGAGGATGGGCAGGAAGGACAGGATCGGACCCGGCGTGTTCACCAGCCCAAACAGGCCGTACTGGAAGAACGCGACCGTGACGCCGAACGCCGCGCCGACGGAGAGCAGGAAGCCCAGCCCCGCGACCAACGGCACCATGAGGGACCGGAACACCAGCACGAGCAGGATCACCGCCAGGCCCACGACAATGCCCAGGTAGAGCGGCATCGCGTCGGCGAGCTCTTCGGTGATGTCCATCTGCACGGCGGTGAACCCGGTCAGGCCGATGTCAGCGCCGGTGGCGTCGGTGATCTCGCGGTCGACCTCGCGCAGCGCGTGCGCGGTATCCACGGTGTAGGGATTATCCGGGCCGGTGGTGGGCGTCGCCAAGATCTGCGCGGCGGTCATGTCCTCGTTGACCGCGATGAGCTGCGCGTGGGTGATGCCGTTGACGGATCCAGCGCGCTCCATCGCGTAGAGGAAGGTCGACAGCTGCGCCTTATTCTCCTCCTCATCCGGCAGCACGTTGACGTAAGGCTGCAGTGCCTGGGCATCGGCGTTCACGTCGTGAGCGTCGACGATCAACAGGAAGGGCGCATTGACGCCCTCACCGAAGCCCTCCGCCATGAGGTCGGCGGATTTACGCTGCGTGGTGTCCAGGTTGGAGTTGGAGTCCGACGGCAGCGACATCTCCATCCCGAGCACCGGCACCGCGAGCGTGCCCAGCACGAGCACGACGCTGGCCATGACCAGAGCAGGTGCGCGCTTGATCGCGTTCACCCACGACCTGCCCAGGGACCTTTCCTGCAGGTTCTTGCCGGGCCGGTCGCCGGGGCCGGGGTTGCCGGCCACACCGGGAATCTTCGCGGCGAACATCTTGTCGCCCAGCGCGCCCATGAGTGCGGGCAGCAGCGTGATAGCCACGAGCACGGCGATCGCAACAGTGACGGCGGCGGCAATGCCCATCCAGGACAGGAACTCGATCTGCGCCAGCACCAGGGCAATGAGTGCTGTGAACACTGTCGTGCCGGCGAAGACGACTGATGACCCGGCTGTGCCCACCGCCAAACCCGCAGCTTCCGGGCCAGGTAAACGGGTGCGCTCGGTCTTGTAGCGCGACAGGATGAACAGCGCGTAGTCAATGCCGACGGCCAGGCCGATCATGATGGCCATCGTCGGTGTGACCTCGTTCAGGTCGACCCAGTGCGTAGTCATGAGGATGAGGAACACGCCGAGCCCCACGCCCAGCACCGCGGTGATCACCGGCATGCCGGCCGCGATGAGCGAGCCGAACGTGACAATCATGACCACGAATGCGATCGCAATGCCGACGATTTCCGAGGTGGCCTTGATCTCGATCGGGTCGCCGTAGCCCGGCCCGCCTGCCTCCACCTGGAGGCCTTTGTCGCGGGCGAGCTCCATTGCCTCCGCGACGACTTCGCGTTCTTCGGCGCTCACCTGCATCGACGTTTCGGCGCCGAATTCGAAGGTGGTGTAGCCGATGCGGCCGTCGTCGGACAGCAAGCGCACATTGTGGGCGTCGGCCTTGGCGCGCTCCTCCGGCATGCCCATGTCCGTCATCATGGACACGATCTGTTCGGTTTGGGCCTTGTTGACCGTGACCGGGTTGCCGAAGCGGTCTGTGCCGGTGAGCCCGTCGAGGTTGTCCTCGATGTAGGCGATGGTCTCGTCAATCGCCGCCATGTTGTGGGCGGCGTCCAAGCGCTGACCCTCCTGCGCGGCGAAAACGAGGTTGACCGACGGGGCTTGGACCGGATCGCTCTGGTCAGGGAAGTTCTCGTTCAGCGAGTACAGCGCGTCAATCGACGGCGTGCCCGAGATTTCGAAGTCGCTCGTCAGCGGCTTCATTAGCGTCAACGCCCCAACAAGACCAGCGGCAAACAACAGCAGCCACGCGACGATGACCTTCCATTTGTTCAGGAAGGACCATTTGCCGAGCCGGTAAAGAAACGTCGCCACATGTACCTTTCAAAAAAGTTCGGAGCCTGGGTGCGATTCAGCCTGTTGTCGACTGAATATTACCCAAACTCCGAACTTCAAAATTTTTGGCGGTAGCGGCGGGATTTGAACCCGCGGAGGTTTTACCCTCACTCGCTTTCGAGGCGAGTACCTTCGGCCGCTCGGACACGCTACCGCAGAACAGACTAACGGCAACGTGACCGGCGAACCAAATTCGCCTTAAGGGGCTACTTAAGCCTCGTCGCGCTTGTCCTGGACCTTGCCAGCGACCTCGTTGAACTTGTCCTTAGCAGCGTCACCAGCGTCGGACAGCTTCTCCTTGATGTCGCCGCCGAGCTGGTCAGCCTTGCCCTCGTTCTTCAGCTGGTCGTTGTCGGTAGCGTTGCCGAAAGCTTCCTTAGCGTCGCCCTTCAGCTGGTCTGCCTTGCCTTCAAAATCAGCCATGATCTTCTCCTTTATCTAAGTGAGTTTCGCTTACGTCGCCCATGGTAGAGAAAGTCGGCTGTGGCGTGGGTAACGATTTCGTTTCAATCGCCTTCAAGCTCGCCCATCGGCCGTGTGACCACGGACTTCACGCGCAAAGAAGTCCCGCATCAGTGAGGCGGTTTCAGTCTCCAGCACGCCTCCGCGCACTTCGACGGTGTGGAGATGAGGCGGGTCACGCAAGACGTCGATAAGCGATCCGACAGCTCCCGTCTTCGGCTCGTACGCGCCGAAGACCAGCGATTGCACGCGCGCGCCCAGGATTGCGCCGGCACACATCGTGCACGGTTCCAACGTGACCACGAGCTCGCAGCCATCCAAACGCCAGGTTCCCAGTGCCTGCGCCGCCTTTCGCGTGACGACGACCTCCGCGTGCCCCACCGGATCCCGATCCGTTTCACGCCGGTTCGTCCCGGTGGCAATCTCTTCACCGTCCGGGCCGTAGAGGACAGCACCGACGGGAATGTCGCCGATGGGTGTGGTCCGGGCGACCTCGATGGCGCGGCGCATCCGCTCCTCGGCCTGTGCCTGTCGCCGGCTCACCGCGGGATCACCGCCTGATCACGCGGTCCAGTTCGTCGGCAAAGCCGAGTTCGTCCGCGATGGAGTCGATGATGGTGGAGGGGTCGGCGGAGGTGTCGTCGATAAGCACTGCGAGCACCTGCTCGGAGAGACCAACGTCTTCCAGAATGGCGAAGTCGCCGTCCGCCCACCCGTCGACATTGTCCAGCTCATCCGGATCGATGTCCGGGATGTCAATGCCTGCCTGGTCGAGGATCTCCGCAGCGAAATCATCGTCCACGCCCATCGTCGCGTCCGAAATGAGCACGCGCACGTCACTCGGGCCGGGGCGCACAATGACGAGGTACTCCTCCTCGACGTTCAGCAATGCGAAAGCAGCGCCCTCGCTACGCAGGTTGCGGACCGCCTTCACAGCGGTGGACAGGTGCTCGAAGTCATCGTCGAACCCTGCGACAACCCACTCGCCACCACGCATGGCCACGGTCACCGCGTAGCCATCCTCAAACTCTGCACCCATGCCTAGTCAGACTACCCGCGTTGTGGAACACTTGTCAGGGTGAACGGCCACAATCTGAGCAAGCGCGAACTCCCCCCTACCTGCGTGATCGGGCTAGGGCTCATCGGGGGATCCATCATGCGAGATCTGGCCGCCGCCGGCGTAGATGTCTACGGCTACAACCACTCCCGCTCCGGCGCACGCGCCGCCTCCCGCGAGGGTTTCGACGTCCACGATGACCTTTCCAGCGTGCTGTCCCGCGCCGCCTCCGACAACGCCTTGATCATTGTCGCCGTGCCGATGCATGCCGTGGAAGATGTGCTCGACGGCATCGCCCTGTACGCCCCGAACTGCGGGGTGACAGATGTGGTGAGCGTGAAGAAGTCCGTTTACGATCTGATCCGCGAGCGTGGCATGCAGCTGCGCTACGTTGGCGGGCACCCCATGTCCGGCACCGAAGATTCCGGCTGGGGCGCCTCACGCGAAGGCTTGTTCACCCGCGCGGCCTGGGCCGTCACCTACGACTACGCCGTCGAGTGCGACAACGCAGGTCGCCGAGTGCCGGCGGACTGGATCGAGCTGTTTGCCGACGTCTGCGAGCTCGCCCGCATCTGCGGCGCGGAAGCCGTGCCGGTGTCTGTGGCTGCCCACGACGAAGCTGTCGCACGGGTCTCCCACCTGCCCCACGTGCTCGCCGAGGCGCTGGCCATCGTCGGTGACCGTGGCGGCACCCTCGCCCAGTCGCTGGCGGCTGGGTCCTTCCGCGGAGCGACCCGCGTCGCCGGTACCGAGCCCGGACTCGTGCGCGCGATGTGCGAGACCAACGCCGATGCCGTGGTGAAAACTATCGACGAGATCTTGGTCCTCCTGCAGGATGCCCGCGACTCCCTCGCCGACCCGGACCGCCCCTCCATCGAGCAGCTCGCCGGTGCCGGCTACCGCGCCGCCACCCGGATGGGCGCACGCAAGGGCGCCCGCGCCGAATCCGTGTCCCCGGTGAAGATCTCCTCGCGCCCCGTCATGCGCATCCAGCTCGGCGCCCCCGGCTGGGTCAAAGCACTGCGGCAAACCGAGTCGCTCGGCGGGCGCATCGACGTCTTCTAGTCCACGCGTGCCCTCGCTTATGCCCCCGTTTTCATCGTGCGGCATGCCGTGATCTCCACGCTCTGAGCTCGATACTGGGTGAAGTGTGTGGAAAGATGAAATCCCTGAAGAACCTGAATTTTCAGTGTAATTTTTCTGGAGGCATGCATGACAACGATTTCAGCCCGGGGACTCTATAAAGTCTTCGGCAAAGATCCGCAGAAGGCGATCGCCGCCCTTGAAAATGGCGTGAGCCGCGAAGCACTAATGGAAAAGGGCAGCACAGCCGCCGTCATCGACGCCTCTTTCGATGTGGAACCGGGCGAGATTTTCGTCATCATGGGCCTGTCCGGCTGCGGCAAGTCCACGCTCATCCGCATGGTCAACGGACTCTTGCCCGCCTCCGGCGGCACCCTAGAGATCGACGGCACCCCGTTGACGGAGATGTCCGAATCCCAGCTGCGCGACCTCCGCCGCGACAAGATCTCCATGGTCTTCCAGCATTTCGCGCTGCTCCCCCACCGCACCGTGCTGCAGAACGCGGCCTACGGCCTGGAAATCAAGGGCGTGTCCAAGGCCGAGCGCGACGAGAAGGCGCACGAGGCGCTGCGCATGGTCGACCTCGACGGATGGGCCGACTACATGCCGGGCGAACTCTCCGGCGGCATGCAGCAGCGCGTCGGCCTCGCCCGCGCGCTCGCTGCGGACACCGATGTCCTGCTCATGGACGAGGCATTCTCCGCGCTCGACCCGCTGATCCGCAAAGACATGCAGGACCAGCTCATCGAGCTGCAGGGCAAGCTGAACAAGACCATTTTGTTCATCACCCACGACCTCAACGAAGCCATGCGCATCGGCGACCGCATCGCGATGATGCGGTCCGGCCGCATCGAGCAGATCGGCACCGCCGAAGACATCCTCCAGAACCCGGCGAATAACTTCGTCGCCGACTTCGTCAAAGACGTCGACCGTGCGCGCGTGCTCACCGCCGACAACATCGCCGAGCAGCCGAAGGAGACCCTCGGCGCAGCCCACGGACCGCTCGCCGCGCAGAAACTCCTGCGCGAGACGCAGAACCCGTGGCTCGTCGTTCTCAACCGCGACCGCACGCCCGCCGGCATCGTGTGGGAAGACGCTGTCGCGCGCGCCGTGCGCAACAGCGAGAACGCGCTTCCGCTTAACGACGGCCCGGCAACTCACACCGTCCACAAAGACACCCCCCTTCACGAGCTGTTCCAGCTCGCCGCGGACTCCCCGACCCCGATCGTGGTCACGGACAACGACGGCAAATTCTGCGGTGTCGTCCCACGCGTGACGCTACTGTCCGCCGCATCCACTGAGAGCAGCGATCCCGCCGCGGCGGCCGCCGCCGACGATGCCGATGCCCGCGCTGCAACCACTGCACACACCACGACCAACGAGGTGAACGAGTAATGGACCAGACTTTGATTCCCCGCATCAACGTCGGCGACTGGGTCAACGACGGCATCGACTGGCTCACAGACAACGCCACAGTGCTTTTCGACGCCTTCAGTGCCGTCATGACATTCCTCGTCGAGGGCTTTTCCAACGCACTGTTGTCCATCCCGGTCTTCATTCTGCTGGCCATCCTGGTGCTCATCGCCTGGTTCGTCCGCTCCTGGCGCTTGGCCCTCGGCGCTTTGATCGGCTTCCTGCTGGTGATGGGCATGCGGCAGTGGGAGACCATGCTGCAGACAATGTCGCTGGTGCTCGTGTCCACCCTGACCGCGGTAATCATGGCGATCCCGCTGGGCATCTGGGCGGCGAAGTCGGAGACGGTGAGCAAGATCGTCCGCCCGATCATGGACTTCATGCAGACCATGCCGGCATTCGTCTATCTGATTCCGGCCGTGACCTTCTTCTCCATCGGTGTCGTGCCGGGCGTGTTCTCCACCATCATCTTCGCGCTGCCCCCGGGCGTGCGCATGACGGAGCTGGGCATCCGCCAGGTGGACGAGGAGACCGTCGAGGCCGGCCGTTCCTACGGCGCGACCCCGTGGCAGATTCTGCGCGGCATCCAGCTGCCGCTGGCAGTGCCGACGATCATGGCCGGAATCAACCAGGTCATCATGCTCTCGCTTTCCATGGCCGTCATCGCCGGCATGGTCGGCGCCGACGGTCTGGGCAAAGAAGTCACCGCCGCGATCTCCACGCTGGATGTCGCCCAGGGTGTCGAAGCAGGTCTGGCCGTGGTCATCCTGGCGGTCTACCTCGACCGTCTCACCGCCGCACTGGGCGATTTGAATGCATATAAGTCGTCTCTTTTGACCCAGATCCGGAATCGAAAAAACTAGCGCACTCCGCCCTACCTGTAATTTTCCTTGGCTGAAGATTGGATCATTCTCTATAATTGGTGGAATAACCCCACATCTGCTGGAGAAATGCGCGCGCCGCTTCACCGCTGAATCACTCGGGGTGAGGCGGCGCCGCCTTTTCTGGCGGGGACGGGGGAGGCACGGAGATTTTGTCTTACACAGTCGAAGAAGGGACTTACTTTCAATGACCATCCGTAAAACGCTAGCTACGCTGTCTGCCGCCACGCTCATCTTCGGGCTGACGGCATGCTCCGACTCTGGCGACACCGCTTCGAGCGAAGGGGGCGACGGAGACAAGGGCACCATCACCCTGGGCTACCTGCCGTCCTGGACCGACGGCCTGTCCACCGCTTACCTGCTGGAGAACAAGCTCGAGGCCGCCGGCTACACCGTCGAGCACGAGACCCTCACCGACGCCGCCGTCCTCTACGCCGGCCTGGCCAAGGGCGATATCGACCTGTACCCGTCCGCATGGCCGGAGAAGACCCACGCGCAGTACATGGACAAGTACTCCGACGACATCGAGGACTTGGGCGCCTACTACGACAATGCACTGCTGACCTGGGCTGTGCCGGAGTACATGGAGGACATCAACTCCATTGAGGACCTGAAGGGCAAGGCGGACGACTTCGGCGGCAAGGTCGTCGGCATCGAGCCTGGCGCCGGCCTGACCAAGGCATCCGAGGAGGCCATCACCGAGTACGGCCTGGATGCCGACGGATACTCCTTGTCCACCTCTTCCACCCCAGCTATGCTCTCCGAGCTGCAGACCGCGGTGGACGGCGAGAAGGACATCGTCGTCACCCTGTGGCGCCCGTTCTGGGCCAACTCCAAGTTCCCGGTCAAGGACCTGGAGGACCCGAAGGGCGCACTCGGTGAGCCGGAGTCCCTGCACTGGCTCGCACGCGGCGGCTTCGCCGAGGACAACCCCGAGGTGGCCAAGTGGCTCGAGGACCTGAAGCTCTCCGACGACGAGTACGGCTCCCTCGAGGACACCGTGGTCAACGAGTACGGCGAAGGCAAGGAGCCTGAAGCGATCGAGGCATGGCTGGGCGAGAACCCCGACATTGTCAAGGATCTCGAGAGCTAGTCTTTTGAGTTCCTAGCAGCTCCGCGCTCGCTGCAGCGCAGGGGTAGGCAAAAGCGAAGGGCCCTACCTGAAACACCAGGTAGGGCCCTCATTTTATTGGTGCGCCCGGAGGGATTCGAACCCCCAACCTTCTGATCCGTAGTCAGATGCTCTATCCGTTGAGCTACGGGCGCGTGCTTTTTGCAACGAGATGTAACGGTACACCACGGTGAACAGCAGGAAAAATCAGCAGGTCACAGGCCCAGGACCGAGGTAGCGATGAGGAAGTAGATGATCAGACCCGTCGCATCGCAGAAGGTGGAGATGAACGGGTTGGAGAACACTGCCGGGTCAGCGCCCACCGTCTTCGCCACGATCGGCATGGCGCCGCCCACCGTCGCCGACATTGTGCAGATGGCCAGCAGGGTCGATCCGATGATGATGCCGATGTCCAAATCGTAGACCAACGAGGCCAGCACGAAACCGATCGAGCCGAGAACGGCACCCAGCATGAACCCGACACGGATTTCACGCCACATGACTTTGAGGATGTCGGCCTTGTGGACGTCGCCAAGCGCAAGGGCACGCGTCACGGTCGTTGCCGCCTGGTTGCCGGTGTTTCCGCCGGTGCCGGTGAGCAGCGGGATGAACAGGGACAGCACCACGGCCTGCTCGAGTTTCTCCTCAAAGATGTCCAGGACCTGGACGGTGAGGATGGCCGAGATCGCCAACACCAACAGCCACACAATGCGCGAACGCATCAGGGTGAACACCGGCGTGGACAAATACGGCCGCTTCAGCGCTTCCGAACCACCCTGGCGGGCACTGTCCTCAGTGTCCTCGGACTCGACGACAGCCTGGGCTTCGTCGAAGGTGAAAATGCCCACCAGGCGGTTATCGTTGTCCACCACTGGAATGGCCAGCAGCGCCAACGGGAGGAACCAGCGGGCGGTGTCCTCCGCGTCATCCTCCGCCCGCGCCCACGGGGAATCCTGGACCAGGTCCGACACGAGGTCGTTGGCGTCCGCCAGGAACAGGTCGCGCATCTTCACAATGCCGACCAGCTGCCGGTCCTCATCCATCACCGGGATGGTGTAGATGGTCTCCAGCTCCTCGGCCTCTTCGCGCAGCAGGTTCGCGACCTCTTGCGCGGTCATATCCCCGTAGATCTCCGGGATCTCCGGAGACATGACACGGCCGACCGAGCCCTTTTCGTAGCCGAGGACCACATTCGTGTTCTCTTGGTCCTGCTCGTTGAGCTCTTTGAGGAGGCGGTCGGCCACCGGGGCGGGAAGCTCGTCGAGAAGCATGACGCGGTCTTCCGCACCCATCTCCTCGAAGAATGCGGCGACTTCATCGTCGCCAAGCGCGCGCACCATGTCGGCCTGGTGGTTGGGGTCGAGCGCGTCAAAAACAGCGCCGGCACGCTCGGGCGACAGCAGGCGGAACAGCACCGCACTGCGTTTGACAGGCGACCGTTCAATCAGCCAGATGATGTCGTTGAGCTGCGCTTCTTCCAACAGGCCACAGATCTTTTCGGCGTGGTCGCCGTCGATGTCGTGCGACTCGATCATGCGCTCGAGCTCAAGCAGGGCATCGTGCTGCTCAACGGTGGCCATGCTGGTCCTTTCACCTCGGGATATTCCGAAGCTTGAGGGTAGCGGAATATCCCAGCCAGCGAAGTCCGAGTAGGAGCTAAAAATGGTGCGCCCGGAGGTGTCTGAAGTCATGACATAGTTGACACGGCGTGCCTGGGACAGCATTCCTGATGGTTGACAGGTCAGTCGCGACA